>JANXZA010000143.1 GCA_025355745.1 Rhizobacter sp. | reverse complement strand
GCGGTCGTTTCGCGCCAGGTCAGGCGGTGCTGCAATTGCGGGATCAGGTCGGCCACGGCCACGTAGATGAAGCTGCTTGAGGCCACCACCAGCAGGTACGGGAACAGCGCCTCCCACGGCCCGACGATGAAGTAGCCGACCACGCCGCCGACCACCGCCGCGCCGCCCGAGATCGCGTTGTAGAGCAACGCCTTGGGGCGCCCGAAGCCGGCGTTCAGCAGCACGATGTAGTCACCCACCTCCTGCGGAATTTCGTGCGCGATGATGGCCAGCGAGGTCACCACGCCGAGCCGCGTGTCGGTCAGGAATGCGGCGGCGATGATGATGCCGTCGCAGAAGTTGTGGATGCTGTCGCCCATGATCACGCTCCAGCCGCCGCGCCCGGCCTGCTGCTGGTCGAAGCCGTGGTGGTGGTGGTGTTCGTCGCCTTCGTGGTGGTGGCTGTGGCGGTACAGCTCGGCCTTTTCGAGCAGAAAGAAGAACATCAACCCGCCGAGCAAGGTGGCGAACAGCGCCTGCGGGCTGGCTGATTTGCTCTCGAACGCTTCGGGCAGCACGTCGAGCAGCGCGGTGCCGAGCAGCACGCCGGCCGACAGGCTCACCAGGTGCTGGACCACGCGGCTCAGCACGCTGGCGGTCAGGCTCGCGGCGATCACCACCGACAGCAGGCCGCCGACGAAGGTGGCGATGACGATGTAGAGAAGGGTCACGGCGCGCCGATCACGCCGCGCCGTTCGCCTTCAGCCACGCCACGCAGCGCTTCCATCCATCCTCGGCCGCGTCCTTGCGGTAGCTCGGCCGGTAGTCGGCATGGAAGGCATGCGGCGCACCCGGGTAGACGACGAACTGCGACCGCTTGGCGAGCGCGTTCGTCGAGGCCGCGAGCGCCGCCTTCATCTGGTCCACCGCCGCCATCGGAATGCCGCCGTCGTCACCGCCGTACAGCCCGAGCACCGGCGCCTTCAGCGCGCCCACCAGGTCGATCGGATTCGTCGGCTTCAAGACGCTCGGCGCGCCGAGCAGCTGGCCATACCAGGCCACGCCGGCCTTCAGCGCCGGGTTGTGTGCCGCGTACAACCAGGTGATGCGCCCGCCCCAGCAGAAGCCGGTGGCGGCCAGGCGCCGCGTGTCGCCGCCATTGCCCGCCGCCCACGCCACACAGGCGTCGAGGTCGGCCATCACCTGTGCATCGGGCACCTTGGCGATGACCTCGCTGACCAGCTTGCCGACCTCGCCATACGACTGCGCATCGCCCTGGCGCACGAACAGTTCGGGGGCAATCGCCAGGTACCCCAGTTTGGCAAAGCGCCGCGCCACGTCGGCGATGTGTTCGTGCACGCCGAAGATTTCGGAGATCACCAGCACCACCGGCAGCGCGCCGCTGATGCCAGCCCCGGCAGCGGGCATCGCGCGGTACGCCGGCATCTTGAAGTCGCCGACATGGACCGTGATCTCGCCCACTGTCAGGCCGATGCTGTCGGTCTTGACGGTCTGCGCGCTGACGGGCAGCACGGCGGCGGCAAAGCCGCTGCCGACGGCGGCGCGAACGAAGTCGCGGCGGTTCAGGTCGAGGCTGGCGGGGGCGCGATCGAGGTCGGTGGTGAGCATGGGCGGTGGCGGCAAGTGGGGTGGCAGGGGCTTGGGCATTGGCCTCGCTGCGGGCCTGGGCGTGGCGGCATTTTAGAAGGCTCAATCAGGCGCTCGCGGGTCACGAAACAACGCCGCTTTGCACGGACAATGCGCGCCATGGAAAGCCCGGACCCCCACCCCGCCCGCCCCTCGCCTGCGGGCCCGCGCTGGCCCGGCCAGCTGGCCGCGATCGACATGGGCTCGAACAGTTTCCGGCTCGAGATCGGCCAGCTCATCGGCGGCCGCTACCGGCGCGTCGACTACCTGAAGGAAACGGTTCGCCTCGGCGCCGGCCTCGACACCAACGGCCTGCTCACCGACGAAGCCGCCGTGCGCGGCCTGGCCTGCCTGGCGCGCTTCGCGCAACGGCTGAAAGGCTTCGAGGCGCCGCAGGTGCGCGCCGTGGCCACGCAAACACTGCGCGAAGCGCGCAACCGCGACGACTTTCTGGCCCGAGCCCAGGCCACGCTTGGCTTGCCGATCGAGGTGATCTCGGGCCGCGAGGAAGCGCGCCTGATCTACGCCGGCGTGGCCCGCCTGCAGCCTTCCGATGTGCCTCGGCTGGTGGTCGACATCGGCGGGCGCTCGACCGAGATGATCCTGGGCGTGGCGCGCAAGCCGCTGCGAGCCGAATCGTTCCAGGTCGGCAGCGTCAGCCTGTCGCTGAAGTATTTCGCCGACGGCCGCTTCACCGAAGCCGCCTTCCGCCAGGCCCAGATCGCCGCCGGTGCCGAGCTCGAAGAAGCGCTCGAACCGTTCGCCGCGCCGCACTGGCGCGAGGCGCTGGGTTCGTCCGGCACGGTCGGCGCGGTGTCGCAACTGCTGGCCGCCAGCAACGTCACCGACGGCAGCATCACGCCCGAGGCGCTGCGCTGGCTGATGGAGCAGTGCCTGCGCGCCGGGCGCGTCGACAAGCTCGCGCTGCCCGGCCTGAAGGAAGAGCGGCGCGCGGTCATCGCCGGCGGCATCGCGATCCTGTACACGCTGGCCACGCACTTCGACATCGGCGTGCTGCGCCCGGCCCGCGGCGCGCTGCGCCAGGGCGTGCTGTTCGACCTCGACGAGCGCCGCCACGCCACCGGCCTGCATCAGGATGGCCACGACATCCGCGATGCTTCGGTGCGCGAGATGCAGCGCCGCTTCATGGTCGATGCGCAGCAGGCCGGCCGCGTCACCAAGGTCGCGCAGCGTCTGTACGCCAGTGCCCAGCCGAAGGCCGGGGTCGAGGCGCGGCGCGAGCTGTTGTGGGCCTGTGCGCTGCACGAAATCGGCATGATGATCTCGCACCACGACCACCACCGCCACAGCGCCTATGTGCTCGCGCATGCCGACGCGGCGGGCTTCTCGCAAAGCCAGTTGCGCCGCGTCGGCGAGCTGGTGCTGGGCCAGCGCGGCGGCCTGCGCAAGGTCGAGTCGGCGCTGGTGCGCGAAGACTTCGTCTGGCAGGTTCTGTGCCTGCGCCTGGCCATCATCAAGTGCCATGCGCGCGGCGAGGTCAGCGACGAGGCGATGCGGCTGATGCCCGATGGCAACCGCGCCGAGCTGAGCTTCCCGCCCGGCTGGCGCGAGGCGCACCCGCGCACCCAGCACCTGCTCGATGAAGAGATCGCGCTGTGGGCGCGCAGCGGGCCGTTGCGGCTTGCGCTGTAAGGCCGCAGACCCGCGCCCCCGACATATTTTCTCTTCTCTGTCTGGTTTGGCCGCCATTGCTCGTTATCAATGTTGGAGCAGAGCGCGAGACGCACGCCGCGTTGTCGGCATGTCCATCGAGGAGAGCGATCAATGTCTGGCCACCACTTGAACGATCCGCGCCGCAGCATTCTGGCGCGCCTGGCAGCGGCGACGTTGATCGCCCTCACGCTTGGCGCCGCAGCGGCCGAGCCCGACAACAGCGGCCCTGCGGGCATGGGCGCCGGGGCCTGCCCGGTCACCCTGACACCGGCAAGCGTCAAAGTCGGCGGCGAAGGTGCTGACAACCTCGTCGTCAACGTCGGTGTCGCCGTGGGGTGCCCCCATGACGCCCGGCGCCTCGATGCGTTCATCACGGTCACGGCAGGCGCGACGGGCGTCGGCAACGGCACCGTGACCTACCAGGTCGCCGCCAACCCGGGCGCGGCCAGGCAGGGGGCCATCCTGATCGGCGGCACCAGGTTCCTGATCGACCAGGCCGAGAAGCCGCCGCCGCGCCGGACGGCGTTCGACTTCGATGGCGACGGCAAAGCCGACGTCGGCATCTACCGGCCCACGATCGGCACCTGGTACGTGCTCAGGAGCACGCAGGGCTTCTTCTCCGAGCAGTGGGGCAATTCCACCGACAAGATCGTTGCGGCCGACTACGACGGCGACGGCAAGGCCGACGTCGCCATCTACCGGCCCAGCAACGGCACCTTCTACATCCTCGGCACGTCGAGCGGCTTCAAGGCCGTTCAGTGGGGGTCCTTGACCGACATGCCAGTCGCGGCGCCGCGCCGCTGAGCATTGGCTCGCAGGGGGCTACCGCGCACCGCACCTGCGTCTGCACGGCGGTCTCGCTGGTGCCGAAAACGGCCTGCTGGTGCCGACATCCATGCTGCTGGGCTGAATCGGCGCACGCGGCCTTCCTTCGCGGCAGGTCGCATCGCTCGCGCGACTGCGCACGCGACATCCTTCACGACAATGCCGTGCGCGTCGCCCCGACTCCCCGGTCTCGGGGGTACCGGTGCAAGTCGCGAGCCCTGAACATGCCTTACTGATGTGGTGATGGTCCTTCCGAATTCTTCGGACCCCTCGCACCGAAGGAAATGTTGATGAAGACCCGAAACGCAATTCGCATTGCTTCCCTCCTGACCATCTCGGCAATGGCATCGGCCGGCGCCCAGGCAGCGTCGTCCTACGGCAACCTGGCAGCACCCGGCGTGTACTTCGGTGCCGGCAACATCAACGGCAACTGGAACATCGGCAGCGCCGGCGGCATCGAGCTCGGCCTGCGCGTCAAGGAGCGCCCGAGCGGCAACCTGCTCGACGGTTCGACCGGCACCTACTTTGCCAACGCCGGCACCTATGCCGGCGGCGGCGTGAAGGCGCAATGGAACTACGAGTTCTCGGTCAACATCGGCACGCTGGCGTATGACGGGCTGACGTTCAAACTCGGCGTCGATCACGACCCGAGCGCGGCGACGAATTATTCGTACGTGAACCCGCAGACCCACTGGCTCGACAACGCCACGGTGAGCGTCGGCGCGAATGGCTCGAACGGCTTCCAGAACTCGCAGAACGTCGGCTTTGGCGGCACGCCCGGTGGCGCGTTCAACGTCGGCCAGGACGGCCTGTACAGCTTCTCGCTGCAGGTGTTCGATGCCGCCGGCCTGATGCTCGACAGCACGACAATGGACGTGCAGGTTGGCGCGCCGGTGCCCGAACCCGAGACCTATGCGCTGATGCTTGCGGGCCTGGCCGCAATTGGCGCCGTGGTCCGCCGCCGCGCGAAGAAGTAAGCTCGGTGCGGCGCTTCAGCGCTGCGCTCGGCTGTATAAAAAAACCCCGCCGAGGCGGGGTTTTTTGTTTTAAGCCCGAGCGGTTCAAGCGCCTTGATGTCCCTCAAGGCAGCGTCGCTATCAGGATCTGCCCGCCGCTCAGGATTACCAGTTGCTTCGGCCCGAGGATCGCGATGCCTTCGACGTTCATCAGTTGCGGGCTGGCGCCGAGCACGACGGCGGGCCCTTGCGGGATCAACAGGCTCGGCACGCCGCCGAGCGGCAGCACCGTCAGGCCTTGCGTCGTGCCGTAGTACAGCGTGCCGGCGGCATCGGAAGCGATGCTTCCGGTGAACCCGCTGACAAGGGGTACGGGCAAAGTGGAGACGCTCGCGCCGTCCGGTGCGATGCGGCGCAGGATGCCGGTCTGCCCGGTGTTCACACCGTCGATCACATACAGCGCGCCGTCGGGGGTGAAGGTCATACCGCCGGGCAGGCGGAAGCGCGCCGTGGCGATCGGACCGTCCGCAATGCCGCTCTGGCCGAGCGCGCCGGCGACCGTCGTGACGTTGCCGGCCGGGTCGATGCGCCGCACCGCCGAGTTGCCCGCATCGCCCATGAAGATGTTGCCGCCGGGTCCAAACGCCAGGCCAGTACGGTTGTTGAAGACGTTGCCCTGGAAGCGTGCCGTGGCAGCGTTGCCATCGACGGCGCCGAACTGGGTCGGCGAGCCGGCGAGCAGCGTCACCGTGTTGTCAACGCCGATCTTGCGCACGCTGAAGTTGTCGATCGCGAACAGCACCCCGACCGGGTCGGTGACAATTCGCCCGACCCGTGTGAACTGTGCCTCGCTGGCGACCCCGTCGACCGAGTTGCTCAGGCCGCTGACCAGGCCGCCCGCGAGCGTCACGACACCGGCCGGGCTGATGCGCCGAACCATGCGCCGGTCCGCATCGGCGATGACGACATTGCCAGCGGGATCGACCGTCACGCCCTGGATGCTGTTGACGCCCAGACCAAACGGAATCTGCGCCAGCGTGCCCACGCCTTGCGGTGTTGCACCGAAGCCATTGGCGATGGTGCGCACCGCGCCGGCCGCGCTGACAAGGCGCAACCCGATGTCGTCGGCGATCATGAAGCCGCCGTTCGGCGCATTGGTCACGCCGTAGCCAGAGCGCAATCGTGCGGTCACGTTGCTGCCGTCGGCCTGGCCCTCGCCAAGCGTTCGCGAGCCCGTCAGCGTGGTCACTGCGGTGCTGGTCAGGTCGATCTGGCGCAGCAGGCCGAGGTAGTCGCGCACGGTCAGCGTGTTGCCACGCACGACCATCCCAATCGGTCCGCCAATCACGGCCGCCGTGCCGATGCCATCGGGGCTGCCGGCGGCAATGGTGCCGTTGCCGGCCAGCGTCTGCACTGCACCGGCCGCGTTGCCGGCGCGCAGGATGCGCCGGATGCGCGCGTTCGAGTAGTCGGCCACGAGCACGTCGCCGTTGGCCGCCACCGCCACCGCGCGCGGGCTGTTGAACTTGGCGCTCAGCGCCGCGCCGTCGGCATAGCCCGGCGTGCTGCCGGCATAGGTTGTGACGACACCGGCGGTCGTGACGCGGCGGATCAGGTGGTTCTCGAGTTCCGACACATACAGGTCGCCATCCGGCCCGAGGGCGATGCCGGCCGGTTGCGAAAACCGCGCCGCTGCGCCCGTCCCGTCGGCCACACCTTGGGTGCCGGCCAGGCCGGCCAGCGTGGTGACGGTGCCGTCGGCAGCGATGCGCCGGATCGTGTGGTTGTTGGCGTCGGCCACGTAGACGTTGCCCGCCACGTCCTGCGTCAGGCCCAGCGGCAGATTGAATGCCGCAGCGCCCGCCACGCCGTCGACCGAGCCGGAGAACGGTCCGCCGGCCACCAGCGTGATGGTGGCAAGGTCGGCGCTCAGCCGCTTGATCCGGTTCCCGGTGATGAAGGTGTAGCTGCCAGCGGTGGGGCTGCCGACAGGATCCACGTCGATGCCGGTCAGCGACGGAATCTCGGCCTGGTCGCGCAGGCCGACGATGGGCAGCAGGCTCAAGACGACCGAGCCCGGCGCCGTCACCGTCAGGCGCGCCGCATTGCTCGGCGCGCCGCTCTGGCCGCCGCAATCGAGCTGCGCGCGGAACTGCGCGCCGCTGTCGCCGATGACC
The DNA here is from genome assembly GCA_025355745.1 of Rhizobacter sp. GTDB lineage: Bacteria > Pseudomonadota > Gammaproteobacteria > Burkholderiales > Burkholderiaceae_C > LMDS01. The sequence goes on along the minus strand of JANXZA010000143.1, from coordinate 44,690 downwards.
GTGGCCAGGCTGTAGGTGCTGGCCTTGGCGCCGGCGATGTCGGCCCAGCTTGCGCCGGCATTCGCGCTGCGCTGCCACTGGATGTTGAGCGCGCCTGAACTGCAGGTGCCGCCAACGGTGAAGGCGGCCGTGGTGCCGGCCACCACCGAGGCGTCGGCGGGTTGCGGGGTGATGGTCAGCACCGGCGCGGCGACTGTGACGGTCAGGATGGCGGCGTTGCTGGTGGCGCTGCCGGCCAGGTTCGTGACCACCGCGCGAAAGGCCGCGCCGCTGTCGGCCAGCACGCTGGCGGCGACGCTGTAGACCGTGGTGGTGGCGCCGGCGATGTCGACACCGTTGCGCTGCCACTGATAGGCCAGCGGCGCCGTGCCGGTGGCCGCCACCGTGAAGCTCGCGCCTTGCCCGACCAGCACCGTCAGGCTGGCGGGCTGCTGCGTGATGGTGGGTGGCACCGGCAGCACCGGCGGCGGCCCGGGGGGCCCGGCCGGCGACGGTGGCGGCGGTGCATCGGCACTGCCGCCGCACGCCGTGACGAGGGCGCAGATGAAGGCGAAGACGCCGGCCAGCAGCAAGCGGCAGGCGATGTTGCGCCAGCTTGCAGGGGCGGATGCAGACGCGGATCGACCGAGGGTGAGGGTAGCGTTCATGGTGATGCCCGGTTCAAAACGAGAGCTGCGCCGACAGGCCGAGCATGTGCAGCGGCCCGCGGGTGGTGTGGACCTTGAAGCGCGTCGCGTCGTAGTCGATCCCCACGCGCAGCGCCGGCGTGATTGCGTACGCCAGGCCGACACCGACCAGCGGCTGCGTCGTCGTCTGGCTGGCGCTGCCCCAGACCGGGTTGGCGTGGTCGAAGCGCGTGCGCACGCTGGCCAGGCCGGGGGGCGCGGCCAGGCTCCACTGCGGCGCAAAGGCCCAGCGATAACCGGCCGTGACACCGAAGCCGTTGACCTTGAAGTCGCCGCCGAATTCGACGCCGGCAGGCGTGGTGTCGCCGCCCTTGAAGCGGCCGGCATCGAAGTAGACGGCGCGCAGTTCGATCGCCTCGTTCAACTGATAGCCGGCGTAGAGCTTGACATCGGCACTGCGCCGGTCGCAGGGGAACGAGGCAACGCAATCGACCCGGCCCTGGTCGGCACCGGCGCTGGCGCCGACGCTGAAGCCTGCCGCCGATGCCGTGCCGGGAGTCGTGCCCAGCGCCGCAGCGAGCAGCACCACCGCGGCCGTGGCCCGCATGACCCGGCTCATGCCGCACCGCCGGAAAGCAGCTCATGCCTGCCGAGAACCTCGAGCGTGCAGGCAACGCAGGCCACGTGCGCGGTGGTCGTCGCCAGGCATGCCAGGCCCGCAACGGCGCAGGCGCTGACCCGGCGTCCATGAAGCGCCGAACTGATTTCGATGGCGTGCTGGCGATCCTGCATGGTGGTGCTCCCGGGTTGGCACGCTGAACATGGCGAGCCTTGATCGGTAGAACGCACCGTCGCACGGAAACCGGACACGGCCTGTCAACTATTTTTTCCAGACGCGTCGGCCGTACAGGCCACGGCGGTTCAGCAGCGCGCCAGTTCGATCTGCGCTTCGGCGATCCACGGGCTGCCGGCATCTTCATGGGCCACACGCAGCGCCAGCGCTTTTTCAAACCCGCTGCGCGCACGCGCCAGGTCGCCCGCCAGCAGCCAGGCCTGCGCCTGCTGCTGGCGCGCGTCGGCATCGAGGGCCGGGAACCAGGCCGGCACCGCAAAGGCAGCAAGGCGTTCGCAGGCCGCAGTTGCCAGCCGCAGCGCTGCCTCGCCGTGGCCCAGTCGCAAATGAGCCCACGACAGCAGGGTGTCGCGCTCGACTTCGTCGGGGCTCGGCCGCGACGGGTCCGGGTCGCCGTGCGGCGCCACCTTGTCGAGCCGATGGATTGCCGCCTGCGGATCGTCCAGCGCCAGGTCGAGCCTCGCCTCGTCGAGCAGGAAGCGGTTGTGGCGCGACGCATGCAGGCCCGGGCCGGTGCCTTGCAGCCAGTGCACCTGCGCTTGCGCAAACAGCTCGCGCGCCGCGTCGTGGCGGCCGAGCCGGGTGCAGATCGCAGCCTCGGTGCGCAAGCCCTGGCCGAGCACGGCCGAGCCCTGGTAGTGGCGCCGGTTCGATGCGTTCGTCGCCACGACCATCTCGAGCGCGTCGCGCAGGCGCCCCTCGGCAAACAGGCTGCGGCCGAAGTCCATCCGCACGATCGGCGTGAACAAGGTGTCGTCGCTGCCCTTCACTTCCAGCACCCGCGCCAGTGCGTCCTGATGCAGGCGCCGCCCTTCCTCGCGCCGCCCGCTGGCGTGCAACAGCGCGGCCAGCCGCGACTGCGCAACGATGCCGCCCGGGTCCGATTCGCCGAGGTACGTGCCGGCGGTGTCGGCCGCGTCGCGGAAGACTTGCAGCGCCGCATCGACCTTGTGCTGCAACGCCAGGCACTCGCCGAGGGCCACCAGCGACTGAACGATGTTCAGATGCGCAACGGGCGTTTCCTTCTGTACCTCGACGATCGACTCGCGGTACAGCCGTTCGCCCTCGGCATAGGCGCCGAGTTGCACGCGCGCCCGTGCCGCGAGGTGCAGCGCGGTGCCCAGTCGGTCCTCGTTCGGCACCTCGTGCGCGCGCAGCAGGGCCACTGCTTCGTCAGCGTAGGCCTGCATCTTCTCGAATGAGATGTTCTGGTGGCGCTGCGCCAGCCTCGTCAGCAAGTCGCCGCGCAGGCGCGAACTTTGGTCGCCGATCGCGTCGAGAATGCGCCGTGCCTCGTCGAGCACCGGCAGGATCTCAGCGCGCCGCGACGTGGCGTGCAGCGACGAAGCGAACAGGATCAAGGCTTGCGCGACGCGCTGGTCGTTCGGGCCGTGCAACTGCTTGAGCACGGCGATGCGGCGCGTCTCGATCGCTGCCGCCTCGTCGCTGAGCTGCAGTTGGTAGTACATCTCGGCCAGCGTCTGCATGACTTCGGCGCGCGCCTCGGGTTCGTCCTGCAACGCGGTCTCGAGCCGCTGCGCGCCGAGGTCGAGCAGCTCCCGTGCGGTCGCGTTACGGGCCTTCAGCGGGTCGGCCTGCTTGTCGGAGTTGGCGCGAAAGATGTCGAGCAGAAAGCCCTGCACGGCCTGCGCACGCTTGGTCTGACGCTGCGCCTCGGTCGCCTGCGCGCGGGCCTTGCGGGCCTGCCACAACGCCGCGCCAGCACCACCGGCAATCGCCACCAGCACCGCCGCCTGGGCAGCGGCACCCGCCGGCACGGCGACGACGATGGCCACTGCCACGGCGGTCTCGAGTTTGTGCCGGCGCACCCAGCGCTCGGCGCGGTACCAGCGTGTGCCGGGACGCGCCTGCACGGGCTCGCCGCGCAGGTGGCGTTCGAGGTCATCGGCCAGCGCGTCGATGGTCGGGTAGCGCTCGGCGCCGGCCTTTGCAAGCGCGCGCGCCAGGATCGCATCGAGGTCGCCTTCGAGCTGGCGGCGCAGTCCCGCATCGGTGGCCATGGCGCTGACTGCGGGCACCTGGATGCGCGCGCTGGCATCGGCCAGCGCGGCCGCGCCTAACCCCCGTTCCAAGCGGTAAGGGCGGGCACCGGCGAGCAGCTCGAACAGCACGACGCCGAGCGAGTACACGTCCGATGCGGTGCCGATGGCATCGCCGCGAATCTGCTCGGGCGAAGCGTAGTCGGGGGTCAGCGCCCGCCCTGCGGACTGGGTCAGCGGCGCGGCCTTCGGGTCACCGACCGGTGCGTGGGTCAGCAGTTGCAGATCGTCGCCCTGCTGCGCATCGACCAGCGCCGCGATGCCGAAATCGAGCAGGTGCGTCTGGCCCGCCGCATCGACGAGGATGTTCGACGGCTTCAGGTCGCGGTGCACGACCAGCTGGCCGTGCGCATGCGCCACCGCACGCGCCACCTGCACGACGAGCCCGATGCGCGCGCGCACGCCCAGGCGGTGCGCAGCGGCATAGGCGTCGATCGGCTCGCCGTCGACGTATTCGAGCGCCAGGTAGGGCCGGCCCGCTTCGGTCAGGCCGGCGTCGTAGAGCCTGGCGATGTGCGGGTGGGTCAGCGAGGCAAGGATGTTGCGTTCGCGCGCCATCCGGTCGGTGAACGGCCGCATCGGCGCGTCGCCCGAGCCGGGGTGCGGCAGCTTCAGGGCGATGCGGCGCTCGAGCAGGCCGTCGGCGCGTTCGGCCAGCCACACGCTGGCCATGCCGCCCTGGCCGATCTCGCGCAGCAGCCGGTACGGGCCGATGAGCGCCTGCGCTTCGAGGCCCGCGCCGCCCATCGGCTGGGCGAACACGAAGGTCGGCGGCGAATTCAGGAAATCGCCGGTGACGATCTCGGCGTGGGCTGCCAACAGATGACGCAGCAGCGGCGAGAGCCGCGCCGGCTCGGGGCCGAGCCCATCAAGTGTGTCGAGCCAGGCGGCGCGGGCCGCAGGGTCGAGTTCGAGCGCCGTGTCGAGCAGGCCGAAGACTTCCTGCCAATCGCCTCGCGAGGCGGTCGCCGCAGCGTCAGCGAAGGCAGGCATGCAGGAAGAGACGCGCCTTTTCCCAGTCGCGCGCAACGGTTCGCACGGTCAGGCCAAGCACCTCGGCGATCTCGGCCTCGGTCATGCCCGAGAAGTAGCGCATCTCGACCACCTTGACGAGGCGCGCGTCGATCGCGGCGAGTTCTTCGAGCGACTCGTGAACCCGCAGCACCTCGCTTTCCCGGGCCGCGTCGGCGCCGCGCTCGTGGGCCTCGCGCTCGTGGGCCTCGTCAAACTCGATGTGAACCACATCGCCGCCACGCCGTTCGGTCTGGCGCCGGCGAACCACATCGACCACCACCGAGCGCATCACGCGCGCCGCATAGGCCATGAACTGGGAGCGGTCGCCGATCGCCACGGCGCCCGACTTCTCGAACCGCAGATACGACTCGTGGACCAGCGAGGTGGTGTCGAGCAGGGTCAGGTCGCCGCTGCGCCGCACGCGCGAATGGGCCAGGCGGTGCAGCTCCGGGTAGAGCAGCTCGTACAGTTCCCCGAGCGCCTCGCGCTCACCCTGACCGATGGCCGACAGAAGGGAGGTGACCTGACCCATGACACTTCATGGTAGCGCAGGCGCTGCGCAGGGCCGGCTCGCAATCGTTACAACGCAAGGCGCAAACTCACCACCGCAGAGGCGCAGAGAACGCAGAGTTGCGCGGAGGAATTCAATGAATGGATTTCTCTGCAGTCCTCTGCGTTCTCTGCGCCTCTGCGGTGCGTGAGTTGGCTTTGCAAGATGCCTCGACTGGCTGTGGCGCGCCCAAACTCTAGAGGCAATCCGGGTTCTGCACCGCCTGCAGAATCACCTGGGCCATGGCTTCGCGGTTACGGCCGCGAATCCACCACACGGCGCCCTTCTTCAGCGTCCAGGGCTGGGGCAACTCGCTCAGCAGGTAGGACGCGACCAGCCCGAGCGTCGGCTGGTGGCCGACGATCAGCACCGGCTCGCGCGCGTCGGGCCAGCGCGCGGCCTTCAGCAGCGCCTCGCCATTGCCGTCGGGTGCGAGTTCATTCAAGGTCTTGAACTTGCGGTCCAGCGCCTTCGCGGTCTGCTGGCAGCGCAGCGCCGGGCTGACCAGGATGCGGGTCGAATGGGCCAGCCGCTGGCCCAGCCACTCGGCCATGCGCTGGGCCTGGCGCTCGCCTTTCGGAGTGAGCGCGCGTTGCAGGTCGTCGTCGACGTCGCGCATCTCGAAGGCCTCGGCGTGGCGCCACAGAATCAGGTCCATCAGGTCTCCACGCTGTAGCGCTGCATGAGGGCCTGCTGCGCGCTCGGACCCTCGGTGCCGATGCGCTCGCAGTGGCCGTCGGGGCCGAGCAGCCAGGCGTCCTGGCGATCGTGCAGATAGGGCACCAGGCATTCGTCGATGACGCGCTGGCGCAGCAGCGGGTCGCGAACCGGCCAGGCAACCTCGATGCGGCCGACCATGTTGCGGCTCATCCAGTCGGCACTCGACAGGAACAGTGCCTCGTCATCGCTCTCGCCCACACTGTCGCCCCAGCAGAAGTAGGCGACGCGCGAATGCTCGAGGAAGCGCCCGACCACGGCGCGCACGCGGATGCGGTCGGTCACGCCCGGAATGCCCGGTGGCAGCATGCACGCGCCGCGCACGATCAGGTCGATGTCGGCGCCGGCCTGGCCGGCATGAATGAGGGCGTGGATCAGCGCCACGTCGGTCAGCGCATTCATCTTCACGACGATGCGCGCACGGCGGCCGGCGCGGGCCGCCTCGGCGACGCGCTGGATGTGCGCCAGCATCTGCCGGTGCAAGGTGAACGGCGCCTGCAGCAGGCCGCGCGAAGGCTTCATGCGGCCCAGACTGGCAAGCTGCTGGAACACCGCGTCGACGTCGGTCGTCAGGCCGCTCTCGGCGCTGAAGTAGCCGAGGTCGGTGTACAGGCGCGCGGTCTTCGGGTTGTAGTTGCCGGTCGACAGATGCACATAGCGGCGCAGCCGCGCGCCTTCGCGGCGCGTGACGAGCAGCAGCTTGGCATGCGTCTTCAGGCCGACGATGCCGTACACCACTTGCACGCCCACGGCTTCGAGCCGCTCGGCCCAGTTGATGTTCGCTTCCTCGTCGAAGCGCGCCTTCAACTCGACCACCACCATCACCTCCTTGCCGCGGCGCGCGCCTTCGATCAGCAAGTCCATCAGCGGCGACTCGGCGCCGGTGCGGTAGATGGTCTGCTTGATGGCCAGCACATCGGGATCGTGGACGGCCTCGCGCAGGAATTGCACGACCGGCTCGAATGATTCGAACGGCAGGTGCAGCAGCACGTCGCGCTTGCGCAGCCGGTCGAAGATCGAGGCGTTGCGCGGCAGTTGCGCATCCGGCCAGGCCGGCGTGAACTTCGCGAAGCGCAGCGCCGGGCGCGCGCCGTTCGGCTCGTCGTCATCGGCCTGATCGATCAACTCGTTCAGGCGCACCAGGTTCACCGGGCCGTTGACCTTGTACATCGCGGCCGGCGGCAGGTCGAATTGCTTGAGCAGGAACTCGTACAGCTCGGCCGGGCAGGTGCTGACCACTTCGAGCCGCAGGGCCTGGCCGAAGTGACGCGTCGTCAGGCCCGAGCGCAAGGCCTGGCGCAAGTTCTTGACCTCGCCTTCATCGACTTCGAGGTCTGAGTCGCGGGTGACGCGGAACTGCGAAAACGCCTCGACCTCGCGGCCCGGAAACAGCTCGCCAAGATGGGCCCGGATCACGCTCGTCAGCAGCACGAAGGCCTGGTCGCCGGGCATCGGCCGCTCGCCGAGCAGGCGACTCGGCAGCTTGATGACGCGCGGCAGCACGCGCGGCACCTTGACGATGGCGATCGTGTTCTCGCGCCCGAAGGCGTCTTGCCCGCCGAGCCTGACGATGAAGTTGAGCGACTTGTTGGCGACCTGCGGAAACGGGTGCGACGGGTCGAGCCCGACCGGCACCAGCAGCGGCCGCACCTGCTGGTGGAAGAACTGCGCGACCCAGGCGCGCTGGGCTTCGTCGCGGTCGGCGTGGTTCAGGATCGCGATGCCCTGGGCTTGCAGGTCGGGCATCACATGGTCGTTGAAGACGGCGTACTGCGCGTCGATCAGCGCGTGCGCGTCGGCCGCCACCGAATCGAGGTCGCGGCTCGACACGCCCGAGCCGGAGCGCCGCGCCGATTCCAGGTAGTCGGCAAAGCGGACCTCGAAGAACTCGTCCATGTTCGACGAGACGATGCACACATAGCGCAGGCGTTCGAGCAAGGGCACATCGGCGCGCGAGGCCTGGGCCAGCACGCGGCGGTTGAACTCGAGGATCGCGCGTTCGCGGTTCAACAGGGCAGGCAGGGCCGGCGCCGCGACGGCAGCATGTTTTGTCATGCCACCAGTTTATGAATTTCTCGCGACAGCTTCGTGACGCGCATCAACCCGCCTGGGACGCTGCGACGAGTTGTCGTTGTCGCTGTCGATCGCGGTGCTAACGTTGGGCAGCGTCGAAAGGCCCGCACCATGATCCGACTCCAGCTCTCGCTCCAACTCGACTACGAGATCTACGGCCGCGGCTGCGATTTCGTCTTCAACATCCACGCCGCTCACACCGCGCGCCAGCGCGTGTTGAGCGAGGCCCTGACGATCAACCAGAACGTGGCGTCGCGGGTCGAGACCGACCCCGCCACGGGCAACCGATATCTGCGCTTGACGGCGCTGCAAGGGCCGCTGCGGGTGGGCTATCAAACCACCATCGACCTGGCCCATCACGTCGCGCTGCCGCAGCAGATCGGCGAAGTGCCGGTGGCACTGCTGCCGGCTGCCGTGCTGGGCTACATCTACCCGAGCCGCTATTGCCAGTCGGACCGGCTGCACAAGTTCGCGATGCGCGAATTCGGCTCGCGCTGGCAGGGCTACAGCCGGGTGCAGGGAATTCGTGACTGGGTGCTGGAGCGCACCACGTTCGCATCGAACACCACCAACTCGCAGACCTCGGCGCTCGACACCTTGATGGAGCAGACCGGCGTCTGCCGCGACTTCGCGCACCTGATGATCGCGCTGTGCCGGGCCATCAACATCCCCGCGCGCTTCGCCACCGGCATCGACTACGGCGCCGACCCAGCCCTCGGCCCGACCGACTTCCACGCCTATGTCGAGTGCTACCTCGGCGACCGCTGGTACCTGTTCGACCCGTCGGGCACCGCCATCCCGATGGGCTTCGTGCGCCTGGGCACCGGCCGCGACGCGGCCGACGTGGCGTTCGCGACGATCTTCGGCTCGGTGCAGTCGGCCGCGCCGGTGATCGGCATCGAGGCGGTGGCCGGCGCGGACGGGCGGGTGGTGCTGCCGTACCACTGCGTCGAGGCGTTGTCGACGGATGGGTAGCGAACGCGCCAAAGCGCTTTGCGCTGTCTGGAAGATCGCCAAAATTTGCCACACCTTGTTGAGGCAAGTGCCATGCTGACGTACAGTCGGGCGATGAGCACCATGAACATCTCTTTGCCTGAGACGCTGCGCGAATTCGTTGATCGGCAGGTCGGCCGCACGGGTTATGGCACGTCCAGTGAATACGTGCGAGAACTCATCCGCCGCGATCAGGATCGGCTGGAACTCCGGGCCTTGATCATCGACGGTGCGCGTTCGCCCATTGTCGGACAGGCCGATGCTCGCTACTTCGCCGGGTTGCGCCGGCGCATTGCTGTGGCGAAATCAAAGAAGCCAAAACCCAGGACGAAACCCGCAGGATAGCGCGACCATGGCCCGCAAACGGCGCCTGCCGCTCGTGCGGCGCGAACAAGCCGACCGGGACATCGACGCCGCGCTGGGGCACTACCTCGATGTTTCTGGATCCGCCGCCGATGGGTTCGTCGACGCCCTTGAACGCGCGTTCACCCATGTGCAACGCGCACCGGCCACCGGGTCCCCCCGCTGGGCGCATGCGTTGAACATCCCTGGTTTGCGAAGCTGGGTCTGCACTCGCTACCCGTACATCGTGTTCTACATGCTGCTGCCCGACCGCATCGAGATCTGGCGTGTGCTGCACGCCAAGCGCGACATCCCGGCGTGGCTGACCGAAGACAACGAATCCGGGCCGGGGGACGGAGGAAACTGAACCGCCGGCACCTCAATGCGCCTCATCCCAGTTCGCCCCCACCCCCACCACGGCCAGCAAGGGCACCTTCAACTCGGCCACCGACGCCATGATGCGCGGCACCGCCACACGCGCCCAGTCGAGCTCGCTGGCCGGCACCTCGAACACCAGTTCGTCGTGCACCTGCATGATCATCTTCGTGGCGCGTTGCTCGGCATCGAGCACGCCCTGCACCGCGATCATCGCGAGCTTGATCAGGTCGGCCGCCGTGCCCTGCATCGGCGCGTTGATGGCCTGGCGTTCGGCGGCACTCTTGCGCGGGCCGTTGCCGCCGTTGATCTCGGGCAGGTAGACGCGCCGGCCGAACAGCGTTTCCACATAGCCCTTGTCGCGCGCTGAAACCTTGGTCTCGTCCATGTAGCGTTTCACGCCGGGGTAGCGCGCGAAGTAGCGCTCGATGTAGGCGCCGGCCGCCGTGCGGTCGATGCCCAGGTTGCTCGCCAGGCCGAACGCGCTCATGCCGTAGATGAGGCCGAAGTTGATGACCTTGGCGTAGCGCCGCTGCTCGCTGCTGACCTCGGGCACCGCCACGCCGAAGACTTCGCTGGCGGTGGCGCGGTGCACGTCCACACCGTCGCCGAACGCGCGCAGCAGGCCTTCGTCGCCGGAGATGTGGGCCATGATGCGCAGCTCGATCTGCGAGTAGTCGGCGCTCAGGATGGAGTGGCCGGGTGGTGCGATGAAAGCCTCGCGCACGCGCCGGCCCTCGGGCGTGCGGATCGGGATGTTCTGCAGGTTCGGGTCGTTGCTCGACAGGCGCCCGGTCACCGCCACCGCCTGCGCGTAGTTGGTGTGGACGCGGCCGGTGGCCGGGTTGATCATCAACGGCAGCTTGTCGGTGTAGGTGCCCTTCAGCTTCGACAGGCTGCGGTGCGCCATCAGCCGCGCCGGCAGCGGGTAGTCGGCGGCGAGTTCGGCCAGCACTTCTTCATCGGTGCTCGGCGCGCCGCTCGCGGTCTTCTTCTTCACCGGCAGGCCGAGCTTGCCGAACAGGATTTCGCCGATCTGCTTCGGGCTGCCCAGGTTGAAGGGCTGACCTGCGAGTTCGTAAGCCTCGCGCTCCAGCGCCAGCATGCGTTCGGCGAGCTGCTGGCTCTGGGCGGCCAGGCGCGCCGGGTCGATCAGCACGCCGGTGCGCTCGATGCGCAGCAGGATCTGCGCCGTCGGCATCTCGATGCGCCGGTATACATCGAGCAGGCCGGGTTCGCGTTCGAGCTGCGGCCACAGCGCCTGGTGCACCTGCATCGTCATCTCGCTGTCTTCGCACGAGTACTCGGCGGCGCGTTCGATTTCGACCTGGGCGAACGAGATCTGGTGCACGCCCTTGCCGCACAGGTCTTCGTAGCTCAGGCCCTTGCGGCGCAGGTGCCTGTCTGCCAGGCTTTCCAGGCCGTGCGGCTTGTGCGCCTCAAGCACATAGCTTTGCAGCATCGTGTCGTGCACATAGCCGCGCACCTGGATGCCGGCATTCGCGAACACATGGGTGTCGTACTTGATGTTCTGGCCGAGCTTGGCGCGTGCCGGGTTTTCGAGCCAAGGTTGCAGGCGCGCCATCACGAGGTCGATCGGCAACTGGTCGGCCGCGCCGCCATAGCTGTGGCGCAGCGGGATGTAGGCGGCTGCCAACGGCGCGACCGCCAGCGAAATGCCGACGATCTGCGCGCGCATGCCGTCGAGCGAATCGGTCTCGGTGTCGATGGCGGTGAGCGGCGCGGTGTCGATCTTCGCGATCCAGTGGTCGAGAGCTTCGACCGTCAGCACGGTCTCGTAGTGCTTGTCGCCGAGCGGCGCGGGAGGGGCCGCCGCAACGACGATCGCATCGACAGCCGGGGCCGGAGACGATGGCTCCGCTACCGCCGCCGCACCCGCACTGGCACCCTCCAGCTCGCGCTTGAAGCTGCGCAAACCGAAGCGGTCGTAGAACGTCAACAACCCCGGCACATCGAGCGGCGTCAGCGCCAGCGAGTCGAACCCCGGCCAGCCGGGCACGTGGCCGGCGAGGTCGCAATCGGTGACGACGGTGACGAGGCGCCGGCCCTGCGGCAACCAGTCGAGGGCAGCGCGCAGGTTCTCGCCGGCGGCGCCCTTCATCGTCGCAGCAGCTTCCATCACACCTTCGAGCGATCCATGCTCGGCGATCCACTTCGCGGCCGTCTTCGGGCCGACCTTCGCCACGCCCGGCACGTTGTCGACGGTGTCGCCGACGAGGGTCAGGTAATCGACGATGCGGCTCGGTGGCACGCCGAACTTGGCCAGCACGCCGGCCTCGTCGAGGCGCTCGTTGCTCATCGTGTTGATGAGCGTGACATGCTGGCTCACGAGCTGAGCCAGGTCCTTGTCGCCGGTCGAGACGATGACGGTGAAGCCGGCGTCCGAGGCGACATGCGCCAGCGTGCCGATCGCGTCGTCGGCCTCGATGCCGGGAACCGACAGCACCGGCCAGCCGAGCAGTTTCACGGCCGCGTGGATCGGCTCGATCTGCACCGCCAGGTCGGGCGGCATGGCCGCGCGGTTCGCCTTGTACTCACCGTACCAGTCGTCGCGAAAGGTCTTGCCCTTGGCATCGAAGACGCAGGCGCCGAGGGCTGCCGGGTACTGTTCGCGCAGCCGCTTCATCATCGCCACCACGCCGTGGATCGCACCGGTGGGCACCGCCCCCGGCCCGCGCAGATCGGGCAGTGCGTGATAGGCGCGGTAGAGGTAGCTGGAGCCGTCCACCAGCAGCAAGGTCTTGTCGCTCATGCAGCCATTGTGAAGCAGCCCTCCGAGCGCGAGCGAGGGGTATTCGGCGACCTAGAATCGGGCCATGAATTCCCAACTCCTGATCGCTGCGCTGATGCTGGGCGCGGCTTGCGGCTCGCCTTGCCAGGCGCAGCCGGCGGCGCCGAATGGCGTGCCGGCGCCGGCTGCTTCCACGGCGCCGGACGCACCTATCGCACCAGTCGCACCAGTCGCGCCTGTCATCAATGCGGCTGCGGCAGACCGCAGCGAGCCCGATGTCAAGCGAACCGTGATCGAAGACGACGGCGCCCGCATCGACGAGCTGCGGGTTCGCGGCCAGGCCACGAGCGTCTCGGTCACGCCGAAGCTGGGGCCGCGCAAACGCTACGAGATCATCACCGGCAATGCCGGCCGCGACACCTTCGACGGCACCGGCGGGGCGCGCAGCGCGGTCGGCAAGCGCGTCTGGAACGTGCTCGACTTCTGAATTAGCCCGGCGCCACGTTGACGCCCATGGCGGTCTACACCGAAGTCTCGCGCGACGCGGCCGCTGCGTTGGTGGTCCGTCTTGGCCTGGGCGAACTCAGCGGCTTGCAAGGCATCACCGGCGGGATCGAGAACACCAACTACTTTGTCGACACCCGCGCCGGCAATCTCGAGGGCCACTACGTGCTGACGCTGTTCGAGCGTCTGTCGTTCGAGCAGCTGCCGTTCTATCTGCAGTTGATGAAGCACCTGGCCGATCGCGGCCTGCCGGTGCCCGGACCGAAGGCCGATGCCCATGGCGCGATTCTGCACAGCGTGTGCGGCAAGCCCGCTGCGATGGTCGACCGGCTGCGCGGCCGCCACCGCCTGTCGCCCGGCCCGGCCCACTGCGCCAGTGTGGGTGCGATGCTGGCCCGAATGCACGAGGCCGGGGCTGACTTCCCGCTCATCCAACCCAACCTGCGCGGCTTTGCGTGGTGGGCCGAGACGGTGCCGGTGGTGGCGCCCTTTCTTGCCCGCGAACAGCGCGAACTGATCGAAGCCGAGCTGGCGTTCGCCGGCCAGGTCGTTACCTCGGCGGCCTATGCGGCGCTGCCGCGAGGTGCCATCCACGGCGACCTGTTCCGCGACAACGTGATGTTCGACAGCGGCGCCGGCGTTGATGACAGCGGTGACGCCAGAGGTGACGCCAGAGATGACGCCAGCCACGACGAACTCACCGGCCTGTTCGATTTCTACTTCGCCGCAGTCGACACCTATCTGTTCGACATCGCGGTGTGCCTGAACGACTGGTGCATCGACCTCGAATCCGGCCGCCTCGATGAGGTGCGCGCCACCGCCTTCGTCACCGCCTACGACGCCGGGCGCGCGTTGACGGGCGCCGAGCGGCGCCTGCTGCCGGCGCTGATGCGCGCCGCCGCGCTGCGCTTCTGGATCTCGCGCCTGTGGGATCTGTACCTGCCGCGCGACGCGAACCTGTTGACGGCACACGACCCCGGCCACTTCGAGCGCGTGCTGCGCGAAAGAGTGGCAGCGCCGTGGCACTTTGCCGCTGAGTCGCCGCGTTAGATCACGGCTGCCCGGCCACATCGTCTCCCACCTTCCTTCTTCGACCTCGACACCGACCCGCATGAAGCTTCAAACCGTCCCCGCCGGCCGCGGCGCACACTGGGTGCGCCAGGGCTTCCAGGTGTTCTTCAAACAGCCGATGGCCTTCGCCGCGCTGTTCGCCGCGTTCATGTTCGCCGTCTTCGTGTTCGCGCTGTTGCCGATCATCGGCACGCTGCTGGTGCTGGCGCTGCTGCCGTTGGTCTCACTCGGTTTCATGATCGCCTCGCGGATGGCGCTGGACGGCCGCTTTGCCACGCCGCGCGTCTTCATCGAGCCGCTGCGCGCACCGCGCCCGCAGGTAGTGGCGATGCTGCAGCTCGGGCTGGCCTACGCTGTGGCCACCTTCTTCATCATGTTCCTCAGCGACCGCATCGATGGCGGCGCTTTCGAGGCCTTGATGGACGCCCTGCCCGCCGCGCAGAAATCGCCCCAGCTGTTGGCCGACAAGCTCGCCGAGCCGGGTCTGTGGATCGGCCTGCTGCTGCGTCTGGGCCTGGCGGGCGCGCTGTCGGTGCCGTTCTGGCACGCGCCGGCACTCGTCCACTGGGACAGCCACGGCTGCGCCAAGGCCTTGTTTTCGAGCACCGTCGCGTGCTGGCGCAATCGCTACGCGTTCGCTGTCTACAGCCTGGTCTGGTTCGCGCTGGTTCTGGCGGTGGGCGTGGGCGGCAGCCTCGTGTTCGGCCTGCTCGGGCAGGCGCAACTGTTCGCATTGGCCGCCGTGCCGATGTCGCTGCTGCTCACCACCGTGTTCTACGCCTCGCTGTACTTCACGTTCATCGACTGCTTCAGCGCCGATGCCCCCACCCCACCTTGAAGGAGTCACCCCAATGAAAGTCGCCATGGTCACCGGAGCAGGCAGCGGCATCGGCCGCGCCAGTTCGCTTGCCCTGCTCGCCGCCGGCTATCAGCTGGTGCTGGCCGGGCGCCGCGCCGATGCCTTGCACGAGACGATCGCGCTGGCCGGCGCACTCGGCGCGAATGCGCTGGCCGTGCCCACCGACGCCACCGACCCGGCCGCCGTGAAAGCGCTGTTCACGGCCACGCGTGCGCGCTTCGGTCGGCTCGACGTGCTGTTCAACAACGCCGGCACCAGCGCGCCCGCCATCCCGATGGACGAGCTCAGCTTCGAGCAATGGAAGGCCGTCGTCGACATCAACCTGACCGCCGTCTTCCTGTGCACCCAGCAGGCCTTCGCGCTGATGAAGTCGCAAGACCCGCGCGGCGGTCGCATCATCAACAACGGCTCGATCTCGGCCTATGCACCGCGGCCGTTCAGCGCGCCCTACACCGCCACCAAGCACGCCATCACCGGCCTGACGAAATCCACCTCGCTCGACGGCCGCGCACACGACATTGCCTGCGGCCAGATCGACATCGGCAACGCCGCCAGCGAAATGACGCAGCGCATGACCAGCGGCGTACTGCAGGCCAACGGCACGCTGATGGCCGAGCCGCGCATGGACCTGAAGCACGTGGCCGACGCCGTCGTCCACATGGCCAGCCTGCCGCTCGAAGCGAACGTGCAGTTCATGACGGTGATGGCGACCAAGATGCCGTTTGTGGGGCGCGGATAGGCGCGAATTTGAGCCAAGTCGCCAGCGAATTCCCGTGAACTAAGGGGCGCATGCGGTCGCATTTCGACGCGCGATGTCATACGCTCGCGAGCCGTTCTTTCCAGCTCCAAGGAGACTTCATGAACCGGTTCATCGTGACGGCAGCCGTCTGCGCCGCGAAATCAACTGGGACGGCGTGCCCGATGCCCGCTCCGACCCGAACCTGTTGCCCGCCAACTTCTTCAACGTCAACTCGCCGCGCGGCGCGGTGTTCGCCACGCCGGGGACCGGCTTCCTCCTCAGCGCCAATGCCGGCCAGGCCACGCCCATCCTGTTCGGTTTCGCCAACGAATTCCAGACCTTCAGCCCGCAGCGCTTGTTCACGGCGCTGAACAGCAACGTCACCGATGTGTCGTTCTTCGTGCCAGGCACTTCGACTGCGGCCACGACCACCGCCTTCGGCCTGATCTTTGTCGACGTTGAAGTGCCCGACCTGACGAAGATCGAATTCTTCGACGCCGGCAACGCGCTGATCTACTCACACAGCGCCCTGGTCGCCGGCAACCAGGGCCTGAGCTTTCTGGGCGCGATGGTCGATGGCAGCGGCAGCATCAGCCGGGTCCGGATCACGTCGGGCCTGAACACGATCGTGTCCAACGGTGTGCCCTGCAACCTGATCGACGATGTCGTCGTGATGGACGATTTCCTGTACGCCGAACCCGCCGCTGCGGCCATCCCCGAGCCATCGAGCCTGGCCCTGCTCGGCCTTGGGCTGGCGGCTGGCGTGGCCTGGCTGCGGCGGCGTGATGGCGGGCGATTGGCAGGCGCGGTTGCGTAAGTCGCTACAGCCGTCCGACACTGCCGAAGGGGCGCAACCAAGCCACTTCGCCGCTACTCGATTCTGGCGGCTGACGCCGCCACATGACCTGCCAGAGTGGCCACGAATGTCTTCAGGCTGGTCGCGTCAGACACGTCTGCGTAGCGGCCGGACGGTGCGTCGCTGCGTTTGGCGCTGATGACCGACGCCGCGCTGTAGAGGTTTTCTCGCGCCAGCCGTTGGCACAGGATGTCATAACGCCGCAGATACGACGCGCCGTCGAACTCCGGAAACACCGGAAAGTGCGGCGCCACATCGCGGACCGCCTTGTTCGAACCTGCCGCATCCTCCACCAGCATCAACCAGCCCACGAACGGCCTGGGCTGTTGGCCGAAGGCGCCCTCGCGTAAAGCCGTCCACAGGTCATGCCCGGTGCCGATCGCTTCTTCAGTCCGGTTGTTAAAGTTGTTGCCGAACTAAGGACCGATGTGGCTCTTGAGCTCGACCGCAGCAATCAACTCACCCTTGTGGATCACCACCACATCCCAAAGCTTGGTCGGTCGAAAGTATCCGGGCAGCGTAAGCAACTTACGCTGCTGGTGAATGTTGGCATGGGCCAGCCCGTTCGCCTTGACGATGTCGATGACGAGTTCGACAAACCCGTTCATGTTGTTGCCGCCGACTGCGCCGGCGCGCCCGCTCTGGTCGTGTGCCCCAGCGTCGCGTTGCTTCGAGATCGCACTTTCGCGTCTGCTCCAGAAGCCCTTCACGGCTTTGCGGGCCTTGCGCTCGTACGCAGCGAGATCGAGTGCCATGCCTATTCGCTCGCACCCGAAACGATGGCCCACTCGACGCCGTCCAGCCCATACAAGGCCTGCGCAGCCTGATTGCAGGCGGGCAGGTCGCGAGCCATTCCGGCGGCCGTCAGTACGCCTCGCATCGCCAGCGGTACCTGCTGCCAATCGGGTATCCGGATGCGACGCAGGTATTGCGCCTGAAAACGCAGGTAGCCGCCACGCATGCGGGTCGAGTACGCCGCCACGAAGAACCGCGCGATGCCCGACAGCAGCACGGCTTGCAGCGCGTGCAGGTCCCAGTCGGCCGAGACGATGAAGTACAGGTTGTGATGCGGGTACAGCCGGCCCGGTTCGAACACGACCTGCGCCTCTCCTTTGATGTCGGGAATGAGCAGCTTGGGCTGTTGCGCCAGCGCCGGCGTGATGCGATCAATGGTGCGGTACCAATTCGCAGGAGACTTCTTCGCAACATGCCGGCCCGCTATCTCGGCCTTGCGTTGTTCCAGATAGCGATTGAGGCGCGGGAACTCGTCAAGGGGCACCAGGCCACCGCCGTCGGCAAACGGGTTGACAACGCCCAGGCCGCGCCATTCGACCACACCGGTGACGATGTCGCGAGTCGTCACGAGCGGCAGCTTCCTGTCGGTCTCCACGTCAAGATCATCAAAGGCGCCAATGAAAGCCTGGTCGGCTCCGGTGGCTACACCAATCCCCACTTTGCAGCCCGCGTGCTCCAATGTCGGCCATCGCGCTTCCATGCGCCGGATCAGTGCCATCTGGCTGGACGACTCGAGAATCCACGGCTCGGCACCGGCCGCAACGCCCACCAACTCACGCACGTCGCGCTCGCCTGACGCGAGCAACGGTGCGGTCAGGGCCTGCGCCAGTTGAGCCAATGCGGGACGGTTGATGGCAGGCCGGCGCGCAATCCGCGTCGCGCCGGGTGGCTCGCGCGACATGATCGTGATCGCGGGGTAGGCGATAACGTCGGTGTGAAACGCCGGCGTGTCGACCATGTCCACATACACACGCAGATTAAAGCCTCGCGCGACCAGCGCGCGCAGCGGACCGCCGTAGCGATTTTTCATCCAGCGGTCGGCGCAGATGAATCCCAGCACGCCGCCTTCGGCAAGGCAGCGCAACGAGCGCTCGATGAAAGGGATGTAGAGGTCGGCGCGGTCGTAGAGCGTGGCATAGCGGCTGCGGTACTCCGCCAATAGCGCGGCCGGAATTAGCTCTTGCCGGACGTAGGGTGGATTACCGACGACGATGTCAAACGGATCGGGCAAGCCGACGAGCAGGAAGTCTGCGTGGATCAGCCAGGTATCGGCCAGCACCGCAGCCGCCTTTGCATCGACGCCGTGTTGCGCCATGAGCACGGCCAGTGCGGCGCGCGTGCGCACGACGCTGTCGCCATGCAGTTCAACCGCCCGCACACAACCGGCCAATGATTCGATTGGCGCGGCGACATCGCCTGATTTCTGCCACGCTTGCAGCAATCGCTCGACGGCGGGCAACAGGAAATCGCCAGCGCCGAACGATGGCTCGAGCAGCCGCATGCGATGCAGCGGCTTGTCGACGGTGTAGCCACTCAGATCGAGCACGAAGTCGACGACTTCGCGGCGCGTGAAGACCGCACCACGCTCGTCCACACCACCGGCGTTAGCGAGCAATTCGACCGCGTCGATGACCGGGCACATGCCCGGGAATGAAGCCTGTTGGATTTGGAGTTGCGCGGACATGGATGCGGGCAGAAGCGTCGCTTCATTGTGACGGCAAGCAGGTCACGGTCTCAGCCGGAAGCCGCCAGGTGCATGCCGGTCGCAGACGCCATAGGCAGCTCAGCACACCACTCTTGAGTCAATGTGGCTTTGCCACTTGGCTCAAATCCCCTCGGGGGACGGGCGCCGCAAGGTGGCGTCCTTGGGGCGCTCTCAAGCCCAGACGATCTCGTGCCGCGTCACCAACGGGCTCAGCCGCTCGTCAACCCGTTGCCCTAGCGCGCTGCGCTCGCCCTCGGCGACACCGGTGATGGCCACGGTGATCAGGCTGCCGTGCGCGGTATGGGCGCCGACCTCGACATTCAGCGTCGCGCCGTCGGGCATCAGATCGGCCAGCATCCTGCGCACCGCGCGCTGCGCTGCATCCCAGCGCAGCGCCGGCTTGAAGACCTTGCCGACCGCCGTGAGCGGGATCGTGTCGATGAAGTACAGATGCACCGGCACGGCCGCACGCTCGGGGGTGCGCTCGCGCACGAAGGCGAGCAGGGCCTCGGCCTCGACCGGTCGCCCCGGCTTCAATTGCACGAAGGCCACCGGGAGCTCGCCGGCATAGGCATCGGGCTCGCCGACCACGGCCGCGAGCGCCACCGCCGGGTGCTGGAAGAACACCTCCTCGATGGCCAACGGGTCGATGTTGTGACCACCGCGAATGATCAGGTCCTTGGCGCGGCCGGTGAGCCACAGGCCGCCTGCGTCGTCGAGCCGGCCCAGGTCGCCGGAGTTGACCCAGCCCGGCTCGACGAAGGCGGCCAGATTGTGCTGCTCGCTCAGGTAGCCGCTGAATACGCCCGGCCCGGCCATCGCCACCACGCCGATCTCGTTGACGGCGCAGTCGCCCGCGCAGCGCCCTTCCCCGTCGAGCTTGACGATGCGCACGCGGCTGTAGGGCACGGCATGGCCGACCGAACCGAGGCTCACCGGCCGATGGGCATAGTTCAGCGTGTGCACGCTGGAGGTCTCGGTCATGCCGTAGACCTCGATCACCGGTTTGCCGAGCAGCGCCACATAAGCCTTGCCGACCGCCAGCGGAATCGCCGAGCCGCCACCCGAAGCGCATTCGATGCTCGAGATGTTGGCTCCTGCCACTGGCACGTTGAGCGCCGCCGCCAGCACCGTGGGCACGCCGCCGAACACCTGCGGCCGGTAGCGTTCGACCAGGCGCCAGACGTTGCGGATCGCGTTCGGGTCGCGCCATCCGGAGGGCGACACCACCACCAGCGTGGCACCGCCGCACAGCGGCGCCAGGCCCTGCGTGAGGGCGCCGCCAACGTGGAACAGCGGCAGGCCGAACAGCAGGTTGCGACGCGCCACAGGCAGCATTAGCGCCATCGCCCAGGCCTGGTAGACCTGGTTGGCGTGGGTGTGGCGCACGAGCTTGGGCGTGCCGGTGGTGCCGCCGGTGTGGAAGTAGCCGGCCACGTCGCTTGCGGCGATGCGCCGGCCGCTGGTCAGGCGGTCGGCGGGGAAGGTGCCGATGACGGCGTCGTAATTGATGATCGCGTGCCTGGCGTGGCCGGCCTGGGCAATGTCGGCCGAGGCGCCATCCATTTCGGCAACGGCCGCACCGCCCACCACCACGATGGCCTTCAGGTTCGGCAACTCGCCCTTGACGCGCTGCACTTTTTCCCAGATGTCGGTGCCCGGCATCGGGCCGAGCACGACCAGCACCTTGGTGTTGGCGGCGCGCAATATCTCGGCGATCTGGGCCGCCGACAACAGCGGATTCACCGGGTTTGCAATGCCCGCTGCCTGCGCTCCGAAGAGCGCGAAGAAGCTCTGCGGCAGCAGCGGCAGCAGCAGGCTCACGACATCGGTCGCTCCGACGCCGAGGTCGTTGAAAAGGTTCGCCGACTGGGTGACGCGGGCCATGAACTGCGCGTATGAAATCGTCAACGGCGTCTCGTCGGGATCGGCCGCGCGCAGGAACTGGATCGCGGCGGCGCCGGGGTCGTGCGCGGCACCGAGTTGCAGTGCCTCGTAGGTGCTTTGTGCCGCGATGCGCTCGGCGTAGGGCGTGGCCTCGAAGGCGTGCAGCTCGGCCGGCGTGCGCAGCGAAGGCAGCTCGGCGCCAATCAGGCGGTCCAGCAGATGGGCATGGGGCATGACGTTCTCCGGGCGGCTTGCACGGCAAGCGGGAAGATCATGCTAGGGCGCAGGTCGGTTGTGGAACAGCGCACGAACCCGGATTTCGGCGCGGGTCTTGAAATCAAACTCACCACCGCAGAGGCGCAGAGGTCCGCAGAGGTCCGCAGAGGAATTCAGATCCTTGCTTTTACTCTGCGCAACTCTGCGTACTCCGCGTCTCTGCGGTGAGTGAGTTGGCTTGTGCAGTCCGGCTCATCAATCGCCGCTCGAACTTTCAATCCATGAAGTCGTCGTACTGCTTCGGCGTGTAGTCGGCCAACTGGCTCCACGGCGCCGGCTTGGCGGGCGAAGCGGGGAGCAGCTGCACGGTCACGCGGCGCTGCACGCTGCCGTCGTCGCGGCTCGATTCGACGCGCATGGCGAGCTGCCGTGTAAGCGACCACAGCACCTTGTGCGACCAGCCCTGGCTGTGATCGGTCAGCCACTGGCCTTCTTTGCTGCCGCCCGCCCGCAGCACCATTGTTTGCGCCACCGCCAGCGGCACGATGCTCGCGGCGCCATCGAAGCGGCCATCGAAACCCACCGTTCCGAACTCGGCGCGCGGCACGCTGACGACGATTCTGTTCTCGCGATCCACGAACCTGACCTCCACCTGGCCATCGGGCTTCAGCGTCAGCCAGCGCGCCGACGTCTCGGCATTGAAGTGACGGTGGCCGGCGTGCTCGGCAACGGTTTCGTGCGCATGCCCGGCATGCGCCACCGGCGCCAGGATGCGTTCGGTCCAGACCTGGTTGCCGCGGCGCACCAGCCGCTCTTGCCAGGTGTCGACGCGGGTCACGCCGGAGCTCATGACCTGGCGCGTCTCGTAGCTGACACGCGCCTCGATATCGACCATCGGGATTGATGACGCCACGGCGCTTGCCATCACTGAAGCGCCCGCCAACAGCGCCGCAGCACCGACCATCCGCTTCACGAAAGCATGCATCTCAGTACCCCGCCGCCGACTTCACCAGCCCGAACACGCGGGTGTTGTCGAGCGTGCCCTTGAAGGTCTTGGCGGCCACGCCCGCGCCGGTGGCGAACAGCATCACATCGCCGCCGCCGTGGGTCTCCGAACCCGGCGAGCCGCGCCGGATCGCGACCTCCTGCAGGTAGTCCTTGCCGGCCATCACGGCGGGGTCGACCGCCACCCGCACATCGACCCGGTTCGAGCCGTTGCCGAACACCAGGTTCGGGTAGCCCACGCCGTTCGCGTCCTTCGAGGCCGTGCCGGTGGCGTAGTTGATGTTCGGGCCGAGGATCTCGGTGCCGCGCTTGCCGTAGCCGTTGAACGCCAGCGTGTGGTCGTGGTCGGCGGTGACGACGATCAAGGTGTCGGTCAGGTTCGGGTCGAAGGTCTTGACCTTGTCGATCACCGCCTGGATTGCATCGTCGAAGGCCTTCGTATCGGCCAGCGCACGCGCCGCGTTGGTGCCGTGCAAGGCATGGTCGATGCGCCCGCCCTCGACCATCAGGAAGAAGCCGGTGGCGTTCTTCGACAGAACCTCCACGGCCTTCACCGCCATCTGCGACAGGCTCGGTTCCTTTGCCGGATCGCGGTCGAGCTCGTACGACATGTGGCCCTCGGTCGCCGCGAAGTCGTACAGGCCGATCAGCTTCGTGCCGGCCACGACGGGCGCGGCGTTCAGGCTCGGCAGATCGTTGACCAAGGTGTAGCCCTTGGCCTGCAGCTCGGCCACCAGGTCGCGCCCGTCGGGGCGGCCGCGCGGCGTGGTCACCGCCGTGTACGGCCGCCAGTACTGGCTGATGCCGCCCATCAGAACCGTTAGCCCATTGCCCAGCGCGGCGTTGTAGCCGGCGCCGCCCGGCACGGCCTGGCGAGCAATCTCGTACTCGGCATTGCGGTGGCACACATGGGCATACGTGGCCGCCGGTGTGGCGTGCGTGATGCGCGCGGTCGAAACGGCGCCGGCCGCCTTGCCCTTCGCGATGGCGAGTTCGAGCAGGGTTGCTGAGGCCGCGCCGTTGCCCGCCGCCGGGCAGTTGTTGACGCTGTTCGGCACCTTGCTCGCGGCGTCGGTGCTCGGCGCCACGGCAATGGTGGTGCCGTCGAGTGCAAGTGTCTCGTTGCGCGTCTTCACGCCCGTCATGTAGGCCGCCATCGAGGGCGCGCTGTCGGTCGTCTGGGCGTCTTTCGAGTAGGTCTTGATGCGGGCGGTGTAGGGAAGCTTGTCCATCGCCAGCGAGCCGCTTTCACCGAAGTACTTGATGCGCGTGGCGGTGCTCGTGACCGGGCCCATGCCGTCGCCGAGGAAGAAGATCACGTTCTTCGCTTCGCCGGCCGCGAAGGCGGCGGGGGCGAAGGCCGTGCCGACGATGGCGGTGATGGCGGTGATGGCGGTCGAAATTGCGAGGGCGAACCGGCGCTGCTTCAGGCTGTGCTTGATCATGTGTCGTGCTCCAAGATTCATGGGTTCACAGGCCGACGGCCTGGCGCACCAGCGTGAACACGCTGGTGTTGTCGATCATTCCGTGGAAGGTGTCGCTGCCCAGGCCCATCGCGCCGAGGAACACATCGGCGCCGCCGTGGGTCTCGCCGCCGACGCCCATGGGGATGGCAGCCTCCTGGTGGTAGTTCTTGTCGCTCACGGTGGCGTCGGTCAGGCTCGTCATCAGGCTGCGGCTGCCGGCGATGCGGTTCTCGCCGGTGCCGAACACCAGCGTCGTGAACGGCTTGCCATCGGCATCGAGCGCCGGCGTCGCAGGCGCGGCGAAATCGCGCATCAGGCCGAGGATGCCGGGGTTGGCGGCGGTCGTCTTGCCGGTCAGCGCCGCGTAGCCGTTCATCACCATCGTGTGGTCGTGGTCGGCGGTGACGACGATCAAGGTGTTCGCCAGCGTCGGGTCGGTGAGCTTCGCTTTTGCAATCGCCGCCTTGATCGCATCGTCGAAGGCCTTCGCATCGGCCAGCGCACGGGCCGCGTTGGTGCCGTGCAGCGCATGGTCGATGCGCCCGCCTTCGACCATCAGGAAGTAGCCCTTCGCGTTCTTCGACAGGATGTCCATCGACTTCGTCGTCATCTCGGCCAGGCTCGGCTCTTTGGCCGGGTCGCGGTCGAGTTCATACGACATGTGGCCCTCGGCCTTCGCGAAATCGTAGAGCGCGATCAGCTTCGTGCCAGCGGCCGTCGGCGCGGCATTCAGGCTCGTCAGGTCGCTGGCGAAGCTGTAGCCCTTGGCCTGCAGCTCGCCAACCAGGTCGCGGCCATCGGGTCGGCCGGCCGGATTCGTGGCCGCAACATACGGCCGCCAATACTGGCTCACGCCGCCCATCAACACGTCGATGCCCGAGCCCAGCGCGGGGTTGAAGCCGGCGCCGCCAGGAACGGCCTGGCGGGCGATCTCGTACTCGGCATTGCGGTGGCACACATGGGCATAGGTGGCGGCTGGCGTGGCGTGGGTGAGCCGCGCGGTCGAGACCACGCCGGTGGCGCGGCCCTGCGCAATCGCCAGTTCAAGCAAGGTGGTCGAGGCCGCGCCGTTGCTGGCCGTCGGGCAGTTGTTGACGGCGCTCGCAACACCGGTCGCGGCGTCCTTGCCCGGTGCCACGGCGAGCGTGTCGCCGTTCATGCCGAGCACCTCGTTGCGCGTCTTCACGCCCGTCATGTAGGCCGCCATCGACGGCGCACTGTCGGTAACCTGGGCATCGAGCGAGTAGGTCTTGACGAAGGCGGTCTCGGGGAAGGTGTCGATCGTCAGCTCGCCGTCTTCGCCCGCAGCGTAGATGCGCGCGGCGGTCATCGGCACGATGCCGTAGCCGTCGCCGAGGAAGAAGATGACGTTCTTCGGGGTCGCTGCGGGCGGGGCCGCGACCGTCGGGCTGTCGTCGGACCCGCAGGCCGAGGCGGCTATGGCTGCCGCCAGGGCGGCGGCCAGGATCGTGAAACGCATTGCTGCTCCTTGGTGAATGCAGCGCGCAGGCTACGAGCCGGCAATGAAGGCGTCGTGACACCGGCATGACGGTTGCGTGACACCCGGGCGCGGTTACAGTGCCGGCTCGGTTGCGCCGTGCTCGACATGCGCCGCCTTCGATCGAACCCTTCACGGAAAGCCACGATGGCCCACATCCACTTCATCGGCGGCGAGAAAGGCGGTGTCGGCAAATCGCTGACGGCGCGCGTGCTCGCTCAATACATGATCGACCGCGAGATCCCCTTCATCGGCTTCGACACCGACCGCTCGCACGGCGCGCTGATGCGCTTTTATTCGGGCTACGCGTCGCCGGTGGTGATGGACCACTACGAGGCGCTCGACGTGATCGTCGAAGCCGCCGCCGAGCAGCCCGAGCGCCGCATCCTGGTCGACCTGGCGGCGCAGACCCACGACGCGCTGGTGCGCTGGATGGACGACGCCGGCGTCATCAACATGGCTGACGAGATGGGCATGACGATTCATTACTGGCATGTGATGGACTCGGGCAAGGACTCGGTCGACCTGCTGCAAAAGCTGCTCGACCGCTTTGGCACCGGGCTGAAATACGTGCTGGTGCGCAACCAGGTGCGCGGCAACGACTTCAGCACGCTGGAGCAGAGCGGCGAGCAGGCCCGCGCGCTGCAACTCGGCGCGCAGATCGTCTCGATCAAGAAGCTGAACGAGACCGTGATGAACCGCATCGACGCCGGCAGCAGCAGCTTCTGGAAGGCCAAGACCTCGCACGATTCGACCGACGGCGGCCTCGGCATGATGGACCGCCAGCGCGTCAAGATGTGGCTGCGCGATGTGTACCGCGAGATCGACGATGTGGGGGTTTGACCGGTTGATGTTTGTGCTTCCTGCCTCGCCGCCCGCCGCGCTGCCGATGCTGCGCCAGACTGCACTGTCGGCCGCAGCACTGGCGCTCGTCATGCTGC
Organism: Rhizobacter sp.; assembly: GCA_025355745.1. Taxonomy (GTDB): domain Bacteria; phylum Pseudomonadota; class Gammaproteobacteria; order Burkholderiales; family Burkholderiaceae_C; genus LMDS01. The sequence continues at coordinate 18,793 of JANXZA010000143.1, read as the reverse complement.
CCGGCTGCGCGGTCGTGACCGTTGCCGGTGCGGTAGCCGGCGCTGCGATCTCGGTCACCGGTGCGGTCGTGAGCACCGGCGTGAAGGTCACCGGCAAGGTGATCGAGAAGACCATCGATGTCGTCACGCCCGATGCCAAGCCGGCGCCCTGATCGGATGAGTCGCCGCGCGCTGCTGCAGGGCAGCGCGGCCTTCCTCGCCGCGCCCTGGCTGCTGCGCCATGCCGGCGCCGCTGACGTGCCGCGCTTCTCGCTCGGCATTGCCTCCGGCCAGCCGCATGCGAGCGGCATGGTGCTGTGGACGCTTCTCACCGGCGCCGGCCTGCCGGCGCGGGTGCCGGTGCAATGGGAGCTGGCGCGCGACGAAGCCTTTTCCGACGTCGTCGCGCGCGGCGTGGAAGTGGCCGAGGCCGACTGGGCCCACAGCGTGCACGCCGAGCCCGCCGGCCTGGACGCCGGGCGCTGGTACTGGTACCGCTTCCGCGCGCTCGGCCAGCAAAGCCCCACGGGGCGCACCCGCACTGCACCGGCGGCCGATGCCGACGCGACGCTGAACTTCGTCATCACGAGCTGCCAGCGCTGGGATGTGGGCCACTACGCGGCGTGGCGCCACATCGCGGCCGAAGCGCTCGACCTGATCATGTTCCTCGGCGACTACATCTACGAATACCCGTCGCGGCCCGGCTCGGTGCGCTCGCTCGAAGGCGGCCTGAACGTCAGCACGCTTGACCAGTACCGCGCCCGCTACGCCACCCACAAGAGCGACCCCGCGCTGCAGGCCGCGCATGCCAGCGCGCCCTGGCTGCTGGTGTGGGACGACCACGAGGTCGGCAACGACTACGCGAACCTGCAAGGCCAGGAGCTGCAGCCGAACTTTGCGGCCCAGCGCGCCGCCGCCTACCGTGCCTATTGGGAGCACATGCCGTTCCCGAAATCGGTGCGCCCGGTCGGGCCCGACATGCGCATCGTCAGCCGCCTCGACTGGGGCACGCTGGCCCGCATCCACGCGGTCGACGACCGCCAGTACCGCGACGTGCAGGTCTGCCCGAAGCCCGACCGCGGCGGCTCGAACACCGTCAGGCTGAAGCTCTGCCCGGAGTTGCTGGACACGCGCCGCAGCCTGCTCGGCACCGAGCAGGAACGCTGGCTCGCCGACGGCTGGGACCTGCGCCGGCCGTGGAACCTGCTGGCGCAGCAAACCTTGATGGCGCGCTATTCCTGGACCGACCCCACCGACGCCGGCGGCACTTACTGGACCGACGGCTGGGACGGCTACGCGCCGGCCCGCAACCGCTTGCTCGGAGCGTTAGCCCAGCGCCGCGTGCCCGGCGCGGTGGTGCTCGGCGGCGACGTGCACAGCAACTATGTGGCCGACCTGAAGGCCGACTTCGACGACGCGGATTCGCCGGTCGTCGCGAGCGAGTTCTGCGGCACCTCGATCACCAGCCTGGCGCTACCGCAGTCGCGCATCGACGCCGCACGCGGCTTCAACCCGCATATCCGCTACGCGCGCGGCGACCAACGCGGCTACATGCGCTTCGCGCTCGACGCGAAACAGTTGCAGATGCAAGTGCGGGTGGTCGATGCGCTCGACCCGTTGAGCGGTGTGACGACGGCAGCGCGCTTTGTGGTGGACGCGCAGCGGCCGGGGGCGGAGCTGGTCTGAGCGCTCGGCTGGCCGGAAGAGACCACTCACCACCGCAGAGGCGCAGAGAACGCAAAGAACGCAGAGTTACGCAGAGAAAACCAATATCTTCTTGTCTTACTCTGCGCTTCCTCTGCGCTTCCTCTGCGCTTCCTCTGCGCTCTCTGCGCCTCTGCGGTGCGTGAGTTTTCTCTTTGAATTTGAGCCCAGTCAGCCCAACGCCTCCCGCACGAAGTCGAGCCGGTCCTGGCCAAAAAACATCTCGCCGCCCACGAACATCGTCGGGGCGCCGAACACACCGCGCGCCACGGCTTCGTCGGTGGTGGCACGCAAGGTGGCCTTCACCTCGGCCTGGGCGGCCCACGCGAAAACCTGCGCCGGATCGAAGCCGGCATCGATCAGCAGCTTCGACGCGACCGCGGGGTCGCCGGCGTTCAAGCCATCGACCCAGATCGCCGTGAACAGCGCCGCCAGAAAGGCCGGCAAGCGATCCGCCGCGTGCGTCTGCACGCCGACCACCGCGCGCATCAAGACCAGTGTGTTGATCGGGAAATGCGGGTTCGTGCGCAGCGTCACGCCGTAGCGCCGGGCGCAGCGCGACAGGTCGATGAACGTATAGCGGCCTTTCGCCGGCACCGTGGCGGGCGAGGCGTTGCCCGTGGCCTGGAAGACCCCGCCGAGCAGCATCGGCCGGACCACCAGTTCGGCACCCGCTGCCGCGCACAGGGCTGGCAGCTGGGTCCATGCCAGGTACGACGCGGGGCTGCCGACATCGAAGAGGAATTCGACGCGCTGACTTGTCTTGTCCGTGTTCATGCTCATGGTTCACCCTGGGTTGATCGGCTCGAAGAATATCGACCTGCCATGCTACGGTCAGCGGCCCCGTCGCACGAGGAGAATGCCATGCTGTCCGAGAACCAAGCCGCCAGGGTCGCCCTTGTCATCGGCGCCGGGGATGCCACCGGCGGCGCCATCGCCCGCCGCTTTGCGGCCGGCGGCTACACGGCCTGCGTGACGCGGCGCGACGCCGACAAGCTCGAGCCGCTGCTCGGCGCAATCCGCGCCACCGGCGGCGCCGCCCACGGCTTCGCATCGGATGCGCGCAAGGAAGACGAGGTGGTCACGCTGGTCGAGCACATCGAACGCGAGATCGGGACGATCGAGGTGCTGGTGTTCAACATCGGCGCCAACGTGCCGTGCAGCATCCTCGACGAGACCGCGCGCAAGTACTTCAAGATCTGGGAGATGGCCTGCCTCGGCGGCTTCCTGAATGGCCGCGAGGTCGCCAAACGCATGCTGGAGCGCGAGCGCGGCACGATCATCTTCACCGGTGCCACGGCCTCGCTGCGCGGCTCCGCCAACTTCGGCGCCTTCGCCGGCGCCAAGCACGCGCTGCGGGCGCTGGCGCAAAGCATGGCGCGCGAACTCTGGCCGAGCGGCATCCACGTCGCTCACGTCGTCGTCGATGGTGCGATCGATACCGAATTCATCCGCAGCAACTTCCCCGAGCGCTACGCCACGAAGGCGCAGGACGGTATCCTGAATCCGGCCCACATCGCCGACAACTACTGGCACCTGCACCGTCAGCCGCGCGATGCCTGGACCTTCGAGCTCGATCTGCGGCCCTGGAACGAGCGCTGGTAGGCTGACCTCTACAACCGACACAACAACCTCGACAACGGAGATTTTTCAATGCCCGCAATTCGCTTTGCACATCGACTTTTCATGGCCCTCGTGGGGTTGGTGTGTGCGCTTTCAGTGGCGCCTTCGAGCGCCGCCGAGACCGTCAAGATCGCCTTCATCGATGTGCTGTCCGGCCCGTTCGCGCTGGCCGGTGAGGGCTCGCTGAAGCAGTTGCGCGAGGTCGTTGCGCAACTCAACGCGAAGAGCGCGCCGGCGGATGCGAAGTTCGAGATCGTGCCGTTCGACGGCAAGGGCACGCCGCAGGAAAGCGTCTCGGTGCTGAAGGCGGCCACCGATCAGGGCATTCGCTACATCACGCAGGGCGGCGGGTCGGGCGTGGCCTTCGCGCTCGTCGACGCGATCAACAAGCTGGCCGAACGCGAGCCTGAGAAGGCCACGCTGTTCCTGAACTATTCGGCGATGGACCCGGGCCTGACGAACGACCGCTGCAGCTACTGGCACTTCCGCTTCTACCCGTCGAGCGAGATGAAGATCGAGGCGCTGACGACCTACATGAAGACCCGGCCCGACATCCGGAAGGTGTACCTGCTGAACCAGAACTACACCCACGGCCAGCAGGTCTCGAAGGCGGCGAAGGCCTACCTGGCGCGCAAACGCCCGGACGTCGAGATCGTCGGCGACGACTTCGTGCCGATCGCCCAGGTGCGCGACTTCGCGCCCTACATCGCGAAGATCAAGGGCTCGGGCGCCGACACCGTCATCACCTCGAACTGGGGCAGCGACCTGGCGCTGCTGTTCAAGGCGGCCCGCGACTTCGGCCTGAACATCAACTTCTACACGATGAACGCGAACAACCCCGGCATCCCGGCGCAGCTCGGCCCGTGGGGCGCCGACAAGGTCGGCGTGATCTGGAACTGGGGCCACAACGCGCCGACGCCGGAACTCGAGAAGACCTACATCGCCTACAAGCAGAAGTACAACGAGGACTTCATCTTCGCGGCCCACTGGAACAGCATGCACATGCTGCAAACGGCGATGCGCCAAGTCGCATCGACCGACACGCGCAAGGTGGCGGCCGCGCTTGAAGGCATGAAGTACAAGAGCCCGCTCGGCGAAGTCGAGATGCGCAAGACCGACCACCAGTTGCAAGCCCCGCTGTTCCTGGGCATCTGGGCCAAGCAGGGCAGCAAGGGCGTGAAGTACGACGCCGAGAACACCGGCTACGGCTTCCGCTCGGAAGTGGTGTGGGACGCGTATGTCAGCTCGCAGCCGACCTCCTGCCAGATGAAGCGGCCGGGAGCGTAGTTCGATGTTGCGGTGGACGGGCCTTGCGGATGCCTGATCCGGCACTCGCTCATGACGACGACCACGACGGCGACGCCGCGCTGGTCGCGCGCTGCCGCCATGGCGACGGCGCGGCCTGGGCGGCGCTGGTGCGGCGCTACCAGCGCATCGTCTATGCGATCGCGATGCGCACCGGTGCCGACGAGCATGCGGCGGCCGATGTGTTCCAGACCGTCTTCTCGCGCCTGCACGAGCACCTGCCGCGCCTGGCGCAGCCCGAGCGGCTGCAGGCGTGGATCGTCACCACCGCCAAGCGCGAGGCCTTGCGGGTGCGCCAGATCGGCCGGCGCACGGTGTCGATGACGCGGGCGGATGATGACGACGGCGACGCCGGCAACGCCATCGAAGACAGCTTCGCGGACGACGCGCCGCTGGCCGAAGAGGCGCTCGACCGGCTCCAGCAGCTCAACCTGCTGCGTACCGCGCTCGACCGGCTCGACCTGCGCTGCCGGGATCTGCTGACCTTGCTGTTCGCCGATGACGACGAACGGCCGGCCTACGAGGAGGTTGCGCGCCGGCTCGCGCTGCCGGTGGGCAGCATCGGGCCGACGCGGGCGCGCTGCCTGGCGAAATTGCGCGGGCTGGTGGAAGGCGGCGAAAGGCCGACAAAAAATGTGTGAGTGCTTGTATTTTCATGCCGTGTGCGGGCTCTGTGACGCATGCCATCGGTGCGACCACCATGAAACCCATTGACCAGCTTTCCGACGCCGAGCTGCTGCGCGAACTGCGCTGCGCCCATGCCGAGCTGCCCGATGCGCCGCCCGCATTGCAGCGCGCGGCGCTCGGGCTGTGGCGCGCTGCGCCCGCGGCCTCCACTGCGTCTGCCATCGCCGAGCTCGCCGCGGGTCTGCGCGCACGTCTGACCGCCCTGCTGTCGTTCGACAGTTGGGCCGCACCGCTGGCGCTGCAGGGCATGCGCTCGCTGCAAACGCCGACGCGGCAACTGCTCTTCAGCGCCGCGCACCGCGACATTGACCTTCGCATCACACCCGCCGCCGACGGGTTCTCGATCACCGGCCAGGTGCTCGGGCCCGACACTTCCGGCAGCGTCGACCTGCTGGCACACAGCGCCGGTGAGGTCGCGGCGCAGCAGGCCCAGCTCGATGCGCTGGGCGAGTTCCGCATCGACGGTGTTCAGGCCGGTCGCTACGCGCTGACCTTGCGCCTCGGCGACGACGAGATCGTGCTGCCGGCGATCGATGTCGGCGCGGCCGCTGACGAGGTCGCGGAGGAGGTCTGACGCTGAGCCCAGACGAAGCCGTCGCCCGCGTGCGCGAGTGGCTCGATGCGCCGTCGGTTTTCGGGCCGGCCGGCGCTGATTCGCTGGCGCTGGCCTGGGCCCTGAAGGATGCCTGCTACGAAGCCTGGGGCCGCGAACCGGCGCGCGCGGCCCGCGCCGCGGAGGTCTTGCGGGCCCTGCTTGACGCCGGCGTGCCGGCCGACCAGGCCGACCAGATCGCCGCGCTGGCCGACTGGACCGCCGCCATTGCGTGCGCCACGAAGGGCCAGATGGCGCAGGCGATCGAGCACCTCGACCGCGCCGCCGCCGCCTTCCGCCGGGCCGGCCAGCCCGACCCTGCCGCACAGACCCAGGTGCCGAAAATCATGGCGCTATCGATGCTCGGCCGGCACGACGATGCCGAACGCTGCGCCGAGGCCACGCAGCGCGAACTGGTGGCGCTGGGCAACCTCGGCGCGGCCAGCAGGGTGAGCCTGAACCTGGGCGGCCTGCACCTGCGACGCGACCATTACGCGCAGGCCGCGCGCCACTACCGCGAGGCCGCCGTGCTGTTCGCGCGCGTCAGTGACCATGAGCATTCGATCCTCGCCGACATCGGCGTGGCCGATGCGCTGACCGCCCTCGGCGACTTTGACGCGGCACGCCTGACCTATGCCCGGGCCCGCATGCGGGCCTCGAACCGGCACCTGGCGGTGCGGGTCGCGCTGGCCGACGAATCGGCGGCCCTGCTCGACCTGGCGCAAGGCCGCTACCGCGAGGCGCTGGCCGGGCTCGAAGCGGCCCGCCGTGCCTACCAAACCCTGGCCCTGCCGCAGCCGCTCGCCATCGCCGAGAAGCAGCTTGCCGATGCCTACCTCGAACTGCGCCTGCTGCCGGAAGCGTTGTCCCTGTTCGACGCGGCCGTGGCCAAGTTCGGCGCGCTCGACTCACCCGACGAACAAGCCTGGGCGCTGGCCCAGCGCGGCCGCACCGAAGCCCTGCTCGGCAGGACCGGCGCCGACGCTTCGCTGGCCCAGGCCGCCGCGCTGTTCGCTGCCCAGGGCAACGAGGTGGGCCGCGCGAGCGTGGCGCTGGCGCGTGGCGAGCTGGCCTTGTCGAATCGCGACACGGGCGCCGCATTGAGATGGGCCGGGCAGGCCGTGGTCGGCTTCGCTGCGGCGGGCCAGACCGACGGCGCCTCACGCGCCGAAGTGGTCTGCGCCCAGGCACTGCTCGCGCTCGGCCGGCATGTCGAGGCGAGCCGCGCGTTCGATGCCACCTTGCACCGAGCGCGCGCCCTGCAGCAGCTTTCGGTCCAGGTGCGCTGCCTCACCGGCCAGGGCCTGGTGGCTCAGGCCCTGAGCGACCCACGCGCGGCTGCTGCGGCCTTCGACGCCGCCATCGAACTCTTCGAAGACCAGCGCCGTGCCCTGCCCGACGACGACCTGCGCAGCGCCTTCATCACCGAGCACCTGCGGCCCTACCAGGAACGGTTGCGCATCGCGCTCACCGCTGCGTCGATGGCGACCACGGCCGACCCCGCAGCGGTGCCTGGATCGGCTGCCGACGCGCTGCGGCACCTCGACCGCTTTCGTGCCCGGGCGCTCGACGAGCGCCTGTCCGAAGGGCATGGCCTCGATATGGACGCCAGCCTGCAAGCGCTGCGCGAGCGTCTCGACTGGCTGTACCGCCGCACCCAGCGCCTGCAGGAAGAAGGCGGCAGCTCGGCGGCCCTAAACCAGCAGCGGCTGCGCACCGAACACGAATTGCTCGAAGGGGCGCGCCGCCAGCGGCTGGGCGGGCCGCAGCGCGCCAGTCATGAGGTTACCAACGGCGCCCCCCACCGCGTCAGCCACGGCGCGCACGACCTCGACATCGCCGCCCTGCAAGCCGCACTGCAGGACGGCGACGCGCTGATCGAATACGGCGTGCTTGACGACGAACTCTTCGCCTGCGTCGTGACCCGTGCCGAGGTGGCGCTGGTGCGGCACATGGCGCTGTGGTCGAGCGTGCTGGCGGCGGCGCAGTCGGCCCGCTTCCAGCTCGAAACCCTGCGCCACGGCAGCGCGCCGGTGCAGCGCCACCTGACCACGCTGGTCGCCCGCACGCAGGCGCGGATGCTGGCTTTGTACGGTCTCGTGTGGGCCCCGCTCGGCGATGCGCTGACGGGCTGCCGGCGCGTCATCGTGGTGCCGCACGCGCAGCTCGGCGTGCTGCCCTTCGCGGCGCTGAGCGACGGCCGCACGGCGCTCGGCGAGCGCTTCGAGCTGGCGCTGGCGCCGAGCGCGCGGCTGGCGCTGCGGGGCCTGCTGCGGCCTGCGGTGGCGGCGCGCCGGGTGTTGGCGCTGGGCGAGTCGTCGCGCCTGCTGCACACCGCGCGCGAGGCCGAGTTCGTCGCCGGCCTGTTCGACAACGGCACGGCCTTCGTCGGCGCGCAGGCCACGCTGGCGGTGTTGCGCGCCCACGCCCCGGCGGCCGATGTGCTGCACCTGGCCTGCCATGCCCAGTTTCGCAGCGACAACCCGCGCTTTTCGGCGCTGCACCTGCACGCCGGCGCGCTCACGGTCGAGGGCGCCGAGTCGCTGGCGCTGAAGCCGTGCACGGTGGTGCTCAGCGCTTGCGAGACCGGGCTGAACGCGCAGAGTGCCGGCGATGAAATGGTCGGCCTGGTGCGCGCCTTCATGGTCGCCGGCGCGGCGCGGGTGGTGGCAAGCCTGTGGCCGGTGGAAGACGAAATCACCGTGCGCTTCATGGCCCGGTTCTATGCCGCGCTGGTGCGCGGCCAGGGCGCCGCGAGTGCACTGCAACTCGCGCAGATCGCGATCCGGCGCGATCACCCGCACCCGTACTGCTGGGCCGCCTTCGTCCTGTACGGCGGCTGGTGAGCGCCGCGCCGATGTAACAAACCAAGTCTCGACGCATGCATCTCAGGCGATTTTTCGTACACCGTTGACGGCGCATGTATCAGACGCGGCCGTGCCCGCTCTGTCGAGATGCTCCGGACGCCAAACCGGCCCGATCCGCGCTGCCGATATTCCATTGCCGCCCCACCCGGAAACCGAACCATGCACACGCAAACACTTGCTTCGAGAGTCGCGCTCGCGGCCGGGCTCATCGCTTCCAGCCTGAGCCTGGGTTTGAGCGTGAGCCTGCCGGCACTTGCCGGCGGCAGCGTCGGCGGCGCAGGAGGAAGCACGGGCGGCGGCCCACCGGCCGCAGGCTCCGGCGGCAGCAGCACCGGGACGGCCAGCGACCCCGACATGGCCGGCGAGGTGCTCGTCAAACTGCGCAGCAGCGACGCCTTGCAGCCGCTGCTGGCCAAATACCCGCTGTCCCTGATGAGCCGCTTTGGAGCGCGGCCGATCTACCGCCTGAAGGTGGTTGGCGCGGCGCGTGTGAAGGACGTTCTGGCCGCGCTGGCGCTGGAACCCGGGGTGATGATCGCCGAGCCGAATGCCACCCACCGCAGCCCCGAGGCGCGCAAGAACGTGGCCTGGGCGATCGGCACCCCGCAAACCTACGCCGCGCAATGGGCGCCGCAGGCGATGCGCCTGACCGAAGCGCACGCGATCGCCACCGGCACCGGCATTCGCGTTGCCATCATCGACACCGGTGTCGACCGAAGCCACCCCTTGCTGGCCGGCCGGCTCTTGCCCGGCTTCGATTTCGTCGACTACGACGCCGACCCGTCGGAAATCGGCAGCACGGCGAACGCCGCGTATGGCCACGGCACCCATGTCGCCGGGCTGGTCGCGATGGTCGCGCCGGGCGCGAAGATCATGCCGCTGCGGGCGCTCGATGCCGACGGCATGGGCAACGCCTGGGTGCTGGCCGAGGCCTTGCTCTACGCGGTCGATCCCGATGGCGACCCGAACACCGACGACGGCGCGCACGTCATCAACCTCAGCCTGGGCAGCCTGAGCCGCACCCGGCTGCTGGCGGCCATTGCCGACATCGCGTCGTGTGCCGCCGAAGTGCCCGACGACCCGATCGGCGACCGCTCCGACCCCGGCTACAACGACGATGCACGGCGCTGCAAGCGCGGCAATGGTGCGGTCGTGGTGGCAGCCTCGGGCAACGACGCCAGCACCAGCATCAAGCAGTACCCGGCGGCCGAAGGCACGCACGGCCTGCTCGCCATCGCCGCCAGTAACGCGAACCGCAAGCTCGCGGCCTTCAGCAACTTCGGCAGCTGGGTCACGATGGCCGCGCCGGGCGACAACATCACCAGCGCCGTGCCCGGTGGCTACGGCACCTGGAGCGGCACCTCCATGGCTGCGCCGCTGGCAGCCGGCACCGCCGCGCTGCTGCGCTCGCTCGATGTGGGCATGGCGCCGACCGACGTGGTGACCCGCCTCAAGCGCGCCAGCGCGGCGCTGTGCGGCACCCAACTGCGACAGGTCGATGCAGCCGCCGCGCTGAGCGACATCGTGCCCGTTGCCCCTCGCTGCCCCTGAGCCTCGCGGCCGCTGAATCGGCATCGACACCAGAAGAGCCTGCACGGCGACGTGCAGGTCTCTGTCGTTTCTGAAATGAACTGCGGCCACGGCTGGGGCGCGCTCGAAGCACCCTCACCCCAACCCGCCAGCGGGAGGGGAGCAATTCGCCCCTTCTCCTGCAAGCGGGAGAACGAGCCATCCGGCTCCCCCTACCGCGTATTCGTGGGAGAGGGTTGGGTGAGGGTGAGACCCGCAGATTGGCTGACCCTGGTTGCCAATCAGTTTTTGTTTCAGCCGTCGCTTGTTTTCCACGGCCTTCACATCGCGATGTATTTCATCGCCTTCTCCCTGCTCTGTTGCCTGCGCGGCACCGCGCCGCCGCGCAGTTGTCGCCCCGGAAAGGCGACGACTGCCGACACCACTCAACGGGGGACATCGATGAAAAAATCAGCCGCAGAAAACCGCTCACTCAGCCGTCAGCTGGCGACGGCTTCGACCACCGCCCTGGCCGTGCTGTGCCTTGGCGCAGCGTCGCTCAGTGCGCACGCCCAGGCCGTCGTGATGGCCGGCTCGTACCAGAACTACGACGTTCTCAACAACACCGGCAGTTGCGCGCACGGCTTCGAGATGGAGGTCTGGGGCGTGAGCAAGTCGCAGCTCTCGCGCATCTTTCCGTCCAACTTCAATGCCACCGTGATCCGCTACGGCTTCGGCACCGCCACCGACTTCCCCGGCGGCACCTATGTGCGCTGGATCGCGCCCTACGACGCGGCCAACGCGCGCTTCACCACCTGCACACCGGTGCCGCCAAGCCTGAGCTCGGTACCCGGCGATTCATGCTGGACGCTGGGCATGCCCGCGACCTACGAAACGGCGGGCTGCGAGCACTTCGGCATCAGCACGAATTACGTCAATCCGACCAAGATCCTGTACCGCTGGCTGGTGGCCGACCCGGCGAATCCGGGCAGCGTCAAGCCGGTGGGTGTGGATGTGTCGCTGCCGGCGCCGATCTGGGTCGCGGTGCCGCCGATCGGGCCCGGCCTGCCACCGGTGGTGGTGGCCGAAGTGCAGGCACCGCCAGCGCCTCCCGCGTTGTTCGGCGAAGCGCAATGGGTGCGGGTCTACAAGGCCGAACAGGCGGGCCGGGTCGACCTCGACGCGCTGGTCGGCGACAACCACGCCGTGGTGCCGGAAAACGCGGCCCAGCTTGAAGTCAACTGGTCGCTGTTGCAACAAGACCCGCCGGGTGGCAACCAGCGCCGCCGCGGCAAGCTGGCGAACCGGGGCAACCTGGGCAACGGCAACCACGCGGTCGTGCGGCGCTACGAGTATTACAAGTACGCTGGCCGGTATGACGCCCTCACGCATGAAGCGCTGTGCGCCGACCCGCTGTGCACGGCACCCGCTGCGGGTGAACTGGGTGATGCCATCGGCGCCCAGAACGCGGCCGCCAACCTCGACGTGAACGCCCTCACGGTCAGCGTGACGGGTGGTGGCAGCGTCTCGTCGGCAGACAAGACCTACAGCTGCGGCAGCAAGTGCTACGGCGTCTACGCGCCGGGCAGCAGCGTCACGCTGATGGCCAAGGCCAATGCCGGCAGCAGCTTCGCGGCCTGGGGTGGCGCGTGTGGTGGCAACGCCCCGAGCTGCACCGTGAACCTGATTGCCGAAAGCGCCGTCACGGCGACCTTCGGTGCCGCAGCGGGTGGTGGCGGTGGCGGTGGCGGTGGTGGCGGTGGTGGCGGTGGCGGTTCCAACGTCACCCTGTCGATCAGCAGGAGCAACGCGGGCACCGTCACGAGCACACCGGCGGGCATCAATTGCGGCGCGGTCTGCGCGGCGAAGTTCGGCGTCGGCAACAGCGTGACCCTGACGGCCACACCGCCGCCGGGCCTGGCCTTTGCAGGCTGGAGCGGCGCTTGCGGCGGCGCCGGCCCGAGCTGCACACTGACCCTCACTGCCGACACCAAGGTGCAGGCGAGCTTCACGAAGTAGGCGCATCGGGATTGACGGCGGCGCGCAGCAAGGCCATCATTTCTGGCGGTCTTCTGCCTGCCCGGTTCAGAGCCGGGTTCGATGGCAACCTGTTTCTTCAGCACCGAACCGATGCCGGAAGAGACGCCGCAGCCCCGTCACCAGAACCCTTGCAAGAGGAGACCACCATGTTCAACCGCGATCCCTTCCGGCACCCTTCTGCGAGCACCTCGGCGAGCACCTCGGCGAGCACCTCGGCGAGCCCCGCTGAGAGCCCCGTCCCGGGCGCGACATCGCTCAGGCGTCGCACCCTGTTCCAGGCCGGGGCAGCGTTCTTCGTGGCCATGGCGTTGGTCACCCCCTCGCTCGCGCCAGCAAGCGACCGCGACGACGACCGATGGGTCGGAACCTGGACGGCCAGCCCGCAGCGCCCCGAGCCACCACTCATCACGCCCACACCCGCGCAGTTCGACAACCAGACGATCCGCCAAGTGGTGCGCACCAGCATCGGCGGCAAGAAGGTTCGCGTACGCCTGTCGAACGAGTACGGCAGCACGCCGCTCAGCGTCGGCGCCGTGACGATCGCGCGCCACGGCGCGGGCGCGGCCATCGTCGCCGGCTCCGACCGGGCGTTGACCTTTGGCGGTCGCGCTTCCTTCACCATCCCGGCCGGCGCACCCGCGTTGAGCGACCCGATCGACTTCGACGTGGCGCCGACCGCCGACCTGGTCGTCAGCGTCTTCCTGCCCAAGCCCACGACACCGAACACGTTTCACTCGCTTGGTCTGGCCACCACCTATGTGTCGACGCCGGGCGACTACTCAAGCGCCGTGGTCATGCCGACGGCATCGACGACGCTGTCGTGGTTCTTCCTGACTGGCATCAGCGTCGAAGGGCCGAGGAAGAACGCCGCCATCGTCACGCTCGGCGACTCGATCACCGACGGCTTCGCCTCCACGCCCGACACCAACCGGCGCTGGCCGAACCTGCTCGCGGTGCGGCTGCAAGCGTCGCACCGCAGCGAGCACCTGGCGGTGCTGAACCACGGCATCAGCGGCAACCGCACGCTGTTCGACTTCATCGGCCCGAATGCGCAGGCCCGGCTCGACCGCGACGTGCTGAATGCACCCGGCGCGAAGTTCGTGATCCTGCTCGAAGGCATCAACAACATCGGCATTCCGGGGTTTTTCGGTTTTGCCGGCGAGGTGGTCACGGCGGCCGACATCATTGCCGGCCACAAGCAGATCATCGCCCGCGCGCACGAGCGCGGCCTGAAGATCTTCGGCGCCACGCTGACGCCGTTCGAGGGCACCACGCTGCCGGGCTACTTCACGCCCGAAGGCGAAGTCAAACGCCTGGCCGTCAACCAGTGGATCCGCAGCAGCGGCGCCTTCGATGCCGTCATCGACTTCGACCGCGCCATTCGCGACCCGGCGCACCCGGCGCGCATGCTGGCGGCCTACGACAGCGGCGACCACCTGCACCCGAACGACGCCGGCTATCGCGCGATGGCCGACTTCATCGACCTGCGGCTGTTCCGCGGCGGCGACGACGACTGACCGTGCCTGCCGGCGCGGCGGGCATTGACTAGAACATCCCCGCCTTGTCGGCCGCCGCCAGCACCGTGGCCGACAACTCGTTCAACTGCGCGGTCACGTTTGATGAGGGCGGCGCGGTGGCGCGCGCCGTCCACAGCAGCCGCCCACCGGCGACCTCGGTGACGCGGCCGTTGGCAGAGTAACCCGAGTTCACCTTGCCGCCGCCGATCGGCGCCGAAACGCCGATGCCGCCGCCGACGTTGCTGCCGAAACCGAAGCCGCCCAGGCTGATCGACAGGCCCGGGCTGACCGCCTGCGCCGCCACTCCGACGACGACGCTGAACACCGCCTTCGCACCGGCATTGCGCGCCGCCTGCAAGACCTGCGGGTCGATGGCGGCCTGCGCGAGCGGCACGTTGATGGTCTCGGGCAGCGCCACCGGCACCGCGCCGCGCTGCGCCAGGCCGGCCACCACCTGATCCTGGCAGAGGCGCTGGATCGCCACGTCCTGCGCCTCGCAGACCACCATCACCTTGGCGCCGCGCAGCAATTGGGGTGGCAGTTGGGCATCGGCCCATTGCGCATCGAGCGCGGTCGATGCGCAGCCTCCGAACAACGCCAGGGCGAGCGGCAGTGCCAGGCCGGCGATGCAGCGAACAGATGCAGCACGCAAGCGCGCGGGATGGGCACGAGTCGAAGCGATGAACATGGCAAACCCTCCTCTGAAACTCAATCGACCGGCGTCAGCTTGGCCACCGACAGCGCCAGCCACTTCATGCCGTGGCGGCCGAAGTTGACTTGCGCGCGGGCATCGTCGCCGGCGCCTTCGAGCGTGATGACCACGCCTTCGCCGAACTTGGTGTGGAACACGCTCTGCCCTGAGCGCAGGCCGTGGCCCGCCGACTTTGACACCAGTGGCGGCGCCACATTCACATTGCCCGCACCGACGATCGACTGCAGGCCCGAACCACGCGCCCACGCTGCCTGGTAGTCGCGCGCGAAACCCGAGCCGAAGCCCTGGCTGCGCGGTGTCATCCACTTCAACGCGGCTTCGGGCAGTTCGTCGAAGAAGCGGCTCTTGATGTTGTAGCGCGTCTGGCCGTGCAGCATGCGGGTCTGGCTGAAGCTCAGGTACAGGCGCTTGCGGGCGCGCGTGATCGCCACGTACATCAGGCGGCGTTCCTCCTCCAGCCCGTCGGGGTCGGAGGCCGAGTTCTCGTGCGGGAAAAGGCCTTCTTCGAGGCCGGTGATGAAGACGCAATCGAACTCCAGGCCCTTGGCCGAATGCACCGTCATCAACTGGATCGCGTCCTGCCCGGCCTGCGCCTGGTTGTCGCCGGCTTCGAGCGATGCGTGGGTCAGGAAGGCGGCCAGCGGCGACATGATCTCGCCGGTCTCGGCGTCGGGCACGACACTCGGCGCCGTTGCCGTTGCCGTTGCCGTTGCCGTTGCCGTTGCCGTTGCCGTTGCCGTTGTCGTTGCCGTTGCCACCGCCGGTGCCACGACGACAGCGCCGCTGGCCGCCACGGCGCCCGGCGGGTTGAACTCGGCCCGGCCGGCCTCGCGGGCGTGCTCGTCCACCGGCAGCGCCACGGCGTCCTTGCCGAAGCCCTCTTGCGTCACAAAGGCTTCGGCCGCGTTGACCAGTTCTTCCAGGTTCTCCAACCGGTCCGTGCCTTCGCGGTCGGTCTTGTAGAACTCGACCAGGCCGGATGCATGCAACATGTGTTCGATGATCTCGCGCAGCGTCAGGCCACGGGTTGCGTCGCGCATCGCGTCGATCATCGCGACGAAGGCGTGCAGGTTTGCGCCGCCCTTGCCGGGCACGGCACCGACGCTCTGCACGAGGCTGCGGCCACTCGCCCGGGCCGCGTCCTGGAGCAGTTCCAGGGTGCGCGCGCCGATGCCGCGGGTCGGGAAGTTGACGACGCGCAGAAAGCTCGTGTCGTCGCCCGGGTTCTCGGCCAGCCGCAGGTAGGCCAGCGCGTGCTTGACCTCGGCGCGCTCGAAGAAGCGCAGGCCGCCATAGACCTTGTACGGCATGCCGGCGTTGAACAGCGCGCTCTCCATCACTCGGCTCTGCGCATTGCTGCGGTAGAGCAGCGCGATGTCGCGGCGCGGTGTGCCTTCGCGGTGCAGTTGCTGGGCTTCTTCGACGAACCACTGCGCCTCGGCGAAGTCGCTCGTCGCCTCGCGCACCCGCACCGGTTCGCCCGGTCCGGCCTCGGTGCGCAGGTTCTTGCCCAGGCGTTTGGTGTTGCGCGAGATCAACTCGTTGGCCGCGTCGAGGATGTTGCCGAAGGAGCGGTAGTTGCGCTCCAGCTTGATGACATGGTCGACATGGAACTCGCGCTCGAAGGCCGCCATGTTGCCGACCTTCGCGCCGCGAAACGCATAGATGCTCTGGTCATCGTCACCGACCGCGAAAACCGCGCAGCCCCGGGGCCCCGGCGGGCCGGCGAACATCTTCAGCCATGCGTACTGCAAGCTGTTCGTGTCCTGGAACTCATCGACCAGGATGTGGCGGAAGCGGTGCTGGTAGTGCTCGCGCAGCGCGCCGTTGTCGCGCATCAGCTCGTAGGTGCGCAGCATCAGCTCGGCGAAATCGACCACGCCTTCGCGCTGGCACTGGTCTTCATAGGCTTGATAAATCTGCACCAGCACGCGCGATTGTTCGTCGCGCACTTCCACGTCTCTCGAGCGCAAGCCGTTGTCTTTCTGCGCGGCGATGAACCATGACACCTGCTTCGGCACGAAGCGCTCTTCGTCGAGCTTCATGGCCTTGATGACTCGCTTCACGGCCGAGAGCTGATCGCCCATGTCGAGGATCTGAAAGCCCTGCGGCAGGGCCGCGAGTTTCCAGTGCGCGCGCAGGAAACGGTTGCACAGGCCGTGGAAGGTGCCGACCCACATGCCGCGCACAGGTATCGGCAGCATCGCCGCGAGCCGCGTCAACATTTCCTTCGCGGCCTTGTTCGTGAAGGTCACCGCCATCACGCCGCCGGGCGAAAGCTGGCCGGTCTGGATCAGCCAGGCGATGCGCGTCGTCAGAACCCGCGTCTTGCCGGAACCGGCGCCGGCCAGGATCAGGGCCGGGCGCGCCGGCAGGGTCACGGCGGCAAGCTGTTCGGGGTTGAGGTTGTGCAGCAGCGCCGAGCTGCCGAGATCGGCCGACGGGGGCTCGGCGTGAGGTTCGAAGTCCATCGGCCGATTGTCGGCCACCCCGCCCTTGGGCAGTTCAGATCGGCAGGCTGGCCTGGTGACCCTCGGGGGGCTCGACGCCGTCGAACACATCGACCGCCAGCAGCTCGCAGCCGATGCTTTCCAGGCGAACCTGCTCACGGCCGGTCAGGTCGTGCAAGGTGAACAGCTCATCCGCACCGCGCCGGAACAACTGCACTTCGCGCGTCTCGGGATCGACCAGCAGGTACTCGCGCACGCTCGGCAGGCTGCGATAGAACGTGAACTTGGAACCCCGGTCGTACGACTGGGTGGATGGGGACAAGACTTCGACGACGACGGTCGGAGCCGTGAAGATGATTTGCGTCTTCAGGTCGGAGGCGTCGCATGTCACGAACACATCCGGGTAAAGGATGGTTGCTTCGCCGACCTTGACCTTCATCGATTCGATGAACACCCGACACGGAGCACCTCGCAGCTGCTGTTTCAGCGAGGCGTAGACATTTCCGCTCACCTCGTTGTGAATCCGCCGCGCGCCTACCATCGCGAACACCTCACCGCGGTGAAACTCGTGGCGTTCGGCCTGCTGGTTTTCCCAGTCAAGGAACTCCTGCAAACTCAGCTTGGTCAGTGCATGGCCCATCGTGATGCTCCCGCTTCAGTACGGATCATAGTCGCGGGTCGAGCGCCGCGAACAGGTCGGCACGGCGGCACCGCTCGGCGCCGACCCACCGCGTAGAATTTGCCACCGGACGCCAGCCCTTGGCGTCCGGTTTTTTATTGGCGGCGGCGCCCACACCATGGAAATCTTCGACTACGACAACGTCTTGTTGCTGCCGCGCAAATGCCGGGTCGAGAGCCGCTCCGAATGCGATGCGTCGATCCAGTTCGGCCCGCACCGCTTCAACCTGCCGGTGGTGCCGGCCAACATGAAGACGGTGGTCGATGAACCGATCACCGAATGGTTGGCGGCGAACGGCTTCTTCTACGTGATGCACCGCTTCGACATCGACAACATCGCCTACGCGCAGCGCATGCGCGACAAGGGCCTGATTGTCTCGATCAGCTCCGGCGTGAAGGCGGCCGACTACGCGGTGATCGACCGGCTCGCGGCGAGCGGCGTGGGCGCCGACTACATCACGATCGACATCGCCCATGGCCACGCCGACAGCGTGCACAAGATGATCGGGCACATCAAATCGAAGTTGCCAGCGGCCTTCTTGATCGCCGGCAATGTGGCCACGCCCGAGGCGGTGATCGACCTGGAGAACTGGGGTGCGGATGCGACCAAGGTCGGCGTCGGCCCGGGCAAGGTCTGCATCACGAAACTGAAGACCGGTTTCGGCACCGGCGGCTGGCAGTTGTCAGCGCTGAAATGGTGTGCGCGGGTGGCCACCAAACCCATCATCGCCGACGGCGGTATCCGCGACCATGGCGACATCGCGAAGAGCGTGCGCTTCGGTGCCTCGATGGTGATGATCGGCTCGCTGTTTGCGGGCCACGAGGAGTCGCCGGGCAAGACGGTCGAGGTCGATGGCAAGCTGTTCAAGGAGTACTACGGCAGCGCCTCCGACTTCAACAAGGGCGAGTACAAACACGTCGAAGGCAAGCGGATATTGGAGCCAATCAAGGGCCCACTGGCCGACACGTTGCGCGAGATGCGCGAAGACGTGCAGAGCTCGATCAGCTACGCCGGCGGCACCCGGCTGGTCGACATCCGCAAGGTCAACTACGTGATCCTGGGCGGCGACAATGCCGGCGAACACCTGTTGATGTAGAGCCCGCCCATGACCGAACCTGCCAACGCCGCG
>JANXZA010000047.1 GCA_025355745.1 Rhizobacter sp. | reverse complement strand
AGCCGGCCCACAGGGGCCATCGTGTTGATGTACCACAGCATTTCCGATGGCAGTGCCGATGCCCATGTCGACCCGGCCAATCGCCTGCCGCTGGCCGCGTTCGAACGCCAGGTGGCGTTCCTCGCGGAGCACCGTCACGTGCTGTCGCTATCCGCGCTGGTCGATCAGATCAGCCGCAGTGAATCGCCGCCGGCCGGCAGCGTCTGCATCACCTTCGACGATGGCTATCTCGACAACCTGACCGTCGCCGCGCCTGTTCTCGCGAAGTACCGTTTGCCGGCGACGCTCTACCTGGCCACCGGCTACGTGCAGCGCAGCGAACCGCAGTGGGCCGACGTGCTGCACAGCCTCTGGCTGCGGCGCACGGTGCACTGCCTGAACCTGCCCGCGCTGGGCCTGCCGAATGCCGACCTGTCATCTGCCGCACCGGCCGCGGCGGCCCGCAAGCTGCTGCATCGCGGCTTGCTCGGCGCCGAACACGCGCAGCGCAGCCAGTGGCTGACCGAGATCGAGCGCCAACTGAAGCCCGCAGGCAAGATGCCGCGCCTGACGATGAACTGGGACGATGCCCGCGCGCTCCACACGCGCTACCCATTGTTCGAATTCGGCGGCCACACCCAAGACCACATCGACCTGCGCACCCACACTGGCGATGTGGCGCAGCGCCAGATCGACGGGTGCGCTGCCGACATCCGGCGCGAGCTTTGTGTGGAGCCGCACCACTTTTCGTTCCCCTATGGCCGCTGGTGCGACAGCACGCGTGCGCTGGTCAGCGGGTCGGGGTGGCGCTCGGCCATGGGCGCAGGCCACGACTTGCGCATCGGCCGCCAGAGCGACCGGTTTGCGATCGCACGCATCGAGGCGCCGCGCGGCATGTCCGCCTTCCGGTTCAAGACCAGTGGGGCATTCCCCGGCGCGCTGTCGATGCTCGGCCTGAGCTGAAGGTAGCGCCCATGAACCAGGCTCCACGTGCGGCGCCGGTCACTGCGGTGATCGTCACCTACCAGTCCGCAAAAACCATCAGCCGCGCGCTGGCAGCGGCCCAGCGTTGCCACCTGGCCGGGCTGCTCGACACGGTGGTGGTCGACAACGGCAGCACCGATGCCACGCAGGAAATTCTTGCGCATGAAGCGCGCTGGGCACGCGTGCTGCTCACCGGTCACAACAACGGCTTCGGCCGGGGCTGCAACATCGGCTTCGCACAGGTGACCAGCCCGTACACGATCTTCATCAACCCCGATGCCGTGGTCGAGCCCGAAGCCTTGCAGACCATGCTGCGCTTCATGCAGGACAACCCCCGGGTTGGCATCGTCGGGCCGGCCATCATCGAAGGCGAGCACGGTGTTGATGGTGAGCTTCAAGTGACCGGTGAACGGCCCACGCCGGCAGCGGTGCTGCGCGCCGCGCTGCCCTGGCCGCGCAAGCAGGCACCGGTGCGCACCATCGTGCCCGGCAGCGAGGCACAGCGCACGGGCTGGGTGTGCGGTGCCGTTTTCATGGTTCGCACCGAGCTGATGCGCCAGCTGCAGGGCTTCGACCCGCGCTTCTTCCTGTACTGGGAAGAGACCGATGTGTGCCAGCGCGCCGATGACGCCGGCCACGAGACCTGGGCCGTGGGCCGCGCAGTCGCTCACCATGTTGGTGGCGCCAGCTCGTCGCCGGACGACACCCGAATTGGCGGCTGCATTGCAAGGCATTACTTCCAGAGCCGCCATCACTACCTGCGCAAGCACCATGGCGCAGCCGCTGCGGCAGCCGCCGAACTCGGCGAGTTCGCGCTGCTTGCAATGCGCGCGAGCGTCGATGCGCTGCGGGGCCGAGGCTGGGCACGGCTGCGGCCGCGCTTGCAGGCGCCGTTGCTGAGCCTGCCGCAGGAAGGCTGACATGGGCACCCGCTACCACCTGATCAGTGCGAACGAATTGGACCCCACGTTGCTGGACGCGTGGCGCACCGTGCAGGCTGCGCAAGAGGTGCTCCACAGCCCCTACTTCTGCCCCGAGTTCACCCTGGCCGTGGCCGCAGTGCGGCCCGATGTCCGCGTCGTCGTGATCGAGTGCGACGGTCGGCCTGTCGGCTTCTTCCCTCACCAGCGCAGCACCTGGGGCCGGGGCCGCCCCGTCGGCGGGCCTTTGTCCGACTACCACGGTGTTGTCGCCGAGCCCGGCGCCGATTGGTCGGTGCCCGAGTTGATGCGCGCGGCGCGCCTGTCGGTCTGGCCCTTCGACCATCTGGTGGGTGAGCCTGAGCGTTTCGCTGCGTACCGAAGTGCCGGCAGCAGCTCCCCGCGAATCGACGTGCGCGAAGGGTATGCGGCGTATGTCAAAGGCCGGCGCGAGGCCGGCTCCGACTACATCCCCAAGACCGAAGGCTTGGCCCGCAAGCTGGGGCGTGAAGTGGGCGAACTGCGCTTCACGTTTAACGACACAGCTGAGGAAGCGCTGGCGCAACTGCTGGCCTGGAAGCGTGACCAGTACCTGCGGGCCAAGACCACGGACGTGTTCGGCAGGCCGTGGACAGGGCAGTTGCTGCGCAACATCGCGGCCACGCAGACGCCCGAATTCGCTGGTGTGTGCTCGGTGCTTCGCTCTGGTGAGCGCATCGTGGCCGCCCACATGGGGATGCGTTCACGCACGTCGCTGCACTACTGGTTCCCAGCCTACGACCCCGAGCTGGCCAAGTTTTCGACCGGCATCATCCTACTGCTGCGCATGGCCGAGGCAGCGGCGGACATGGGCCTGCAAACCGTGGACCTTGGCAAGGGCGATTCTCAGTACAAGCAGCGGTTGATGACGGGCGCTGCGGCGTTGAGCGAAGGGCAGGTCTGTTTGCCTTCTGTGTGGGGTGCCGTGGTCGGCCTGCGTCAGAAGGCCGAGGCATTCGATGCACACAGCGCGCTTGGCAAGATGGTGCTGCTGCCGTTGAAGCTGGTCAGGCGAGTTGAACATGCTCGGAAGTTTTGGTGATGTGGGCGTCAATCCGACGTCTCGCCCACTCAAAGCTCGCGCAGATGGATAAACGTGGGGCATGCGGGCCTCGTCACATTTTGTTTGCAGACGACTCGATATCATTCATAGGCTAGATTTTCAAACGGTAGTTGTGCCCGGCGCATCGCCGCGCCCGGCATCAGGATTTGACGCTTCTATCCCCCCACTCAAAGGAAAGCCCGTGCCACTCGACGAAAACCAAGAACGCGACCGGCTCGCTGCGATTGCTGCGGACAGTCGTTACGCAAGCGGGGTCAACTCCGCATCGATCAAGTATTCCGCTCATGTTTTCGCGCGCCATTGGCGGGCCGGAAACTTGCTGGAATTGGGACCGGCTGAGGGGGTCATGACCGAACTACTTGCGCCACATTTTGAGCGAATGACACTGGTGGATGGGTCCGACCAATTCTGCAAGTCCTTGCAATCGCGATTTCCCAAGGCGACGGTCGTTCACTCATTGTTCGAGGAGTTCTCGACGGCCGATTTGTTCGACACGATCATTCTGGGTCATGTGCTCGAACACGTTGACGACACCGCAGCGGTGCTTGCCGTCGCGCGTCGTCACTTGCGGCCGGGGGGCGTCATCTGTGCGGCGGTGCCCAACTCTCGGAGCTTGCATCGCAAGGCTGCCGTGCTCATGGGCCTGTTGCCCTACGAATCTGCGCTCAACGACACCGACCGTCATCACGGCCACCGGCGCGTCTACAACCCCGAGTCATTGATGCGCGATTTCAGAGAAGCTGACCTCAAGGTCAAGGTGTTCGGTGGGTATTGGTTGAAGCCTCTCTCCAACGGTCAACTGGAGGCGCAATGGACGGCGCCGATGATCGACGCCTTCATGGAACTGGGCGAGCGCTATCCTGATATCGCCGCAGAAATCTATGTCATCGCAGAAGCCTGAACAGTCGTTTCTTGCAAAGCTGCGCGCCCTGTTCATCGCATTCGAGTCGACAGAATTCGCCGCATGAATTTGTACGAATCTCAGAAGACGTTGTTTGCCGAACGACCAGCTCGCATGGCCTTGCTTGCTTTGCCGGCAGGCGACGCGAATGAAGTTGTGGCGGCACGCCCGCTGCGGATCAACGTGTGGCGGAATCACGCGATCGAGTCGATCATGTCATTGGCGCAGCCCTATTTCGCGTGGGCTTGTCTGGCGCCGCACCTTCACGTCAGCCACTATGACGACAGCTTGCAGTTCGACGCCCACAAGCCGGCCGATGTTGAGTTGATATGGCTGGACGCATCCCGCTACGGCGACGAGGCCGAGTGGCTGACGTGGCTGACTGCTCGCCTCCAAGCGTTGCGCGCATTGAGCGCGGCCCCCATCGTGCTTGCTACCTGGGCGAGTTCTGACGGTCAGGTGAAATTGCAGGCACTCGCGGATCGTCTGCCGGGCGTAAGGTTTGCCGACCTCTTGAGCTTTGCCAACGAAGCAGGCCGCCCACTACTTGACGCGCGCACTGCCACAGCCTCTGGTACGCCCATCGCCAGCGGGCTGCATGCGGCGCTAGCACGCAAGCTCGTCTGTCATTGGTTGGCTGGCTGCGCACTTCCGCCTGTCAAAGCGGTGGCCGTTGACCTTGACAACACGCTGCACGCAGGGGTTCTGGTGGAAGACGGGCTCAACGGCGTCGTGCTGACGCCGGGCCATATAGCGTTGCAGGTGGCGTTGAAGGCATTGCAAGCCAGAGGGGTGTTTCTTGCGCTTGTATCGCGGAATGATTTCACCGACGTGCAAGCCTTGTTTGCCGAGCGCGGTGACTACCCTCTACGTTGGGGCGACTTCTCGGCCTTCGAAGTGTCCTGGGGCACAAAACACGATGCGCTCAAGCGAATTGCCGCTCAGCTCAATATTGGCACCGATGCTATGGTGTTCGTTGATGACAATTTGGGCGAGCTGCTGAGCGTAGGCACGGCATTGCCCGAAATGAGCAGCGTGTTCGCCGAAGCCGATGCCGATTTGACCCGGCGAGTCCTGATGCATGTGCCGGGCTTGTGGCGCTGGAAGATCGGTTCGGACGACACCGTGCGCGTTGCGGACTTGGTTGCCAACCAGCAGCGCACGGCCTTGCTGAAAGCCGCACGCGACCCGTCTGATTACTTCCGTGACCTGCAGGTGACGTTGCAGTGGCGGGTCGACCCGACCGATCAACTCGAGCGGCTTGCCGACCTGTGCGGAAAGACCAATCAGTTCAACCTGTCGATGCGGCGTTCAACGCACTCAAAATTGTCGCAAACCATGCAATCGCCATTGGGGCACGTGGTTAGCGTACGAATGCGAGACCGGCTTGCCGACAGTGGCGTGGTCGCAGTGATCGTGATGCGTCGCGATGGTTCGCGGCTGATCATTGACGAGCTTTGCATCAGTTGCCGCGCGCTTGGCCGTGGCCTGGAAGACTCAATAGTTCTCGCCGTGGTGCAGCGTCTTCCCTTGTTCGAAGGGTGCGCCGAATTGGTCATGCAAGTGACTCATGGGCCGCGCAACCAGCCGGCTTTGCAGTGGCTGGCAAAAGTGATCGGTGGTAACCCGCGGGATGATGTACTTTCTGCCGGAGAGCACAGGCTCGCGGCGCAACGCGTTTGTGACTTTACAGCGCCATCAGGGCTGATGCTGTCTTCTGGAGATTTGCCGCATGAATCGTGAAGAGACTGCCCAATTGATCGCCTCGGTCATTTCAACAGTGCTGAAGCGCCCCATTGCCGCGACGCCGGACATGTCGCGAAAAAGTGTCGAGGGCTGGGATTCGCTCAAGCATGTCGAGATCATGTTGGGCATCGAGGAGTCCCTGGGGATCGAGTTCACCGAACTGGAATTCTCCGAACTCGACACGATGGCCGCGCTAGTCGATGCGGCGCACGCGCACCATGCAGCATGACATCACGCTTGCCGGACATGCTTTCGGATTGCGGCCGGTGCGCACCACCGACGCGGCGTTCGTCGCGGCCTTGCGGGCCGACCCGACGCTGAATCGGTACATTCACGGCGGCGACGGCAGGCTGGAAGATCAGCTGCGTTGGATGCACGCCTACTTTGAGCGCGCTGGTGACTATTATTTCGTGGTGACCTCTCAACGCACCGGCGAGCGGGAAGGGCTGATTTCGGTCTATGACATCGACGACGCCACGAGTGTCGGCGAGTGGGGACGCTGGATCCTTCGCTCCGGGTCGTTGGCCGCCGTGGAAAGCGTTTGGCTTTTGTACAAGGTGTGTTTCGAGACGCTCGGCATGGCGGCGGTGTATTGCCGCACCGTTGCAGACAATGCCAAGGTCGTGTCGTTTCACGACTCCTGCGGCATCACCCGGCGGCGCCTACTGCCGTTGCACTTTCACTTGCAGGACCGGCATCTCGACGCCGTCGAACACCGTGTGGAACGATTGGACTGGCCCGCCCTGTCCGGCAAGCTGGAGCGGATCGCACTGTTGACCGCCCGGAAGGTGAACCGTGGCTGACGACACGCCGACCTTGCCTGCCGGCAACACGTTTCATCACATCGGCTACGCCTGTACCACGATCGCCCGTGAACGCCCCGTTCTCGAGGCCATGGGCTACCGATTGGAACAGGCCGCGTTCTCCGATCCAGTGCAAGGTGTTCATGGGTGCTTCATGGTTGGTGCCGGCCCGCGTATTGAGCTGCTTGAAAACCTGCCGGGGTCCGACACGTTGACGCCGTGGCTCAGCGCAGGCATCAAGATGTACCACCTGGCCTATGAGGTACACGACATTCACGCCACGCTCAAGTGGGCACGCGGGCGACGCGGAATTGTCAAGGTGCCGCCGGTTGCAGCCGTGGCCTTCGGCGGGCGGCTCATAGCCTTCGTGTTTTTTCGAAACGGTCTGTGGACCGAATTCATAGAAGCCGAACATGGCCCGGGCGCACAGTTCGTCGAAACACCTGTAGGAGCCTCTCCATGACGGACCGTGAAATGGCGCGGGACGCTCAACAATCGCTCAGGATGTATGTCCTATGACAGTCGATCGACTCGACGAAGGGTTCTTCAAGCACGCGACGGCTTTGGTCGAGTCGCAGCACATCGGCCGAGGCTCCAGCGTCGGAGCGTTCTCACACGTGTTGGTCGGCGCTGTCATTGGTGAGAACGCATCGCTCGCTGGGCATGTGGTCATCGAAGGCGACGTAGTCATCGGGGATCGGGTCACGATCCACTGCGGCGTACAGCTATGGAATGGATTGCGCGTCGAAGACGACGTACTGGTGGGTCCGAACGTCACATTCACGAGCCAGCTCTTTGCCCATGCGGACGCCCCACTTGTCGGTGCGCCGATCACTCGAATCTGCAAGGGCGCCAAGATCGGCGCCAATGCCACCATCTTGCCTGGCTTGACCATAGGCCAGGGCGCCATGGTGGGCGCAGGTGCCGTGGTCACCCGCGACGTGCCGCGCAACGCGATCGTGCGCGGCAACCCGGCCCGCATCACGGGCTATGTCGATACCCTGTTCGATATTCATGCCATCACGCCGGCATTGGCTCAGCCCGTCGAACCCCGGCCGCTGCGCGCGCAGGGCGCCACCTTGATTCCGATACCGAAGGTCATCGACATGCGAGGCGCGCTGAGCTTCGCCGAGTTCGGCAGCCACCTGCCGTTCGAGCCGAAGCGCTTCTTCGTCGTGTATGACGTGCCGAGCCGCGAGGTGCGTGGCGAGCACGCGCACAAGGAACTGCACGAGGTGCTCATCTGCCTGAAGGGCAGTTGCTCGGTGATGGTGGACGATGGCCAGCACCGCGACGAGGTTGTGCTCGACACACCCACGGTGGGCCTTCACGTGCCGCCCAGGCTCTGGCGGGTTCACTACAAATACTCGCCCGATGCACTGATGCTGTCGCTCTGCTCCGACCTGTACGACAGCACCGACTACATCCGTGACTACGATCAATTCATCGAATTCGTCAGGCCATGAAACCTCCCATGATTCCGTTCCTCAACCTGGTGCCCACGTACGCCGCCTCGAAGGCCGGCATCGACGCCGCGCTGCTGCGCGTTGCCGCAAGCGGCTGGTATCTGCTCGGCGACGAACTCGATCAGTTCGAGGCCGACTACGCTGCGTACTGCGGCGCGGCGCATTGCGCAGGCGTTGCGAATGGGCTCGATGCGCTTGAGCTTGCGTTGAAGGCGCTCGGGGTGGGGCCGGGCGACGAAGTGATCGTGCCTTCCCACACCTACATTGCGACCTGGCTGGCGGTCAGTGCATGCGGTGCCACGCCGATTCCGGTGGAGCCGATACCCGCCACCTACAACATCGATGCGTCGCGCATCGAAGCGGCCATCACATCGCGCACGCGGGTCGTGTTGCCCGTTCACTTGTACGGCCAAGCCGCCGACATGGACGCCATCAACAGCGTGGCCGCGCGCCGTGGTCTGTCCGTGCTTGACGACTGTGCGCAAGCGCACGCAGCACTGTACAAAGGGCGCAAGGTTGGTTCACTGGCTCGAATCTCGGCGTGGAGTTTTTATCCCGGCAAGAACCTCGGCGCGATGGGCGATGCGGGCGCCGTGGTCACGTGTGACGCCGCGCTTGATGCCCAGGTGCGGATGCTGCGCAACTACGGCTCGCGGCTGAAGTACCAGAACGAGGTCAAGGGCACGAACTCGCGGCTCGATGACATCCAGGCCGCCGTGCTGGCGGTCAAGCTGAAAGACCTCGACCGCGCCACCGCCGAGCGGCGCCACATTGCCGCCCGCTTGCTGGACGGGCTGGCAGGCTTGCCGCTGACCCTGCCGCACGTGCCCGAGTGGGCCAGCCCGGTGTGGCATTTGTTCGTGGTACGGCACGCCGACCGAGAGGGGTTTCAGGCGCGGCTGGCCGAGCGTGGCATCGGTACCCTGATCCACTACCCGGTGCCGCCGCACCGCCAGCCTGCGTATGCGGAAATGGGCTTGATGGAAGGCGCGTTTCCCATCGCCGAAGCCCTGCACCGCGAGGTGCTGAGCCTGCCGCTGTGGCCCGGCATGACCGAGGCTCAGATCGATCAAATCATCGAGGCTGTGCGTGACTGCGCTTGAGCGCGTGGCGCTGAGCGATCGACCGCTTGTAACCCTGGTACTGGTTTCCTACAACCAGGAAAAATACATTTGTGAAGCGGTCGAGGCCGCATTCGCGCAGACCTACTCGCCGCTCGCCATCGAGATTTCTGATGATGCATCGGCGGACAGCACCTACACAATCATCCAGAAAATGTGCGCGGCCTACCGTGGCCCGCACACCGTGATGTGTTCGAGGAACCCCGTCAACCTCGGCATCTCGGCCCACGTGAATCTTGTCAGCCAGAGAGCGACTGGCGAACTCATCGTCGGCTGCGCCGGAGACGACATCTCCGTGCCTCACCGTGTCGAGCGCATTGTCGACGCCTACCTGCGCAGCGGCCGCCGATCCCACTACTTCTATTCGATGGTTCGGGCGATGTCGGAATCAGGTGAACTGCAGGGTGTGTATCAAAGCCCGGGCGCTGGTGCCGCGCAAAGCAAGCTGCGCTCCGGGCTGGCGAACTACCCGCTGGCGATCGGCGCATCGCAAGCCTGGACCAAGCACTTTGTGAACGCCTTCGCGCCGATGCACCGAGGCGTCTGGGCCGAGGATCAGATCTTCGGTTTCCGAGGCAGGCTGCTCGGGCCGGTCGGCTTCATCGACGAAGCCCTGGTCAACTACCGAAGCGGTTCCGGCATTGCGAACTCGGAGATTCGGTTCACGTTGAAGCGCTACCTGCGCAACCAGCTCAATGTGCTTGCGATGTACCGCCAGAGAGTCACGGATGCGTTCGCGGTGAAGGAAAGAATCCTCGGGCTGGTGATCCTTGCCAAGCTCGCGTTTCTGACGGGCTTCTTCCCGCTCAGCCCGCTGTTTTCAGTCTTGCGGCGCTGGAAGCGCGTCAGGCGACGGTGACGCTACTTCGCCGTTGAATGAGGCAGGCGAGGCCTCTGACTTCATCGCCAGCGACGGCTTCTCGATCAAGTGCCACGAAGCAACCGCCAACGTGCATGTCCCGAGATAAGACAGCACGAACATCTCGAGTGGCTTGACGCCAGGCACCAAGGCCGCAGTCATCTGTTGCACCGGCCAGGCATAGATGTAGATCCCGTAAGAATAGTCGCCGATGCGGTTGAAGCTGCGTACGATTCCGCCAGGCACATACGCCAGGTAGAAGACCAGATACGGCAGCGCCAATGGGTAGCAGTAGGCGAACACCTTCTTTTCGAACATCGACGCAATGAGCACGGCCAGCACCACCGCGAAGATGCGCCCGCTCATCGGCACGCGGTCTTTCAATACGTAAAGCGCGCTGCCTACGAAAAACATCGCACTCAGTCGCAGTGCGCTGCTCGTGACGATGCCGATCAACAGCAGGTAGGTCAGCATCAACACCGCAGCCAGGGCCACGATGACGCGCTCGAACAGACCGCTTGCGCTCTTGTGCAGGCAGGCCACTGCGATCCAGGTGAGTGCCAGCACGGCATACATCGTCAACTCATACGGCAGTGTCCACAGCGAGCTGTTCACGGCAAATCGCCACGGGTTGCCTTCGAACGCGCCCGGCAACAGGTGTGCAACGTTCGTCACCAGCGTGGTGGTCCGCGCCCAGTAAATCCAGGTCTGCGCATTCGTGAAAAAGCTCGATGGCGACAGGGAAGTGAAGCTCGAGCCCACCGCGAGCACGGTCAGTGAAACCGCCACGAACAGCCCGGGGTAGATGCGCAGCATTCTGGCCAGCGCGAAGCTGCGCACATCCTTGCGGCGCACGAGGCTGGCCGTCACCAGGAAGCCGCTGGTGAGGAAGAAAATCTCGACCGCCGTTGACCCCGGCGTGATCCCGAGCAGGCGGCCCCAGGGCTCGCTGGCCGAGGTGCCGGTCGACAACGCAAAGCTGTGGCTGACCAGCACCGCCGACGCGGCCAGGAACCGGATCAGGTTGAAGTTGTTGTCTCGGCCAGCGACGAAGCTGCCCAGCGTGCGAGCCGGCCCTTGCGGCAAGCCCCCGCTCATCGGGCGGCAGCCACTTCGCGCAAGACCGTGCCCATCGCCCGGCCGATCGCGTCGTCCGAAAACTTGTCGATCGCCGCCTTGCGCGCCGCCGCGCCCATGGATGCGCGCAGAGCCTCGTCATCCCACAGCCGTTGGATGGCGGCCTTCAGGTGATCGTGGTCAGCATGGCGAACCAGCATCGCATCGGTGCCGTCGACCACGTAGTCGACGCTGGCTGGGCAAGCCGTGACGATGGCGGGCCGAGCCGACATCATCGCGTCGAGCAAAGTGACCTGCCCGGAAGCGGTGGTCTGGTTGGCCACCGGAATCACGTTGAGCCGAGCGCGCTGCAGCAGCGCGTGGCACTCA
The DNA here is from genome assembly GCA_025355745.1 of Rhizobacter sp. Lineage (GTDB taxonomy): Bacteria > Pseudomonadota > Gammaproteobacteria > Burkholderiales > Burkholderiaceae_C > LMDS01. The sequence goes on along the minus strand of JANXZA010000047.1, from coordinate 610 downwards.
TCTTCCGACAGCCCCGATTTCAGCTCCACATTCGATGGCACGGCGAGGCCTTGCACCGCATGCGCACCTGCCACCACGATCGCCGGCAAGCCCAGCTCTGCCAACACTGCAAAGAGCAGCCGGTAGTCGCGATGCGCCGAGCCCATTGAAAGAATGAAGGGGTGCTGGTGGTCTTCGGCGCTCTCGAGTTCAGGCACTGCGCGTTGCAGTGGCACGAACTGGAAACGCTCGGCGGGCAAGTCAAGCCACTCGCTGCACGTCTTGATTTCGGCACGCGAGTGCACGATGAAACGGTCCACCGCTGCGAAGCCTGTCTTGGCCAGTTTCAATCGCGCACCTCCGTACAAGGTGCCCACGTTGAAGGTCCAGGCCACGATTGGAATGTCGGAGCGCGCCAGGCGCTTTTGCAAACCGATCGTCAGTGGCAGTTGCGGAAAGCAGGTCAGGATGCCGCTGGGAACGGTGGACCGCCGGGCCGCGCGCCAGACGCGGGCGCCGTGCTGGAAGTAATCAGCCCAGCCGCCCAGCCCGGTGAGGCGGCGCGACCGGTTGTGCTGGTAAGTTGCAGGGACGGCATGAAAACGACCTGGGGCATCCGGCACGAAGCTCG
>JANXZA010000009.1 GCA_025355745.1 Rhizobacter sp. | reverse complement strand
CTCTGGAACACGAACCCCACCTTCGCGGCCCGCACGGCGGCGCGCGCGTCTTCGTCGATCGTGAAGAGGTCGGTGCCGGCCAGCTTGACGGTGCCGGAGGTCGGTGTGTCGAGCCCGGCGATGATCGCCAGCAAGGTGCTCTTGCCCGAGCCGGACGCACCGACGATGGCCGCCGACTCGCGCGCCTTCAATGCGAAATCGATCTCATGGAGAATGGTCAGCGTGCCGCTGGAATCTTCAACCTGCTTGGTCACGCGCTCGACGGAAATGATGGGTTCTGACATGGATGATGATGTTGTTCTGGCGCGCAGGAAATGGCTTGCGCACTCTACCGTGCTGGCCGGTTTGGCATCGGTCGCAGCCACCATGGCCTGCGCGCCGGCGTGGGCCGCAAGCTCCGAGAAGCGGGGATCGCAAACCGTGCTCGTGGTGGGCGACAGCCTGTCGGCCGAATACGGCCTGAAGCGCGGCAGCGGCTGGGTCGCGCTGCTGGCAGCGCAACTGGCGCAGCGCAAGAGCGCGGCCACCGTCGTCAACGCGAGCATCAGTGGCGACACCACCTCGGGCGGGCGCTCGCGCCTGCCGCCGTTGCTGGCGCAGCACCAGCCCGCCATCGTGATCCTCGAACTCGGCGGCAACGATGCGCTGCGCGGCTTGCCGCTGGCGATGACGCGCGACAACCTCGGCGCGATGGCGCAGGCCGCGAAGGCAGCGGGCGCGCGCGTCGTCGTCGTCGGCATGCAGGTGCCGCCGAACTACGGGCGCCAGTACGGCGACGAGTTCGCGGGCTTGTTCGCCGCCGTTGCGAAGGCGCAGGGCGCAGCGCTGGTGCCCTTCCTGCTCGCCGGCATCGCCGACGGCCCGCAGGCCGAAGCGATGTTCCAGGCCGACCGCATTCACCCGAAGGAAGCAGCCCACCCGTTGATGCTGGCGAACGTCTGGCGCGTGCTCGACCCGTTGCTGCGCTGAGCTTCAACCTGGCCGGGTAAGGACCTCAGAGCGCACCGCCCTCAGCGCGAGTCGCGTTCTCGGGGCTCGGCGCGTTTGTCGTCGCGGCGCTCTTCTCGAGGCCCATCCCGAACCTCTTTCGGCGGCTCGCTGCGCACACGCGGCGGGGCTTCGGGCCTTCTGGCTTCGGGCGCTGCCTGCGGCGGTGGCGCTGCGGGTCGCATCACCTGCGGTGGCGGCGGTGGTGGCGGTGCTGCGGCCGGCGCGGCGGCCGGGCGCACCGGTTCGGCCGGTGGCGGACGGACCGGTGCTTCCACCCGTGCCGGCGGAAGGCGCTGTTCGCCGCGCCGCTCTTCGCCTTGGCGCCCTTCACCGCGCAGCACCGGCAGCGGCCGCATCAAGGGCGCTTCCTGCATCGGCACCGGCGGCACGGGTGCCCTCGCTGCTGCGGGAGCCTGGGGGGCACGCGGGCTCGTGATGTCGGGCCGCGCTTCATCGCGCGGGCCACCGGAGCGACGCTCGGAAGGCGCGGCGTTCGGCGGGGCCGGTACGGCGGCTGCGGTCGGCGGCGTTGGCAGCGTCGCGGTCGGAGCGGCAGCCGCGGTGGGCACCGCCGGGTTCGCTCGGGCTCCATCCCGAAAGCGTGGCGGCAGGTTCGGGCGATCCTGGGCTGGCGATGTGCCCGGCTGCGCTGCCGCGCCGGCAATCGGTGCCGCCGGCACCATCGGCGCCATCGGCCGACCGTCTCGACCTTCGCGGCCGTCCCTGCCTTCACGCCCATCCCTTCCCTCAGGCCGGCGCGCCGGCTGCACGGGCGCCGTCACCGGCGCGGCGATCAACACGGCGGCGCTGGCCGGCTGGCGGGCGATGTCGCGCACCCAGGGCGCGTCGCGCAGTTGAGCAGCAGCCGGCGCGACCGGCTGGCGGTTCGTCATCACGGCCTGCGGGACCACGGTGACGGCGTTCGGGAACCGCCGGTTGCCGAACTCGCGCGGCGCCTGCGGGTTGTTGATGACGGTGGTGATCTGGGTCACGCTGGTCACGTTCGTGATGTTGATGTTCTGCGCATAACGCGGGCTCACGCGGTAGCTCGGCACATAGACCTCGCGCGGCGCGAGCGGGAACCAGCCGACCACCGGCGCTGGCGCGCGGCCACCACCGATCTGCACCGACACGCTGACCCCCGAACCACCGACCCAGCCGACCAGCGCCGGTGCATAGACCGGGCGGTCGACGCGCTGCCCCGGCGACCAGCACCAGACTTCGCGGCGGTGCACCCAGCGCCCATAGTGGAAGGGCGCGAAGCCCCAGGGCGCGTCGTCCACCCAGGTCCAGCCCCAGGGCTGGACCCAGGCCCAATGGCCGGTGCTGTAGGGCGCCCAGCCGACTGCCACAACGGTGGGAACCCAGAGCGCGCCGTAGTCGGCGTCCTGCTCCCAGCGGCCGTAGCGGTCGAGTTCTTCGGCACCGGTCATCGCGGGCGATACATAGCGCGCCGTGGCGCTGCGGTCGAGCGTGCGGTCGACCAACCGGTCGCGCTCGTCGCTCCAGGCCGAGAAGGCATCGCCCTGCGGCACGCCGAGCCGGTATTGCGCCGCGCCGCCGGCATCGATCCAGAACTCGGCGCGCTGACCGGCCGCAATCGTCAGGCCGCTGTTCGGCCCTTCATAACGCGCCTGGCCGGCCTGCACGCTGACGAAGCTGCCGGTCTTGTCATGATCGAAGCGGTAGCGGCCCGCGCGCGGCGCGAGGAAGCGGCCATCGTCGGTTGCCAGTTCGAACTCGGTCGCTTCGGCGGCTTCGCGCAGACGCACCGCGACGCTGCCGCTGTGGAGTTGCAATGAAAAATGGTCGTCGTCGAGCAGGCGAATTTCCAGCTCGGTGGCAGCGGCGAGCCGCAACGTGGTCGAGCCGATCTGCAACTCGGCGCGGGCCCCCGCGTCGGTGGCCAGCCGGTCACCGGTGGTGAGCGGGCGGTTGCGCGTCGCGCTGACCCAGTCGCCAGCATCGGGGTTGTAGAGCCAGACCTGGCCGCCGACATCAGACAAGCGGGCGACACGCCCGGGGGGGTCGACAATCGGAGCCGATTGCGCCGCAGCCGGGACGGCCAGACCCCCGGCCAAAGCCACCGCCATCGTCACGGCGGGCAACAGCGACTGCAATCGGTCGAACCATCGGCGGGGCATGAACTTCATGGTGCGTGACTCCGGTGAAAGCGCACACCGCAGATTGCCCGCAGGGCGCCACAGCCCGACAGACTGCCGGTGTTCAACGCTCGCAGCCCCCATCCGGCCGACCCGCAGACCCTAGGAAAAACGCCCGTTTACAAAGCCGCAACCTTCGGCTCAATCGTCATCGCCCGGATCGGCGTGCGGAAACAGCACGCTGGTGAAGCCGAAGCGCGTGAAGTCGCGCACCCGCATCGGGTACAGCGTGCCGATCAAGTGGTCGCACTCGTGCTGGACCACGCGCGCATGAAAGCCTTCGGCCTCGCGCTCGATGGGTGCGCCGCCAGCGTCGAAGCCGGTGTAACGAATGCGGGCGAAGCGCGGCACCACGCCGCGCAGGCCGGGCACCGACAGGCAGCCTTCCCAGTCTTCGTCTTCAGCGTCGCCGAGCGCTGTGATCTGCGGGTTGATGAGCACCGTCTCGGGCACCGGCGGCGCATCCGGGTAGCGCTGGTTGTGGCGGAAGCCGAAGATCACCACCGCCAGGTCGACGCCGATCTGCGGCGCCGCCAGGCCGGCGCCGTTGGCGGCGTGCATGGTCTCGAACAGGTCGATGACGAGCGCGTGCAACTCTGGCGTGTCGAAGGCCGCAACAGGCTGGGCGATGCGCAGCAGGCGCGCATCACCCATCTTCAGGATCTCTCGAACCGTCATGACGCGAGCCCGGCGAGCCCGGCGAGCCCGGCGAATGCCGCGATGACCTCGGGCGGCGCCTGCACCAGTTCGATCAACACGCCTTCGCCGCCGACCGGGAACTCGGCGTTGCTCTTCGGGTGAACGAAGCAGATGTCGAAGCCCGCCGCGCCTTTGCGGATGCCACCGGGTGCGAAGCGAACCCCGCTGGCGCCGAGCCATTCGACGGCGCGCGGCAGGTCGTCGATCCACAGGCCGATGTGGTTCAGCGGCGTGGTGTGCACCGCCGGTTTGCCATTCGCGTCGATCGGCTCCATCAGATCGACCTCGACCTTGAACGCGCCCGCGCCCAGCGTGCAGATGTCTTCATCGACGTTCTCCCGCTCGGAGCGGAAGCTGCCCGTCACCTCGAGGCCGAACTTGTCGACCCACAGGCTGCGCAGCCGCGCCTTGCTCGGGCCGCCGATCGCGACCTGCTGAATGCCCAGTACCTTGAACGGTCTCGTGCTCATCGTCATCGCTTCTCCTTGCTCTTCACCTTGCTCTTCGCCTTGATTCAAACGAACTCCAAAATCACCTGATCGACCGACAGGCTCTCGCCCTTGATGGCCTTCACCGTCGCGACCACCCCGTCCTGCGACGCGACGAGGATGTTCTCCATCTTCATCGCCTCGATCACCGCGAGCTTCTCGCCGGCACGCACGGTCTGCCCGGCGTGCACGGCCACGTCGACCAGCAGGCCCGGCATGGGCGACAGCAGGAACTTCGACAGGTCGGGCGGCGCCTTGAACGGCATCAGTGCATTCAACTCGGCGGCACGCGGCGAGAGCACACGCACCAGCACCTGCGCGCCCTGGTGGGTGATGCGATAGGCCAGCGTCAGCCGTTCGATCTGGGCGCAGAACGGTGTGCCACCCACGTCGCCGTGCATGGCAATGTCGCGCAGATCGCCTGCGAACGTGATCGGGTAGGCGCGCCCGCCCACGTCCACGTGCAGCACCGGTCCCTCGGCGCGCACGCTCGCGGGGGTGTGGGTGCGCACGCCGGCCGCGTCGGTCTGCACGACCACGAAGTCTGCGCCGATCTGCAACTCGTGGCCCGGCAACTGGCCGCTGATGCCGGCCGAGCGCTCGAGCAGGCGGCGGTTCGTGGCCACCGCGAGCGCGAGCAGAAAGTTCGGATCGTCGTGCGTGACCGACGCTGCCGTGAAGCCCTTCGGATACTCCTCGGCGATGAAGCCGGTGTTGAAGTCGCCCGACTGGAACCGCGGGTGCGCGAGCAGCGCGGCCTGGAACGGGATGTTGCTCGACACGCCGCGAATCACGAACCCATTCAGTGCCTCGCGCATCTTCGCGATCGCGTCTGCGCGGTCGCTGCCGTGGACGATGAGCTTGCAGATCATCGAGTCGTAGTGGATCGGAATCTCGCCGCCCTCGTAGACGCCGGTGTCGACTCTGACCCCACCGGCACCGCCGGTCACCTCACTCCTTCCGCCTCTGGGGGAAGGCCGGGACGGGGGCGCGGCCCCCGCAAACAGCGTCTGTTCAGGCGGCTGGAACTGCACCAATCTTCCAGTGCTCGGCAGGAAGCCGCGGTAGGTGTCTTCGGCATTGATGCGGCACTCCATCGCCCAGCCATGGCGCGGAATCTGATCCTGCGTGAAGGCGAGCGGTTCACCCGCCGCGACCCGGATCATCTGCTCCACCAGATCGAGCCCGGTGATGCATTCGGTGACCGGGTGCTCGACCTGCAACCGGGTGTTCATCTCCAGAAAGAAGAAGCTCTTGTCCTTGCCGACGACGAACTCCACAGTGCCAGCCGACTGGTAATTGACGGCCTTCGCCAGCGCCACCGCCTGCTCGCCCATCGCCTTGCGCGTGGCGTCGTCGAGGAAGGGGCTGGGCGCCTCCTCGATCACCTTCTGGTGGCGGCGCTGGATCGAACACTCGCGCTCCCACAGGTAGACGCAGTGGCCGTGCGCATCGCCCAGCACCTGGATCTCGATGTGGCGCGGCTCTTCGACGAACTTCTCGATGAAGACGCGGTCATCACCGAAGCTGTTGCGGGCTTCATTGCGACACGACGTGAAACCGTCGAACGTCTCTTTGTCGTTGAACGCCACCCGCAAGCCCTTGCCGCCACCGCCAGCCGACGCCTTGATCATCACCGGGTAGCCGATGCCTTGCGCGATTTCGACCGCGTGCTCCGGCGTGTCGATGGCGGCGTTGTAGCCCGGAATCGTGTTGACGTTGGCCGCGCCCGCGAGCTTCTTCGACGCGATCTTGTCGCCCATCGCCGCGATCGATGCGTGCTTCGGGCCGATGAAAACGATGCCTTCGTCTTCAACCCGTCGCGCGAACTCGGCGTTCTCGCTCAGGAAGCCGTATCCGGGGTGCACGGCCTGCGCGCCGGTCTGCTTGCAGGCCGCGATGATCTTGTCCATCACCAGGTACGACTCGCGGCTCGGCGCCGGGCCGATGCACACCGACTCGTCGGCGAGCTCGACGTGCAACGCATCGCGGTCGGCCTCGGAGTAGACCGCCACCGTCGCGATGCCCATCTTCTTCGCCGTCTTGATGATGCGGCAGGCGATTTCGCCCCGGTTGGCAATCAGGATTTTGGTGAACATGGTGCGGGTCTCTGGCAGAACTCTCGAAGAGCGAAGTCATTCACCGCAGAGGGGCGGAGTTGGCGGAGGCTCGCAGAGGAAGACATCGCTGCTTTCACTCCGCGAACCTCCGTCAACTCTTCTACTCTGCGGTGAAGGTATTGAAATTCACAGCGGGATGTTGCCGTGCTTGCGCCACGGGTCATCGACCTTCTTGTCGCGCAGCATCACCAGCGAACGGCAGATGCGCTTGCGGGTTTCGTGCGGCTGGATCACGTCGTCGATGTAGCCGCGCGCGCTGGCCACGAAGGGGTTCGCAAACTTGGCCTTGTACTCGGCCTCGCGCGCGGCCAGCTTCACCGGGTCGCCCTTCTCTTCGCGGAAGATGATCTCGACCGCGCCCTTCGCGCCCATCACCGCGATCTCGGCGTTCGGCCAGGCGAAGTTCACGTCGCCGCGCAGGTGCTTGG
>JANXZA010000005.1 GCA_025355745.1 Rhizobacter sp. | reverse complement strand
GCCGGTGCAGCGCTACTTCCGGGCGGTGTTGAAAGACGGCCAGGCCATCGTGTCTGCGGTCACGATCGACATGGCCGGCAGCATCAACATGTCGGCCACGGCCGAGCAGTGGCGGCCGTTCACGTCGAAGCAACGCGTCGTTACCTCGCCTGCCGCTCTGCGCCCGGGCTTCATCTGGGACGCCCGGATCTCGATGTTGCCGGGCATCAGGGTTCATGTGGTCGACAGCTACGTCGCCAGCACGGGCCTGGTGCGAGCGGCAATGCTGGGCCTCTTCACGGTCGCCGACATGGGTGGTGGCGGCGAGATGGCGCGCGGCGAATTGATGCGCTTTTTTGCCGAGATGCCGTGGTACCCGACCGCACTGCTGCCCAGCCAGGGCGTGCAATGGGCTGCCGTGGACGACACGTCGGCGAATGCCAGCATCACCGACGGCCCCATCACCCTGACCCTGCTCTTTCACTTCAACGACGCCGGCCTGATCGACTCGGTGCGTGCTGAAGCGCGGGGCGGCCTGGTCGGCAACGAGATCGTGATGAGGCCGTGGGAGTGCGGCTTCTGCGACTACGAAGTGCGCGGCGGCATGACCGTGCCGATGTCCGGCGAAGCCGCCTGGGTGCCGCCCGACGGGCGCAAGCGGTACTTCGTCGGCTCCGTCAAATCAATGTGCCATGAGTTCGCACCTTGATGCCTCAACCTGCCGACATGGTCTGGATCAAATGGCTGGCGTTCTTTATTGCCGCCCTGACGCTGCTGGGCGGGGCCCTCGTTGCCTATGGGTCGTGGCGCTGGAATGGAGCCAGCACCGCCTTGCGGGCCAGACTGGAGGCGGCCCGCGCGCCGCATTCGGTCGCGCGCTTTGATGCGCGCGAACTGGAAGGCTTGCCGGCACCCGTGCAACGCTACTTCCGCGCTGCATTGACCGACGGGCAAGCCATCGTCGCGGCGGTTTCGATCCGTCACGCCGGCACGTTCAACATGAGCGCTGCGGCCGAGCAGTGGAAGCCGTTCACATCGCAACAACGGGTCATCACCCAGCGGCCGGGTTTTGACTGGGACGCCCGCGTGATGATGTTTCCCGGTGTGCCTGTGCACGTGCATGACGCTTACATCGCCGGCGCGGGATACCTGCACGGCGCCGTGCTGGGCCTTGTCACGGTGGTCAACGTGGCCGACACCCCGGAGCTGGCGCGGGGCGAGCTGATGCGCTTCTTTGCCGAAGCGGCCTGGTACCCCACCGCGCTGCTGCCCAGCCAGGGCGTGCGCTGGGAGGCGGTTGACGACAGCTCGGCCCACGCCACACTTACCGACGGACCGCTGACGTTGAAGCTGCTGTTTCGCTTCACCGCAGAAGGCCTGATCGACACCGTGCGCGCTGAGTCGCGTGGCCGGTTGGTGGATGGCAAGACCGTCACTGCGCCCTGGCAGGGCCGGTACTGGCGCTATGCCAGGCAGGACGGCATGCGCGTACCGCAAGAGGGCGAAGTGGCCTGGCTGCTGGCGGAAGGCGAGAAGCCGTACTGGCGCGGCACGACCTTGTCGGCCACGTATGAGTTCGCGAACCCGCCCGCACAGTGACGACAACGGTGTTCGCGCCGATCGAGATCTGAGCCCTTCGACATCGCTCAGGACAGGCCCGTCGAAGCCGGCCCTCCGACAAGCTCAGGGGAACGGAGTTTTTCCGCAAACGCCGGGCGCCGACAGGGACCTGGGATGCTCTCAAGCAAATGTGGCTTCGCCACTTCGCTTGACCCCTGGGGGCGGGAATGTCGAAGACATTTTCTGGGGCTGCTCTGCGGCTGTCAGCGATGGCCCCATCCACCGGCTACCCGACCCCTGCGTGGCCCTCACCCACCACCCGCTCCAGCGCCTGCTCGAAGAGCGTGCGCGCGGCCCCGGCCAGGCCACTCAGGTGGCGGTGCAGGGCGGCATCGGCGGGGCTGCGCGAGCCGCAGTCGTCGCTGTAGTGCTCGAAACTGACGAGCTGCAACACGATCTCGGCCAGGTGGCGCGGGCATTCGCAGGCGATGTCGGTCGGGCGCTCGGCCAGTTCGGCCAACGCTTCGTCGCTGAAACGCCGCGCCGCGACCGCCGCAACCGCCGCCCCGGCGCTGCCGGGCGCGGGCGCACTGCATGTGCTGGCGATGACCAGCGCCAGTTCGGGCCCGCTGATCGGCTCGCGGCACACGGTCGCGCCGGCGGCACGCAGTGACGCTGCCACCGCCTCGGCACCAAAGGCGTACAGCACCACCACCGCCCCGGCGTGCAATGCCGCGCCCAGTGCCAACGCGCGCTCGGCCGACGCCGGCTGCAACGATGGCAGGTGCACCAGCAGCACGTCCACAGCGTCGGCCGACTCGCCTTCCGACTCGGCCCGACCCAGGTCGTCGTGCACGGCGTGCAGCGCGATGCCCGGCAGGGACCGGAGTTTTCGCGCGACGCTGCGGCCGACCACGCTGACTTGCCGGATCGCGGCCGGCTCGATGACTCCTTGCTGCGGCGGGTTCTCCGCCGCTTGCGCTCGGCGCGTCCGGCGCGCCTGGATCGGCGAGTGCGCCGCGGCGGCAAGCGGCAAGCCGGCGGCGAGCGCCCGCAATGGGTCAAGCGCAAGCGCGGCGATGGTGCCGATCGCGTGCCCGCCGTCACTGAGCCGGCGCAACAGCTTCAGGCGCTGTACGTCGTGCGCCGAGTAAAGGCGCTGGCCGGTGACCGTCTTGGCCGGTGCGACGACACCGTAACGGCGCTCCCAGACGCGCAAGGTGGTGACCGGCAAGCCGGCCAGCCGCGCGGCCGTGCCGCTGCGCAAGCGCGCTGCGGTGGGCAGCAAGTCGGTGTGATTCGCAAGGTCAGGCTCAAGCATGGCGTCCGGTTTCTGGATTGAGAATTTTGATGGATGATAGCCATAGTTGACTCGATATTGACTCGATAGTTACATTAAATGTCGAAAGTTTATGAGTCAATATAGCTTCAAGATGGGGTCGAGGCGTATCATTCGCTTCAAACCCAGTGCAAAGCGAATCATGTTTGTCCAGACCCACCTCGACCTTCCGCCCTCACCGCATACCTCGACGGTGCCTGCCCGGCGTGCTCGCCCCCGGTTGCGTACTACCGCCGCCGGCCTGGCGCCGGACCGCGCACACGAGGTGCCCACATCCGCAAGCGGTATCGCGACGTACAGCACTGAACAGCGCCTGACGCAGCGCGCGCCAGCCCGCCCTCTGACCGCACTCCCACATCAACCACCCGAGGCCTGACCATGTCCACCAGCCCACAGCCCTTGAGAATCGCCGTGATCGGCGCCGGTGTGGCCGGCGCCGCCTGTGCCGCCAGCCTGCAACGCGCCGGCATGCGCGTCACGCAGTTCGACAAATCGCGCGGTCTTGGCGGCCGCATGGCGACTCGGCGAGTGAGCTGGACCGACGCGCGCGGCGCATCGCAATCAGCCGAGTTCGACCACGGCGCGCAGTTCTTCAGCGCCCGGCATCCGCGCTTTCGGGCCTTGATGACTCGGCTGCAGGCGGTCGGCTGTGTCGCGCCGTGGCGGCCGCAAGTCCACGCGGCTTTCCCTGCGCCGAGCTTGCGCCCCGGCTTCGTCGCCATGCCGAGCATGCCGGCGTTGTGCCGGCATCTGCTCACAGGCGTCTCGGTGCAGCTGGGAGCGAGCGTGCAGCGTCTTCAGCGCGGCAGCGATGGCTGGCAGGTGGTGCTGGCCGGCGGCGAGGCGACGGGCCCATTCGACCAGGTGATGCTCGCCATGCCGCCGGCCCAGGCGGCCGTGTTGCTGGCCGGGCACCACGACGGCTGGGCCGATGCGCTGGCAGCGGTGCGCATGGACCCATGCTGGACCTTGATGGCAGTCACCGACGATGCTGACTGGCCGTGGGACGCAGCCGAGCCCGCCAAGGGCCCGCTCGCCTGGGTGATGCGCAACGACCGCAAGCCGGGCCGCAGCGCGCCACCGGGGTCCGCCACCTGGGTAGCGCATGCCAGCGCGGCCTGGAGCAGCGCGCACCTCGAAGACGACCCCGCCGACGTGGCCGAAGCCCTGGGTGCGGCGCTGAAGGCGCTGCTGCCGTGGAATGCGGCGCTTCAATGGCAGCACCGCAGCGTCCACCGCTGGCGCTACGCGGTGCCGGCAGCGGCACTGGCCGATGGCCGCGAGTGCTGGTGGGACGGCGACCTGCGCCTGGGTGTGTGTGGCGACTTTCTGGGTGGCGGCGGGGTCGAGGCCGCATGGCGCTCCGGTGACGAGCTTGCCGACAATGTGACGGCGTGGCTGGAGGCCGAGGAGGAGGCGGCGGTGCAGCCGGCATGAGCCGGGCTGCATGCGGCAGCGGGCTTCCACCCAAGGCGCAGAGCTAACAAATTACTTGCGCATCACTTGCGCGTCACTTGCGCATCACTTGCGCATCAAGGTGCTCTTGCCGAACAGGCTCTCGACCAGATCGACGGCCAGGATCGCGGTGGCATTGCGCACGTCCAGCGCCGGGTTCAGTTCCATGATGTCGAGCGAGGCCAGGCGGCCGGTGTCGGCAATCATCTCCATACAGAGTTGCGCCTCGCGATAGGTCGGCCCGCCCTGCACCGTCGTGCCCACGCCGGGGGCGATGGCGGCATCGAGAAAATCGACATCGAAGCTCACGTGCAGGTGGGTGTGGGCGTCGATCGTGGCGAGTGCCAGTTCCATCGCGTGGCGCATGCCCATCTCGTCGATGTAGCGCATGTCGAACACCTCGAGGTCGGCGTCGTGCACGAGCCGCTTCTCGCCCGCGTCGACGCTGCGGATGCCGATCTGGCGCACTACCTTCGGGTTGATCGCGGGCACGGTGCCGCCAATCTCGATCAGCGCCTGCGGGCCGTAGCCGCACAGGCAGGCCACCGGCATGCCATGGATGTTGCCGCTGGGTGTGAGGGTGTTGGTGTTGAAGTCGGCATGCGCGTCGAGCCACAGCACGCGCAGCTTCTTGCCGGTTTCGCGGCAGTGGCGCGCCACCGCGCTGATCGAGCCGATGCCAAGGCAGTGGTCACCGCCAAGCAGAATCGGCAGGCGGCCAAGCTGCAGCTCGGCATGCACGGCCGCGTGCACGGCTTCGTTCCAGGCCACCACTTCGGCCAGGTGCCGGTAGCCATCGACGGGCGGCAGCCAGGGGTTCGTTGGGCCGCTCAGGTTGCCACGGTCGATCACCTCGAGGCCGTGGCTTTCGAGCACCGGCACGATGTCGGCCACGCGCAGCGCCTCCGGACCCATGCTGGAGCCTCGGCTGCCGGCGCCGATGTCGGTGGGGGCGCCGATCAGGCTGATGCGTGGGTTCATGCGAGTGGCCTCAGCGTCAAGGTCGTTCTCAAAGGTCGGCCGGGCCGATGTCCTTGTCGTGCTCACGCAGGTTGAAACCGTATTCGGCTTCCAACACGCTCCAGGCCTCTTCGGCGGTCTCGACGAAGCGAAACAGTTGCAGGTCGAGGCCGCTGATCATGCCGGTCTCGACCAGCAGGTCGAAGTCGATCAGCCGGGTCCAGAACTCGCGGCCGAACAGCAGCACAGGGCGCCGGCGCGACTTGCCAGTCTGGATCAGCGTCAGGGCCTCGAACAGTTCGTCGAGCGTGCCGAAGCCGCCGGGGAAGCACACCAGCGCCACCGAGCGCATCAAAAAGTGCATCTTGCGCAGGCCGAAGTAGTGGAACTGGAAGCACAGCTCGGGCGTGATGTACGGGTTCGGCGTCTGCTCGTGCTGAAGCACGATGTTCAGGCCGATGCTCTTGCCGCCGACCTCGAACGCGCCGCGGTTGCCGGCCTCCATGATGCCCGGCCCGCCGCCGGTGACGACCACCATCGGCGTGGCCAGTGCGCGCGACTTCTCGGTGACGATGGCAGCGAAGCGGCGCGCCTGCTCGTAGTAGTGCGACATCGCCATGTGGCGTTCGGCCAGTGCCAGCGCGGTCGCATCGCCAGCCGAACGGGCGTCGTCGAGCAGGCGCTGCGCCACGTCGGGCGGCACGATGCGCGCACTGCCGAAGATGACGATGGTCGACTCGATACCTTGCTCGTCCTGCACCAGTTCGGGCTTGAGCAGTTCGAGCTGCATGCGCACCGGGCGCATTTCTTCGCGCAGCAGAAAGGCCGTGTCGGTGAAGGCCAGGCGGTACGAGCTTTCCGGGCCGTCGTAGCGCGTCAACGGCGGGGCGCTGTCGGTGGCGTCCTGTTTCGCAGTCGGGAAATTGCGGGCGGTGAGGTCGGTCTTCTTGTCCATGGGTGCAGCTTATCGCGATCGGAGGATCAGTCGGCTGGCATTGCCGGGCGCGACAGCAACTGGACATAGTCGTGGTGGGTCGTGTCCAGGGTCGAGACGCGGTGCTCGACCGGGCGGTCGCCGAAGGTCAGCGCGGTGCGCAGCACCTGCAGCACCGGCTCGCCAGGCGCCAGGCCGAGCACGCGCACGGTGTGGCGGTCGGCGCCGCAGGCGCGGGCGCGCTCGAGAGCGCGCACCACCGTGATCGCGTAGTCGCTCTGATAGAGCTGGTAGATCGTGCCCGGCCGTTCGCGAAAACGCTTTTCGGTCAGGCCCTTGAAGAGCGTGGCTGGCAGCGTCAGGCGGTCGTAGATCACCGCCCGGCCCTGGAGCTGCAGGCGGTTCTCGATCTGGATTACCGCGTCGCCGGGGCGAAGGTTCAGTGCCTGCGCGGCTTCGTCAGTGGCGCGCACGCGCTCGAACGAGACCAGGTCGACGCGCGGTGCTTCGCGCAGGCCGTCAGCGCGTTCGACATGAAAGAACTGGAACAGAAAGCGGCTCGGGTGGTGCGTGGCCACGAAGGTGCCACGGCCCTGGCGCCGCACCAGGATGTGCTCGGCCGCGAGTTCGTCGACCGCGCGACGCAGCGTGCCGATCGACACCCCCATCGCAGCGGCAATCAGCGTTTCGCTCGGCAGCGCCTGGCCCGGCGGGCAGCGGCCGGACTCGATCGCCCCCAGCAGCGAGCGCTTCACGACCCGGTACAGCGGCATGCCCGCCGCTTCCGGGGCGATGGCAGCGAACAATGCTTCAGCAACGGCGGTATGCATGGGGCATCAGTCTACACAGCATCTGCACCTGCATCTGCATCAGATGAGTCAACTGAGTCATTTGTATGACTAGGATGATGCTGCCGCCCGGGTTCCGCACACCGGGCAGCCCGGGCTGCGCGAAGTCCGGATCTCGCTCCATTCCATCGTGCGAGCGTCGAGCATCTGCAAGCGCCCGGCCAGCGACGAGCCCACGCCCGCGAGCAGCTTCAGCGCCTCGGCCGCCTGCATGCTGCCGATGATGCCCACCAGCGGCGCGAAGACGCCCATCGTTGCGCAGCGCACTTCCTCGAAGGTGGCGCCGGGCGGGAACAGGCAGGCGTAGCAGGGCGGCGCGGCGGCATCGGTGGATTGGCCGGCGTCGCGCGCGTCGCGTGTGTCAAAGACCGAAATCTGCCCGTCGAAGCCGATCGCCGCCCCCGACACCAGCGGCTTGCCATGCGCCACGCAGGCCGCGTTGACCTGGTGGCGGGTCGCAAAGTTGTCGCTGCAGTCGATGACGACATCGGCGGCGGCGACCCAGACCGCAAGTTGTTGCGGGTCGGCGCGCGCTTGCAACGCGATCACGCGCACGTCCGGGTTGATCGCGGCAACGGCGGCCGCGATCGAGGCGACCTTGGGCTGGCCGACGCGCGCCAGCGTGTGGGCGATCTGACGCTGCAGGTTGGTCACGTCGACCACGTCGTCATCGACGACGGTGATCGTGCCTACGCCGGCCGTCGCCAGGTACAGCACCACCGGCGAGCCCAGCCCGCCCGCACCGATCACCAGTGCGTGCGCCGCCAGGATGCGGCGCTGACCTTCGATGCCGATGTCGTCGAGCAGGACATGGCGCGAGTAGCGCAGCAACTGGTCGTCGTTCATCGGCGCAGCCTAGCAGTGTGGCGCCCGTCGCGCGTGAAAACGCCCGTGGGCTGCACGGGCGCTGGATGGAAAGGCGACGCACCGTCGCGCGATGCGCTCAGTTCGTGGTGTCGGTCTCGGCCTTGCGCTCTACGGCCGTCTTGCTGACCAGCACGGTCTTGCCCTTCAACCGGTTCAAGGCCTGGGTCAGCTGGAAGTCTTCCGCGGTACCGAACTCGGGCGGCGGCTTCAGATCGGTGCGCGTGGCGGCCTTCCTGGCGGTTTCGTCTTCGAGCTTCTTGCGCGCTTCGTCGCGGGCCTTTTCACGGGCTTCGTCTTTCTTCTCGGCACCCTGCCCGCTTTGCAAATGCTTCTCGAGGTCGGCCTCGCGGGTGCGAAGGGCGGCGAACAGATTGCCTTCTGCGGTCTCGTCGAGCATCACGTCGGGCACGATGCCCTTGGCCTGGATCGATGCTCCGCTGGGCGTGTAATAGCGCGCGGTGGTGATCTTCAGCGCAGTCTCGGGCGAGAGCGGGCGCACCGTCTGCACCGAGCCCTTGCCGAAGGTCTGGGCACCCATGATGATGGCGCGCTTGTGGTCTTGCAGCGCGCCGGCGACGATCTCGCTCGCCGAGGCCGAGCCTTCGTTGACCAGCACGATCAGCGGCACGTTCTTCAGGGCCTCCGGCAGCTTGCGCAGCGGGTCGGAGCCGCCGCGACGCAGGTAGTCGGACGGGCTGGCCTTGAAGGTCTGCTTCGAGTCAGCGAGCTGGCCGTTGGTCGACACCACCAGCACGTCGCTCGGCAGGAAGGCAGCGGAGATCGCCACCGCTCCTTCGAGCAGGCCGCCCGGGTCGTTGCGCAGGTCGAGCACCAGGCCTTTCAGCTTCGGCTCGGCCTTGTAGATCTCTTCGAGCTTGCGCGCGAAGTCGTCGACCGTGCGGTCCTGGAACTGGCTCACACGCAGCCAGGCGTAACCGGGTTCGATGACCTTGGAGCGCACGCTCTGGGTGCGAATTTCCTCGCGCACGATGGTCACCGGGAAACTGCGGCTTTCCGACTTGCGCAGCACTGTCAGCACGACCTTGGTACCCGGCTCGCCGCGCATGCGCTTGACCGCCTGGTCGACGCTCAGGCCTTTCACGATCGTGTCGTCGATCTTGGTGATCAGGTCGCCGCTCTTCATGCCGGCGCGGAATGCGGGCGAGCCCTCGATCGGGCTGACGACCTTCACCAGGCCTTCTTCCATCGCCATTTCGATGCCGATGCCGATGAAGCGGCCGGTGGTCGCTTCGCGGAATTCCTTGTAGTTCTTCTTGTCGAAGTACTGGGAATGCGGGTCGAGGCCGGCGACCATGCCGGAGATGGCGTCGCCGATGAGCTTTTTCTCATCCACCGGTTCCACGTAGTCGGTCTTGACCATGCCGAATACCGCCGCGAGCTGCTGCAGCTCTTCGAGCGGCAACTGTGCCACGCCGTTGCGGGCGGTGGCTTGCAACTGCATCGTGGTGAGCGCACCGGCGACTGCGCCGACCGCCAGCCACCCTGCAACCTTGAGTTTGGCACCCATGAGTGACCCCTTGTCCTGGCGCTTTGCCGCGTGAATCTGATTCATACAAACTTCGTTCACCAGTATATTCGCCCGGCTTGTTTTCTGAGGTGAGCAGGGTCTGGAAAGTTCCGCAGGCCGCGCTGGGTGCCTGGCAGGGGTCGCCGGTCGCCATGCAACACATACCGCACCTAGGGCGCACCCCAGCTCGGGCCGACCCGAACTGTTCGAAACTGGCCCGGGTGGCTAGTCTGACTGGATCAAACCGTGTCAACCTTGACTGGAACCACCATGCCGATCACCGTCGACCAAGCCGCGCAGAAAATCCACAGCCTCGTCAACGACGACGGCTTTATGGGCACCTCGCGCAACGACCACATGCACGAGATCAACGCGCTGTTGAAGCAGTTTTCGGGCGCCGACGTCGACAAAATCGTCGGCAAGCTCAGTGACGGCGACCTCAAGGGCTGGGCTTCCGACATCAACAGTGGCGGCATCTTCGGTGCGCAAGGCCTGTCCGGCGGCGAAAAGCGCGACCTGTTCAACGAGATGGCGCAAGACCTCGACGGCACGCAGCTCGCGCGCCTGTCTTCGGTGTTCAGCGGGCGCGACGAGGCGCTCGCGCTCGGCGACGCCGTGGCCACGTTCGCGCCGGCGGCATCGAAGCTTGACTACGTGAAGGCCATGGCCGGCCGCGCCACCGATCGCGACTCTTCGATGGACAACGGCCTCGGCTACAACAGCCTGATCACCGGCGACAAGGACGCGCTCGCGGTCGGCAAGGTGCTGGCCAGCATGGCGTCGGACCCGGCGACGTTCAATGCCGCAGTCAAGTCACTCGACGCCAACCAGCTGGCTGCCGTCTTGAAGGCCGGCGAGGGCGAACGAGTCACCACCTACTGGGGTGCGGGGATGGGTGGCGGCGCGACGGCAAACGCGTCCACCACCTTCGACCCGGCGGTGCTGCGCGGCGTGCTCGACGCGGCAGCGGCCAGCGGCAACGCCCAGACCAAGGCGCGGGTTTTTGACGCCGCCGCCGGCACCCTGAAAGACATCCGCGACAGCGACTCGCTGCTGTCGCCGAACCCGGGAGCCGGTGACACGGCCAAAACGGTTGCCGACGGCATGACCGCGATCATGAATTCGGACACACGCGGTGTCGTCGACGCGCTGAACACGCGCGACGCCAGCGGCAAGGCGCTGACCCGCTACCTGAGCGAGGTGCTGACCGAAAACCCGAGCTCGAACAACCCGGTGCTGGGGCGCCAGATTGCGCAGCTGCAAGGTGCCGGCACCGCGAGCAATGCCAGCGCCTTCATCAATACGCCCGAAAACCAGGGCGGCAAGGACTTCTACCGCAACGCGCAGAACCTGGGCTACTACGCGGGCGCGACCGAAGCGGCCATCAACAAGATGAATGCCGACGACAAGACAAAGGCCGACATTTTGACGAACGCCTTCAGCACCGTGCTGTCGGTGGCGACAACGGCGGCGACCAGGCTGCCGGTGTCGGGCAAGGTGGTGTCGGGGCTCGCGAACGGCCTGTCGAAGGAGCTGATCCGCGAGGTCACGGCCGATGTCGCGGCCGGCCGCAAATCGCTGCGCGAGGCGCTGTACGATCTGGCGCTGCCGCGCGCCAGCCCGACCGCCGACCGCTACCGCGGCCCGGCCGATCCGTTCTTCCAGTCGGCAGCCAACACGGTCATCCTGAACAACCAGTGAAGCATGGGTTCGTTTTGCGTCGTCGCTGTTTTGCCAGTGGCGCCATCGTGATCGCACTGACGCCTCCCGCCTGCGCCGGTGAGGCCGCACCCGGGCCCGAACTGGCACCGCCCGGCGCGCAGCCCTTGCAGGCACGGGGCGCATTCGAGCTGGCCTTGTCCGATTGCGAGGCCGTCATCGCGACCCAGCTTCGGCCCAGCCATGGCGCCTTGAGTTTCGCGCGCTACCTGCTGGACAAGACCGCCTCGCGGGAGGCCGTCACGGCCTTCTACACCGGCCGCCTCGGGCCTGGCTGGAGCGCAGTGGGCGGCTATCCGCAGCAACAGCTCGGCTTTCATTTGCAGGTCTGGCAGCGCCGCGACTGGCTCGGCAGCAAGCCTGTGTTCGGTGCGGCCTGGCTCGATGACATGCAGCCCGATGCGGCCGGCCAGCCGATGCGCTTGCTGGTGGTGGTGGCCAGCCGGCACGGCTGATACCGATTTGCATTCAATTGCATAGATGTCCGTTCGGGCTAAGCCCTTCGGCAAGCTCAGGACAGGCTTGTCGAAGCCCTTCGACGGGCTCAGGGCGAACGGAGGTTCTTGGCGACCGAAAGCAAATCCGTAAGAGCCGCTGCACCTTGTGCCAAGGGCCAACGCCGGCAAAACGCGTCAGCCCGGCCGCAGCGCCGCATCGGCGGCATCCACCACCCGCTCCATGTCCTTCAACATCCGTTCCAGCCGGTCCTTCAATTTTTCGGTGCTGAGCTTCTCGCGAAAGCGCTCCACCATCAGCGGCAGCGCGAACGGGCTGGGCACCTTCAGCTCGACGAATTCGATGCGCTGGCCGCGCATGCGTGTCAAGCTGGCGCCGAGCCGGCGAATGTCGAGCTCCTGGCTCAGCACCTCGGTTTGGGCCTGCGTCAGCAGCAGGTTGGCGGCGTCGTATTTGCTGAACACATCGAAGAAAAGCGAGCTCGATGCCTGCAACTGGCGCGTGCTCTTCGGCTGGCCCGGAAAGCCTGTGAACACCAGCCCCGCTACCCGCGCGATCTCGCGGAAACGCCGCCGCGCCAGCTCGCTCGAGTTCAGGCTCGCGAGCACATCGTGGAGCAGGTTGTCGGCACTGAACAGGCTCGCATCGCGCAGCGGCGCGGCACTCACCGGCAAGGCACTCAGCAGCTCCAGCCCGTAGTCGTTGATCGACAGGCTGAAGGTGTTCGGCGCGTCCTTCGCGAGCCGCCACGCCAGCAGGCTGGCCAGGCCGATGTGGGCGTTGCGGCCGGCGAACGGGTAGACGAACAGGTGCTGGCCTTCGCGCGACGTGAAGCGCTCGATCAGCAAGGTGGCCGGCGTGGGAATGCGCGACAAACGCAGCTGCGCCTCGAGCATCGGCCGCGCGGCTTCCAGCTCGGGCTCGCCCATCGTGTCGATGTGGCCGGCGCGGCCCGTTTGGGCGTCGTTGGCCGCCCCGGCCAGAACCTCCAGCACCGCATCCGCCAGCTCGTTCGACAGCGGCATCTTCGCCCCTGCCCAGCTCGTCACCACGCCCTTGTTCTTCTCGGCACGCTTCACATAAGCCGTCATGTCCTGCGTGCGCAGGTACTCGAGCATGCGGCCGGCAAACAGGAAACAGTCGCCCTTGCGCAGCCGTGCGATGAAGCCTTCTTCGACCGTGCCGATGCGCCCGCCGCTCAGGTAGGCCACCGTCATCGACGAGTCCGAGACGATGGTGCCGATCTGCATCCGGTGGCGCCGCGCGATGCCGCGGTCCGGCACGCGGTACACGCCCTCGACCTCGACGACGCGGTGGTACTCCGGGTACACCGCCAGGCTTGCGCCACCCTTCACCACGAAGTCGAGTGCCCACTGAAATTCATCCGGCGTCAACGCGCGGTAGGCATGCGCGCCGCGTACTTCGTCGAACAGTGCGGTGGCCGTGAAACCGCCGCCGAGCGCCACCGTCACCAGGTGCTGCACCAGCACGTCGAGCGGCTTGTCGGGCGTGGCGCGCTGTTCGATCGTGCCGGCCTGCGCAGCACGCCGCGCCGCCACCGCTTCGACCAGCTCGAGCGTGTTGGTCGGCACCAGCGTGATGCGGCTGGCGCGGCCCGGCGCGTGGCCGCTGCGCCCGGCCCGCTGGAGCAGCCGCGCGATGCCCTTCGCCGAGCCGATCTGCAGCACCCGTTCGACCGGCAGGAAGTCGACGCCGAGGTCGAGCGACGAGGTCGCCACCACCGCCTTCAAGCGCCCCTCCTTCAGGCCCGCCTCGACCCATTCACGCACCGACTTGTCGAGCGAGCCGTGGTGCAGTGCGACCACGCCGGCCCACTCCGGCCGCTCCTGCAGCAGCAGCTGGTACCAGATCTCGGCCTGCGAGCGCACGTTGACGAACACCAGCGTGGTGCTCGACTTCTCGATCTCGGCCACCACCGGCAGCTGCATCTGCTTGCCCAGGTGCCCGCCCCAGGAAAAGCGCCCGGGGTGTTCGGGCAGCAGCGTGTCGATCAGCAGGTTCTTCTCGACCCGGCCCTGCACCAGCTTGCCCGGCGTGCCGCCTTCGACCTGCGGCCCGAGCAGCACGCGCAGCGCGTCGTCGAGGTTGCCTAACGTCGCACTCAAGCCCCACACGACGAGGCCCGGGTTCCAGCGCTTCAGCCGCGCCAGCGCGAGCTGCACCTGCACGCCGCGCTTGTTGCCCAGCAGCTCGTGCCATTCGTCGACGACGACCGTGTGCACGCTGGCCAGTTCGTCGTGCGCGCCTTCGCGCGACAGCATCACGCTGAGCGACTCGGGCGTGGTGACGAGCACGCTCGGGAAGCGCCGGTCCTGGCGTGCGCGCTCGGCGCTCGGCGTGTCGCCGGTGCGCATGCCGAGGGTCCAGTTCGGCGCCAGCTCGGCGAGCGGGGATTGCAGGGCACGCAGCGTGTCGGCGGCCAGCGCCCGCATGGGGGTGAGCCAGAGCACGCCGAGCTTGGGTGCTTGGGTTCCTTGCCGAGGCACCTTCAGCGCGGCCGCCCGCAGCAGCGCGCCCAAGCCCACCGCGTAGGACTTGCCCGAGCCGGTGGTTGCGTGCAGCAGGCCGCTGTGGCCGGCGGCCATCGCGGCCCAGACTTCGCGCTGGAACGGGAATGGCTTCCAGCCGCGCGCGGCGAACCAGGCCTTGGTGGCGGCAGCGGCAACACCGCGAACCGCGGCAGGCGTTGGCAATGTCACGGCGCCTTCGGCGCCAGCGCCAGCCCGACCCGGTCGACCTTGCCGTCGCGCAGGCTCAGCACCCGGAAGTGGGCGCCGTGCCAGTCGATGCCATCGCCTTCGACAAGATCGCGCGCCAGGTTGTCGGTCAGCCAGTCGCCCAGGCTCGTGCCACTGTGCTCGGGCAGCGGCAGCTGGAAGAACGCGAGCACGTCGGCCAGCGGCAGCTCGGCGTCGATGGTCAGCCGGCCCTGCACTGCGCGGTGCTCGGCCGGCGGCGCCTGCGGCGGCTCGACCACACGCAACAGCTTCGCGACCCAGCCCAGCGTCGTGCCCTGCAGCAGCAACGACGCCAGCACAACCGCGAACGCGACGTTGAAGAAGCGGTAGCTGCCCTCCACCTTGTCCATCATCGGGAACAGTGCCAGCACGATGGGCACCGCGCCGCGCAGCCCGACCCAGCCGATGAACAGGCTCGGCCGCAGCCCGAAACGCAGCGGCAGCAGGCACAGCCACACCGCGAGCGGGCGCGCGATGAACATCAGCGTGCCGGCCACTGCCAGCGTGGCGCCGGCGGTTTGCAGCATGTCGTGCGGCGAGACCAGCAGGCCGAGCAGCAGGAACAGCATCGCCTGCGCGGCCCAGGCGAAGCCGTCGAGTGCCGACGACGCCGCATGCGCCGCCTGCTCGGCCCCATCGCGCACCCGCACGCCGAACAGGTAGATGCCCAGAAAGCCCGAGCCTTCGACCAGCCCGGCGGCCGCAAACACCGCCATGCCGGCCGAGACGATGATGAGCGACAGCACGCCGCCGTGCTCCACCGTCAGCGGCAGCCTGCGCAGCAGCCGCGCCACGCCCCAGGCACCGGCCAGGCCGAAGGCAGCCCCGAAGCCGACCTGCCGCGCCAGCAGCCAGAGCGCATCGAGCAGGCCGGCATCGCGCTGAATCGAGGCGATCAACGCCAGCACCAGGAACACCGCCACCGGGTCGTTCAGGCCCGACTCGAGCTCCAGCGTCGCCGAGACCTTGTCGCTCAAGCGCAGCCCGGTCTGGCGCAGCACCGAGAACACGGCCGCCGCATCGGTGGAGCCGACGATGGCGCCGAGCAGCAGGCCATGGCGCCAGTCGACGTGCATCACGTGCATCGCCACCGCGCCAACCAGCGCCGCCGTCAGCAGCACGCCGACGGTGGCCAGCAGCAGCGCCGGCTTGAGGCCGCTGCGCACAGTCTGCATGCGGGTGCTGATGCCGCCTTCGAGCAGGATCACGGCGAGCGCCGCATTGCCGACCCAGGCCGAGAGCCGGGCGTTGTCGAACGGCACGCCGACCGGGCCATCGACACCGACGAACATGCCGGCGAGCAGGAACACCAACAGGAACGGCAGGCCAAGGCGCGACGACAGCACACCGGCCAGCAGGCTGATGAACACCAGCAGGCCGCCGGCCAGCAACACCAGATTGAACGAATGCATCGGCGCTGACGTTAGCAGCAGTCCGGACGCGGGCTGCGGCGCTGCATGCGCTGCATGCGCTGTATGCGCTGTATGCGCTGTATGCGCTTCAGTCGCGTCAAACGCTTTGCGGCGCGGTCACGATCCAGCCTTCGAGCGGGTCGATCGCGGCCGGCAGCCCGTGGTTTGGCCGCGTGCTCGCCCACGCCGCCTGCACCAGGCACAGCACCGCATCGAGCCGGTCCCCCGAAGCATCGGCGATCAGGTCTTCGCGCTGCGCGTGGCTCAGCTTCAGGCGCAGCGCCAGGCGGGTGCGGCCCTGGTCGAGCGCATCGATCAGGTCGATGCGCGCGATCAGCCGTTCGGGCGTCTGCCTGGCACGGTCGTCACTCTTGTACGAGCGCGCGCCGAGCACCTCGCGCGCCAGCAGGCCGGGATAGCCTTCGAGCGCGACCCGGTCCGCATCACCGGCATGCAGGCCCGGCAGGTGCACGCCGGCCTCGATCAGCAGCGGCACGCCGGCGTGCAGCATGTAGGCCACCGGCGGATTCACCCACTTCATCGACGGCGACGAGCCCGCCGGCCGGTCCACCGCCCGGTGCGCGAACTTGCCGCCAGCCGGGCGCGCGTCGCAGAACGCCGCGAAGGTGGCGCGGATCTCTTCGCGCGACAGTGCCGCGTAATGGCGCATCAGCGCGAGCCAGTCGGTCGGCCAGCCGAGCGCCAGCACCAGTTCGCGCGGCAGGCCGAACGGCAGGTCGAACACGCCGAGCCAGGGGCCGGGAGTGCGCAGCCAGCGCGCGAAGCTGTCGAAGCCGGTGTGGGCCTCGATGCGCTCCAGCCGCAGCACGCCGCGCTGCAGGTGGCCGAGCGCCACCGTGATCGGCTTGCGCGGGGTCGGGCGGCTGGTGAAGTCGATGCCGGCGAGGGCGGGGAAAACTGGAACAAGCGCGGGAACAAGCGCGGGGGTGAGCGAGGGCATCGGTGCGGGTTAAAGTGAAGTCAGAACGGCCCCGCGCACTCTATCGACAACCCGTCCAACCGCCCGAGCAACCTGCCCATGACCCCACCGAACTCCGATCGCAACGCCACTGCGGGTGCGGCGTCTATTTCCAACACCAACACCAACAACACCAGCGCCACCGCCGCCGCCCCGGGCGCCTCACCCGCCGGGCCGCAAGAGCGGCTCGTCGTCACTGAGCATCGGCTCAAGCTGGGCAAGAAGACGCTGGACTACACGGCCACCTGCGGCACGCTCGTGCTGCGCGACTTCGACCCGGGCTACGCCAGCGTCGACAAGGCCAAGGAACCTGCCAAGGACGGCGAGCCCAAGGCCGACAAACCGCGCGCGGCGTTCTTCTTCACCGCCTACACGCGCAAGCCCGACAAGAACGCAGCGGCCACACCGAACCCTCGCCCCGTCACCTTCAGCTTCAACGGCGGCCCGGGGTCGAGCAGCGTCTGGCTGCACCTGGGCATCCTCGGCCCGCAGCGCGTCGCCTGCGACACGATGGGCAACGCACCGCCGCCGCCGTACGCGCTGGTCGACAACGAACACACGTTGCTGACCGACAGCGACCTGGTCTTCATCGACCCGGTGGGGACCGGCCACTCGCGCATGGCCGAGGGCGAGCGCGCCAGCGAGTTCCACGAGTACCAGCGCGACCTCGATTCGGTGGGAGAGTTCATCCGCCTGTACCTGACGCGCTATGGCCGCTGGGGCAGCCCGAAGTACCTGATCGGCGAAAGCTACGGCACGACGCGTGCCGCCGGCTTGTCTTTGCACCTGCAGGACAAGCATGACATCTTCATCAACGGCGTGATGCTGGTGTCGCTGGCGATCGACATGCAGACGCTGTGCTTCGACCACGGCAACGAGCTGCCGTATGCGCTCTTCCTGCCCACCTACGCCGCCACCGCCTGGTACCACAAGGCGCTGGTGCCCGATCTGCAGAAGCAGCCGCTGGCCGACGTGGTGCGCGCCGCCGAGGCCTTCGCCAACAACGCTTACGTGGTGGCGCTGATGCAGGGCTCGACGCTGCAGGGCGCGGCGCGGGCTCAGGTTACCGCTCAGGTCGCGCGTTATTCAGGCTTGAGCGAAGCCTATGTGAAGAAGGCCGACCTGCGGCCGGACCCGTTCCGCTACTTCAAGGAACTGTTGCGCGAGCGCGGCCAGACCGTCGGCCGGCTCGACACCCGCTTCCTCGGCCAGGACCCGGACGACGCCGGCGAACACACCGAGACCGATGCCTTCATGAACAACGTGGTCGGCGCCTTCGCCACCGGCATGAACCGGCTGCTGAAAGACACCTTGAAGTTCGACATCGACGCGCCGTATGTCGTGCACGCGCCGATCTGGGACAAGTGGACCTGGAAGGAGTTTGCCAACAAGTACGTCAACGTCGGCGCGAGCCTGCGCAAGGCGATGCAGGCGAACCCGCACATGCGCGTGTACGTGGCCAGCGGCTACTACGACCTCGGCACGCCGCACGCCGCCGGCGACTACACGCTGAGCCACCTCGGGCTGCGCGAGGCCGGGCGGAGCAACGTCAAGGTCAGCTACTTCGAAGCCGGCCACATGATGTACATCCACCAGCCCTCGCTGGTGCGCATGGCGGGCGAGTTGCGCGCGTTCGTTTCCATGGGTTGATTTCCGAAGAGATCAACTCACGCACCGCAGAGGCGCAGAGAACGCAGAGAACGCAGAGAACGCAGAGGTTCGCAGAGTAAGAAACTGGATTTGTCTTCTCGGCGCTTCCTCTGCGTTCTCTGCGCCTCTGCGGTGGTGAGTTGGTATTTCCAGGTTATGCAACGCAGCATCGAAGCCTCCGTCAGCGGTTCGGCGCGGCGCCCTTCATCCCTTCGCACGGATCGGGCCGCAACTGCGCGGCGGTCGTGAAGGCCAGGTCGAAGGCCGGGGCGCTGGCGTCGCCGGGCTCCAGCAGGCCGATTGCCACGCTGCGGGCGCGGGTCGCGGGGCTGAGCCAGCGGGGCACGCCGATGTCGGTGCGCACATGGCCGTTGCCGGCCAGCAGCAGTGCGCCTTGCGCGGCGTTGGCTTCGAGCACTCGCGCCATGAACTGGTCGCGCGCCACCTGGGCGCTGACCATGCGCTGCGCTTGTGCAGCGTCGAGCATGCCGCAGTGGCTGTCGACGATGGCTTGGGCTTGCGCGGTGTCAATGTCGGCGGGTACGGCGGCGATGAAGCCGAGCGCCGGCAGGCCGTTCTGCACGATCCGCCGCGTGTCGGCGCGCGACACGTTGGCCGCGACGATCGGCAAGCGATGTTCGAGCGCGAGCGCGAGGTAGGGGCGGTACAGCGCCCAGTCCCAGCCCTGCATCGCCGCCGCATCGGGCGCGCCGGCCGCGATGACCGCATCGACATTGGCACCCGGCCGCGCCAGCGCGCGGTCGATGGCGCCTTGCTGCTCGCGGTCGAACTGCTCCATCAGCAGCGCCGGGCGCGCGCCGCTGTCCAGCAAGGCGCGCAGTGCCTCGGTGCGCAATGCATGCTGGGCGACGTTGTCGTGCACCTCGCCGAGCAGCACGAGCGGGCGCGAACGCAGGGCAGCGATCAGGGCTGGCAGCGGTGCGTCGTTGGCGGATGCAGTGACCGGCGCCGTGTCGGGCGCCAGACGGCACGCGCCGAGCGTCAGCGCGGCCAGGGTGATGACGATGAATCGGCTCGTGCAGAGGAGAGTTCGCATTGACCCAGTGTGCCCGCGAACGCGCCGCACACCGGCCGGCGGGTCAACCCAGCGCCAGTGCCGCCACACCCAGCGCGATGCACACCGCGCCGCCAATCCGCAGGCCCCGGTCGCCCTCGCCCAACAGCCGGCCGCCGATCAATGCCGCGAACAGCATCGACACCTCGCGGGCCGGCGCCACATGGCTGAGCGGCGCCATCCGCACCGCGTACAACACCATCACATAGGCCAGCGGCCCGAGCACCGCCACCACCAGCGCATAACGCCATTGCACGCGGCAGGCCTGCACGAACGCAGGCGGATCGCGCCACGCCGCAGGCAGCAGAAACGGCAGGCGGAACAGGTTGCCGAGGTAGTCGACCAACACCGGCGCGAGCAGCATCACCTTCACTGCGTAGCCGTCGATCAAGGTGTAGCCAGCAATCAGCGCGCCGGTGGCTGCGCCGTAGCGCAGACCGGCGCGCACGCGCGAGCGCTGCGCCGGATCGTGCGCCTTGACCCACAGCGCCGGGCCGCCGGCAATGAAGAACACGCCGAGCGAAACGGCGCCGATGCCGAGCGCGCCGATGAGGCCGATCGTCTCGCCGAGCCACAGCACCGCGCCGATCGAACTCAGCAGCGGCCCGCTGCCGCGCGCCACCGGGTACACCACCGTCAGGTCAGACAGGCGATAACCTCGCAGCAGCGTCTGAAAGTACACCAGGTGCACGACCGCGCTGGCCAGCACCACGCCCCACTCGCGCCAGCCCCACTGCCCCAGCACACCCGAGCCGGCCCACACGCCCACCGGCGCCCAGATCAGCACCAGCAGCAAGCCGGCGATGAGCGCGAAGCGGTCGTCGCCCCCCGAGCGCTTGGCCGCGATGTTCCAGATCGAATGCAGCAGCCCGGCGCTGATGACGAGGGCGAAGGCGGCGGCGGACATGCGGGCTCGATTGTCGCGGCGCCGCCGGCACACTCGCGAGTTGTTGTACGACACGCCTTCCCGACCCGTCACCGCGCTACAGTGGCGCGATGAACCCGATTCTCGTCGAAGCACTGCGCGGCCACGCCGTCGAGTCCAGCCACTGCGGCGCGCTTGCCGTGCTCGATGCCGATGGCGCGGTGCTGGCCGCACTCGGCGACATCGACCGGCCCGTCTTTCCGCGCTCGGCCGTGAAGGTCTTGCAAGCGCTGCCGCTGCTGGCCAGCGGCGCGGCCGACCGGCTCGGTCTGAGCGACGTCGAACTCGCCATCGCGTGTGCCTCGCACAACGGCGAAGCGCTGCACACCCAGACCGTTGCGGGCCTGCTCGCGAAGGCCGGGTTCGACGTGGCAGCGCTCGAATGCGGCACGCACTGGCCGTACCTCGACAGCGCCGCGCGCGCCCTCGCTGCGCAGGGCCTGGGGCCGACGGCCCTGAACAACAACTGCTCCGGCAAGCACGCCGGCTTTCTGTGCCTGGCGTGCGCCATGCACGGCAGCGTTGACCTGCGCCAATACGCACGCGGCTATGTCCACGCCGGGCACCCGGTGATGCGCGAGGTGACGGCCGCATTGCAGACCAGCACCGGCTTCGACCTGAGCGCCGCACCGCAAGGCGTGGACGGCTGCTCGATCCCGACCTTCGCGATCCCGCTGCGCAACCTGGCCCAGGCCTTCGCCCGCGTCGGCACCGGCATCGGCCTGAGCGCATCCCACGCACAGGCCGCGAAGCGCTTGCGCCGCGCTGTGGCGAGCGCGCCCTTCATGGTGGCCGGCAGCGGCCGTTTCGACACCCGGGTGATGGAGCGCCTCGGTGAACGCGTCTTCTGCAAGGTTGGCGCCGAAGGTGTGTTCTGCGCCGCGCTGCCGGACCGCGGCCTGGGCGTCGCGATCAAGATCGACGACGGCAACACCGCCCGCGCCTGCGAGGTGGTGATGGCCGCCGTGATCGAAGCCTTCGTTGCGCTCGACGACACCGAAACCAAGTTCATGCGCTCGCTCAGCGAAGTGCCATTGGTGAACTGGAACGGCATCGAAGTCGGCCAACTGCGCGCCGCAGCGGTGCTGCGCTCGTTGCGCGCTTGAGGCGGGTCAGCGCCGAACAAACCAATACGTCACCGCAGAGGAACGGAGTTGACGGAGTTGGCGCTGAGGAAAATCAAGTCTTTCTTGCTCTGCGCCAACTCCGTCAACTCCTTCAACTTCTTCAACTCCTTCACTCTGCGGTGAATGAATTCACAAGAAGCTCGGGTAGTTGCCGGCTTGAACGAAGCGCTGCGGGAGGCTAGCCTTTCCGCCCCGATCAACAAGCGGAGAGGTTTATGGCGACATTCGTTCTGGTCCACGGGGCCTGGCACGGCGGCTGGTGTTACCGCGACACGGCCAAGGCCTTGCGCGACGCTGGCCACACGGTGTTCACGCCCACGCATTCGGGGGTCGGCGAACGCTCACACCAGAACCACGAATCAATCACGCTAGAGACCCACATCCGCGACGTCTGCGGCGTGATTGAGTGGGAAGAGTTGAACGATGTGATCCTGTGCGGCCACTCCTACGGCGGCATGGTGATCACCGGCGTGGCTGACCGCATGGCAGGGCGGATCAAGGCGCTGGTCTACCTCGATGCCTTCGTGCCGGAGAACGGCGACTCGCTGATCGGCCTCATCAACAAGGCCTTGCCGCCCGAGGTGGCGGCCGTCTTCGTCGGCGGATTTCGCGCCTCAGCACTCGAAGGCCGCAGCGGCATGATGCAGCCGATCCCGGCCGAGGTGTTCCAGATTGCGCCGGCGAACCGCGCCTGGGTCGACCGGCGCTGCGTACCGCAGGCCCTGGCCACCTTCGACATGCCGTCGCTGCTGAGCGGCGACGGCGCGAAGATCGCGCACCGCGTGTACATCCTGGCCGATGCCTGGGACCCGAGCCCGTTCCGCCACTTCGCTGCCAAGTTCGACGGCGCGCCGGGGTGGCGGGTGACGAAACTACCGTGCAGCCACGACGTTATGGTCGACCTTCCGCACGAGCTGGCGCGGGAGTTGTTGACGCTGGCTTGAGGGTTTGGTCCCCTGTCCCTCTGGGAGTGGTGAACGCTTGATCCCCTCTCCCTCTGGGAGTGGGTTAGGGTGAGGGCGCGGCCGACGATCCGGCACACCGCTGCGGAAGGCGTGGCGGTGCCCCGGCCCTCACTTGCAGTGCGCGCATCGGCTCGCAAGCCGATGCCGTTCGGCGGGCTCGGCGCATGCGCCTCGAAAGCCCCCCTCACCCCCCGCCCTCACGCGGGGGGAGAGGGCGCAAACAGAGCTTCGAGCTGCGCCAGTGAATCCGCTTCGTGCAGCGGCTTGTCGCTGCGGATGCGCAGCATGCGCGGGAAGCGCACGGCGATGCCGCTCTTGTGGCGCGGGCTGCGGTTGATGCCTTCGAAGCCGAGCTCGAACACCAGCGTCGGCTTGACGCTGCGCACCGGGCCGAACTTCTCCAGCGTGGTCTGGCGGATGACGCGGTCGACGTCGCGGAACTCGGCGTCGGTCAAGCCCGAGTAGGCCTTGGCGAACGCCACCAGTTGCAGCGCACCCGGTTGCGCCGGCTCGCGCCTTGCAATCGCATCGACCACGGCCTGCGCCTCGGCAGCATCGACCGGCGTGCGGTTCCAGACCGCGAAGGTGTAGTCGGTGTAGACACTCGCGCGCCGGCCGTGGCCGGCCTGCGCATAGATCAGCACCGCGTCGGCGCTGAAGGGCTCGACCTTCCACTTCCACCAGGTGCCGCCGGCCAGGTCGTCCTGCTTGCGCCGGCCACTGCCGTAACGCGCCTCGCGGTGCTTCAGCATGAAGCCTTCGACACCGCGCTCGCGCGCCTCTTCGCGCAGCGTGGCGAGCCCGGCCCAGGAGTCGCGAGCCTCGACCGGCGAGACGTGAAGGTGGTTCGCAACCACCGCCAGCAAGGCCTCGCGGCGCGTGTGCTGCGCAGCGTCGCGCAGGTCGGTGCCGTCGCGTTCCAGCAGGTCGTAGGCGATGAAGCCGACCGGCGCGTCGGCGAGCACGCGCTTCGTCAAGGTCTTGCGGCCGATGCGCTGCTGCAGCAGGTTGAAGGGCGCGGGCCGGCCGTCCTTCCAGACCACGATCTCGCCGTCGAGCACGGTGCCGTCGGGCAGCGGCTGGGCGATGGCGACGATCTCGGGGAAGCGGTCCGTCACCAGCTCTTCGCCGCGCGACCAGACCCACACCCGACCGGCGCGCTTGACCACCTGGGCGCGGATGCCGTCGTACTTCCATTCGACCAGCCAGTCGGCGGGCGGCCCGAGCCGCGCATTGAGCGTGTCGGCCGATCCTTCGAGTGGATGCGCGAGGAAGAACGGATAGGGCTGGCCGGCGTCCTGCGGGCCGGGGCCGTCGGTCGACACGAGTTGCGCATAGCGCTGCGCATCCGGCTGCGCCTTCGCATCGGTGTAGCCCATCATGCGTTGCGCGACGAGCTTGGCATCGACCCCCGCCTGCTCGGCCAGCGCGCGCTGCACCAGCAGCTTGCTGACGCCGACGCGAAAGCCGCCGCCGATCAGCTTGATCAACAGAAAGCGGCCGGCGCTGTCGAGCTCGTCCCAGTAGCCGATGATGTGCGCGGCCTGCTCGGCGGGCGCCGCGCCGCGCAGTGGCAGCAGGCGCTGCTCGACCCACTCGGCCAGGCCCACGTCGCTGCTCGACGCGGCCGGCGGCAGCACATGCGCGATGGTCTCGGCCAGGTCGCCGACGGCCTGGTAGGCGGCCTCGAACAGCCATTCGGAAATGCCGGCGCGCTCGCACGCCAACGCCCGCAGCAGCGCCGTCGGCACGACCTGCCGTGGCTTGCCGCCGGCCAGGAAGTAGACCGCCCACGCCGCATCGGCCGGTTGCGCGAGCGCGAAGTAGCGCTTCAGCGCATCGACCTTGGCGCCGGTGGCGGTGCTCGCGTCCAGCTCGGCGAAGAGGCGGGCGAAGGCCTTCATGCGGGTGTTGCCGGTGTTGCGGGTGGGTCAGGTTCGCCGGCCTCGGGCGCAGACATGGGCTCCGCGCCATCACCGTCGTCATCGGCACCGTACTCGGTCTCGAACGATCCGGCCTCCAGCCCCTGCTCGCGCAGCCAGCGCACCATCACCGCTTCGTAGCCGTGCGTGACGATGACGCGCGGTGCGCCGGTGGCGGTAATGGCGCGCTGCAGGCCGGGCCAGTCGGCGTGGTCGCTGAGCACGAAGCCGCGGTCTACCGAACGGCGCCGGCGGGCGCCGCGCAGCTGCATCCAGCCGCTCGCGAACGCATCGCTGGCGTCACCGAAGCGCCGCGCCCAGACCGAGTTCTGCACCGACGGCGGGGCGATCACGAGGGCGCGCTTCAAGCTGGCCAGATCACTAACGTCGGAGATCAGTTGCGTGGCGGGCAAGGCCACGCCGGCGGCGCGGTAGGCGCGGTTCAGCGGCTCGACCGCACCGTGCACGACGATGGGGCCGATGCCCGCATCGACGCCCATCAGGATGCGCTGCGCCTTGCCGAAGCTGTAGCCGAGCAGCAGGCTGGCTCGGCCGGTATCGGCGTTCGCCTGCCACCAGGCATTGATGGCGGCGAAGATCTCGCGCTGCGGCGCCCAGCGGTAGATCGGCAAGCCGAAGGTGCTTTCGGTGATGAAGCAATCGCAGCGCACGGGCTCGAAGGGGGTGCAGCTGGCGTTGTCTTCGCGCTGGTCTTGGTCGGGCCCGGCCACGAAGTAGTCGCCGGCCGCGACCCAAACTTGTCCGCCGTGTTCGAGCCGCACCTGGGCCGAGCCGAGCACATGACCGGCCGGGTGCAGCGAGACGCGCACGCCGAAGTGGTCGATGACCTCACCATAGCGGGCGGTCTGCAAGCTGATGTCGCCGAGGCGCGAGCGCAGCACGCCCTCGCCCGGCGCGGCGGCCAGGTAGTGGGCGCTGCCGCGGCGCGCGTGGTCGGCGTGGGCGTGGGTAATGACCGCGCGGTCGACCGGGCGCCACGGGTCGATGTAGAAGTCGCCGGGCGGACAGTACAGGCCTTCGGGGCGCTGGACGATGAGGTCTTGGTGGGGGGGCGGGGTCATCATCTTCAGCGCGCCCGACCGCCCTCACCCCCACCCTCTCCCAGAGGGAGAGGGAGTAATGCGAGCACCTTTGCGAGAGGGAGAGGAAGCGGGCCGCCACGATCTGCTCCCTCTCCCTTTGGGACAGGGCTGGGGGTGAGGTGGGGCTTTCGAGGCGCATGCGCCGAGCCCATCGAACGGCATCGGCTTGCAAGCCGATGCGCGCACTGCAAGTGAGGGCCGGGGCCCAACCAAAGCATCTCGAGCACCACCCTCAATACCTGCTGCCGGTCGCAAACAGCGCGACCCGCATCAGCGCGTACGCCACCCATGCCAGCGTGCGCGGCATGAACGCGCGGCTGCGGTGCGCATCGGGTTCAACGCGCCGGCCGTGCTGCGCGATCGCCTGCATCAGGTGGGTGCGCAGTTCGGCCGCGAAGGCGTCGTCGCGCACGAAGATGTTGGCCTCGCGCGCCAGCAGCAGGCTGAACGGGTCGAGGTTCGACGATCCGACCGTGGCGATGGCGCCGTTCTCGGCGTCCATCACCGCGACCTTGGCATGCAGGAAGCTGGCCTCGTATTCGATGATCTCGACCCCGGCGTTGAGCAGCACGCCATAGACGGCGCGGCTCGCGTGGTATTGCATGAAGTACTCGTAGCGGCCCTGCAGCAGCAGCGTGATCTTTACGCCGCGCCGAGCGGCCCGCAGCAACGCACGTTGCAGTTGCACGCCCGGAATGAAGTAGGCATTGGCGATCAGGATCTCGCTCTTCGCCTGGTTGATCGCGAGGCGATAGGCGCGCTCGATGCGGCGCCGGAAGCGCACGTTGTCACGCAGCACCAGCGCGGCCCGCGCGCCGCGTGCCGGTGGCGATGTGGCCGAGGTCGCGCCGTCTTCGGACCGTGCATCGATGCCGTCCTGCGGGCCGCCGTCGGCCATGTCGGTGCCGGCCTTTGCGGCCGTGCGCAATGCTTCCAGCGCGGCGCCGAAATCGTGTTCGCGGGAAAGTTGCAGGCGCGCCCACAGGCGCGTCATCGTGTCGTGCACATCGCCCACCAGCGGGCCGCTGACGCGCACCGAAAAGTCGAAGCGTGGTTGCTCGAGGTCGCCGTGGTTCGGGTCGAAATAGTCGTCGAGCAGATTCACGCCACCGCAGAACGCGACGCTGCCATCGACCACGCAAAGCTTGCGGTGCAGGCGCCGCCAGCGCTTGGGCAGCAGCAGGCGCCAGCCCCGTGCCGGGTTGAAGACGCGCCAGTGAACGCCGGCCGCGCGCCAGTGCTGCTGCCACTCGGTGGGCACCTCGCCGGTGCCCACGCCATCGACGACGACGCACACGCACACGCCGCGCGCGGCCGCATCGGTCAGTGCCTGCGCGACCGGCAGCACGGACCGCGCGAACTCGAACATGTAGGTCTCGAGCAGCACCTCGGCGCGGGCGCCGGCGATTGCCTCGACGAGAGACGCGAACAGAGCCTCGCCACCCTTCAGCAGGGTCAACTGGTGATCGGGGTGCAGCGCCCGCCCGACGGCCGACGGCGGCGTTCGGATCAACGACATTCTTGCGTCATTCCAGCGTCATTCCAGCGTCACTCAAGCATCACTCCAGCGCCAGCTCGGCCACCAGCGGCAGGTGGTCGGACATGCGCGCCCACGCCACACCGCGCGGCACCGAGGTCGACAGGCAGCGCAGCCCGCGGGTGTAGAAGCGGTCCATCGAGAACACCGGCAGGCGCGACGGGAACGTGTTGTAGTGGGCCGGCAGCGCGCCCTCGGCCATCGCGCGCACCAGGCCGAAGGCGTGCATCGGGCCATCGAGCTTGCGGCCCCAGTCGTTGAAATCACCGGCCACGATCAGCCGCTCGTGGCGCGGCACCTCGGCCTCGATGAAGGCCGCCAGCCGCTCCACCTGGCGCACCCGGCTCGAATGGATCAGGCCGAAGTGGGCAACGATGGCGTGCACCAGCACGCCGTTCCAGTGCACCGGCACATGCAGCAGGCCGCGCTGCTCGAAGCGGTGGTCCGACACATCGTGGTGCGCCACCTCGCCGAGCGGCCAGCGCGACAGCAGGGCGTTGCCGTGCTCGCCGTGGCGCGTCGTCGCGTTGGTGGTGTAGGCCACCTCATAGCCCTCGGGCGCGAGGAAGTCGGCCTGGCCCATGCGCGGCCAGCCGAACAGCGTGTCGGGGAACTTGCGCGCCTCGGCGCGGTTCAGCGAACGCACTTCCTGGAGGAACACCAGGTCGGTGTCGAGCGCCTCGACGCCCAGCGCCAAGTTGTGGATCTCGAGCCGCTTGCGCGGGCCGACGCCACGCACGCCCTTGTGGATGTTGTAGGTCGCAACGCGCAGCACATGGGCCGGGTGCTGGGTGCTGTGCGCATGGGGCGCGCCGGGGGTTCGCATCGGAACTCGATTCGTCAAAGGAAGCGTGGCAACTGCAGGATGGCTTCGGCGTTCGACGGTGAAAAGCACCGGTCGGCCGCATCACGCCATGGCAACCAGACCAGCGCCACATGCTCGCGCGGGCTCAGCGTGACCGGCACATCGCGCGGCACGCACAGGCCGAAGACGTGCTCGGTGTTGTGCGTCACGCCGACCGCATAGCGGTGCCGCCAGACCGGGTAGATCTCGTAGACGTTGCGCAAGGCCCAGTCGCGCAGGTTGCGCAGCGGGACCGTGGCCGAGCCGACCTCGATACCGGTTTCCTCGAAGACTTCACGCCGCGCAGTCACATCGTTAGGTTCATCGAGCGCGTCCTTCGAGCCGGTCACGCTTTGCCAGAAACCGGGCTTGTCGGCGCGCTCGATCAGCAGCACCTCGAGCGCAGCGCTGTGGATCACGACCAGCACCGACTCGGGGATCTTGGACGGGCGCGGTGCAGCCATCACTCAGACGCCGCTGATCACGGCATCAAGGGCATCGCGCAACGTGTCGGCCTGAGCGCGCAACGACGCCACCGGGCGGCGCAGCAGGCGCGCGGGCAGCGATGCGCTCAGGTGAGGCGCCAGGTGCAGGGCTTCCCCGGCAACGCGAACGGTCTGCGCCAGACGCCGCGGCAGCATCGCGGGCGGGTTCGGCATGCGCACGAGGGGCATCACCAGGCGGGTCGAGAAGTGGTCGAGCTGGTCGCTCTGGAGCACGACCAGGTACGGAAAACCCGCGCGCTGGGCGCGGTTCGGGTTTTCAAAGACGTCGAATTGCGACACCTGCGGGGGACCTGTTGCTACCAGGGCCGCCATTCCTCGCCGAATACGCCATGGGTTTCGACCCGGCGGTTCTGCTCATCGACCCACTCCTTGTACTGCGCGTAGAAGCGCTTCCCGGCGTTTGCCGCAGAGCCGCGCTGGCGTTGCTGCAGCAGCGCTTCGTACTGCTCGACCGAGAGCACGACGCTGTGCGGCCGGCCCGCCTTCTCGATCACCACCGGCTGGCGCTGCGCTTGCTCCAGCAGCTGACCGAAGCGGTTCTTCGCCTCTGTGGCGGTGACGTTCATGGCAAATTCCTGCCGTTGCGGATCGGCCATTCTAGGCATCAGACGGGCGGCGCAGGTCGAATGAAAGACCACTCACGCACCGCAGAGGCGCGGAGTACGCAGAGGAGTCAAATTCAGTATTCCTCTGCGCAACTCCGCACCCTCTGCGCCTCTGCGGTGAGTGAGTTGGCTCTTCCATCCGACAGGGGCATCAGCCCCCCGCCCCCTGCACGTTGCGCAGCCGGATGTGCAGCTCGCGCAACTGCTTTTCGTCGACGCTGCTCGGCGCGTTCGTCAGCAGGTCTTGGGCGCGCTGGGTCTTCGGGAAGGCGATCACGTCGCGCAGCGATTCGGCGCCGGTCATCAGCATCACGAAACGGTCCAGGCCGATGGCGATGCCGCCGTGCGGTGGCGCGCCGTACTGCAGCGCGTCGAGCAGGAAGCCGAACTTGAGTTGCGCTTCCTCGGCGTCGATCTTGAGTGCGCGGAAGACCTTGCTCTGGACCTCTTCGCGGTGGATACGCACCGAGCCGCCACCCAGTTCGATGCCGTTCAGCACCACGTCGTAGGCCTTCGAGATGCAGCGCCCCGGATCGGTCTCGAGCCAGTCTTCGTGGCCGTCTTTCGGCGCGGTGAACGGGTGGTGCACGGCGTTCCAGCGGCCGGCCGCGTCGTCGTGCTCGAACATCGGGAAGTCGACCACCCACAGCGGCTCCCAGGCGCCCTGCACCAGGCCGCGCGCCTTGCCGAATTCACTGTGGCCGACCTTGACGCGCAGCGCGCCGATCGCGTCGTTCACCACCTTGGCCTTGTCGGCACCAAAGAACAGCAGGTCGCCATTCGCGGCCTCGGTGCGCTTCAGGATTTCGGCCAGCGCCGCGTCGTGCAGGTTCTTCACGACCGGCGACTGCAGGCCCTCGCGGCCCTTCGCCAGGTCGTTCACCTTGATCCACGCCAGGCCCTTGGCGCCGTAGATCTTGACGAACTCGGTGTAGGCGTCGATCTCGCCGCGGCTCATCTCGGCACCGCCCGGAATGCGCAGCGCCACGACCCGGCCTTCGTCCATCAGCGCCGGGCCCGAGAAGACCTTGAAGTCGACATCGCGCATCACCTCGGTCAGCTCGGTGAGTTCAAGCTTGACCCGCAAGTCCGGCTTGTCGGAGCCGTAGCGTCGCATCGCTTCCGCGTAGGTCATGACCGGGAACGGCGGCAGCTCGACGCCGATCGCATGGTGGAAGGTGCTGCGGATCATGCCCTCGAACATCGTGCGGATCTCTTCCTCGGTGAGGAAGGAGGTCTCGATGTCGATCTGCGTGAACTCGGGCTGGCGGTCGGCGCGCAGGTCTTCGTCGCGAAAGCATTTGACGATCTGGTAGTAGCGGTCGAAGCCGGCCACCATCAGCAACTGCTTGAAAAGCTGCGGGCTTTGCGGCAGCGCGAAGAACATGCCTTCGTGAACGCGGCTCGGCACCAGATAGTCACGCGCACCTTCGGGCGTGCTCTTCGTCAGCATCGGGGTCTCGATGTCGATAAAGCCTTGCGCGTCGAGGAACTTGCGCACCTCCATCGCGACGCGGTAGCGCAGCATCATGTTGCGCTGCATCGGCGGGCGCCGCAGGTCGAGGACGCGGTGCGTCAGGCGGGTGGTTTCCGACAGGTTGTCGTCGTCC
This sequence comes from Rhizobacter sp., assembly GCA_025355745.1. Taxonomy (GTDB): domain Bacteria; phylum Pseudomonadota; class Gammaproteobacteria; order Burkholderiales; family Burkholderiaceae_C; genus LMDS01. Next base: position 7,616 of record JANXZA010000005.1, on the reverse strand, counting down.
ATCTGGAACGGCGGCGTGATGCTGGCGTTCAACACCTCGATCTCGTGGCACAGCACCTCGATCTTGCCGCTCGTGATGTTGGCGTTGACGGTGCCATCAGGCCGGGCCCGCACCTTGCCGATGATCTTCAGGCAGAACTCGTTGCGAACGCCTTCGGCCACCTTGAACATGGCCTCGCGGTCCGGGTCGCAGACGACCTGCACCAGGCCTTCGCGGTCGCGCAGGTCGATGAAGATCACGCCGCCGTGGTCGCGCCGGCGGTGCGCCCAGCCCATCAAGGTCACGGTCTGGTCCATCAGCGTCTCGCTGACGAGGCCGCAGTAGGTTGTTCTCATGAAATCACTCCGGAAGTTGGGTTCGACGAGGTCGGCGTGCGGCACGCGCAACGCCCCTGCTCAGCGTGTTCGAGTGGCGCTGCGGCACTGCGAAGCAGGCCGGTGGCGCTGAGCGGATGCCGGGCCGCCCAGCCCGGTCAATTTCGGGCCGCTTCGGCCGGCTGAATTGACATTGGCAGCGGCGCCGGTGGCGGTGCCGGCGGCGCAACCACGCCCATCGAGATCACGTATTTCAACGCCTCGTCGACGCTCATGCGCAGCACCACCACATCGGCACGCGGCACCATCAGAAAGAAGCCCGAGGTCGGGTTCGGCGTGGTCGGCACGTACACGCTGAGCCAGTCGCCGGCCAGGTGCTGCGCGGCTTCGCCGCCGGGCTTGCCGGTGACGAAGGCAATCGTCCAGCTGCCCTGGCGCGGGTACTGCAGCAGCACGGCTTCGCGAAAGGCATTGCCGCTGCTCGAGAACAAGGTGTCGGAGACCTGCTTGACCGAGCTGTAGATCGACTTGACGATCGGGATCTTGACCAGCACGCGCCCGCCCTGGTTCAACCACCACTGGCCGAAGATGTTGGTCGCGAACACGCCGGTGAGCAGCAGGCCGAGCACCACCACAAGCACGCCCAGGCCGGGGATCTGGCGCAGCACTTCGATCGACGCATGGGCGCCGTGCGGCAGCACCGCCTGCGAGCCGCTGAGCAGCCAGCCGAACACGCCGTCGAGCGTGCCGAGCGCCGCACTCAGCACCCAGATCGTGACCGCCAGCGGCAACCAGACAAGCAGCCCGGCGATGAGGTATTTCTTCACACCGATCCTTGCGTGACGCGCGCGGCTCAGCCGCCGCCGGCGGCCGGTGCGGCACCCTTCGGCGCGGCCGCCGGGGGAGCAGGCGCAGCGGGTGAAGCGGCAGGCTTGGCGGCGCGACCGTCGTTCTTCGAAGCGGGCGCGGGCGCGGCATCCGGCTTGGCCGCATCGGACTTCGGCGCATCGCCCTTGGCCGCATCGCCTTTCACCGCGTCGGCCTTTGCCGGCTCGCCTTTTTCAACGTCGCCCTTCGCACCATCGGCCGGCGGTGGGGCGGCGTTGCCGCCCTTGAAGTCGGTCACGTACCAGCCCGATCCCTTCAGCTGGAAGCCGGCCGCCGTGACCTGCTTGACGAAGCTGGCAGCACCGCAGGCCGGGCAAACCGCGAGCACCGGGTCGGACATCTTTTGCAGCACATCCTTCGCATGCCCGCATTCGGAACAGCGATAGGCATAGATTGGCATGACCGGGCCCTTGATTCAGAAAGGAAAACCGCGAATTATAAAGGGCCGACCGCGAGCGTCGGCCAGCGAGCGTCGGCCACCGCCGACTGCTCGGTGGTCAACAGATGCCGGCCCGCTCAGTGCAGGCGCGGCAGCACCTGCATCGTCAGCAGGCCGAGCGAGACCGCCAGCGCCAGGCCCACGCCGGCCCGCAGCCAGCGATTGGTTCGGCGCTGCTCGGCCAGCAGCGCCTCGAGCGCGCGCTGTGAATCGTGGCCACGCGGCTGCATCGCCTGGTGCATCAGCCGGGGCAGTTCGGGCAGCAGCTGCACATAGCGCGGCGCCTCGTTCTTGACCCGCTCCACAAAGCCGGCCCAGCCGACCTGCTCGTTCATCCAGCGCTCGAGAAACGGCTTGGCGGTGTTCCACAAATCGAGCTCCGGGTCGAGCTGGCGGCCCAGGCCTTCGACGTTCAACAGCGTCTTCTGCAGCAGCACCAGTTGCGGCTGGATCTCGACGTTGAAACGCCGCGAGGTCTGGAACAGGCGCAGCAGCACCTGGCCGAGCGAGATGTCTTTCAGCGGCCGGTCGAAGTGCGGTTCGCAGACCGCGCGGATCGCGCCTTCGAGCTGGTCGACGCGGGTGGCCGCCGGCACCCAGCCGCTTTCCACATGCAGCTCGGCGACGCGTTTGTAGTCGCGCCGGAAGAAGGCGATGAAGTTCTGCGCCAGGTATTCCTTGTCGGACTCGGCCAGTGTGCCGACGATGCCGAAGTCGAGCGCCACATAGCGGCCGAAGGTCTCGGGCGCGATCGACACCTGGATGTTGCCGGGGTGCATGTCGGCGTGGAAGAAGCCGTCGCGAAACACCTGCGTGAAAAAGATCGTCACGCCGTCGCGCGCCAGCTTCGGAATATCCACACCAGCCTCGACCAGACGCTGCACCTGGCTGATCGGCACGCCGTACATGCGCTCCATCACGATCACGGTGGGCGTGCAGTAGTCCCAGACCATCTCGGGCACCATGATGACGTCGATGCCCTGCATGTTGCGGCGCAGCTGCGCGGCGTTCGCGGCCTCGCGCACCAGGTCGAGTTCGTCGTGCAGATAGATGTCGAATTCGGCCACCACCTCGCGCGGCTTCAGGCGCTTGCCGTCGGCGCTCAGGCGCTCGACCCAGACCGCCAGCGTGCGCAGCAGCGCCAGATCGTCGTCGATCACGTCGAGCATGCCGGGGCGCAGCACTTTCACCGCCACCTCGCGGCCGTCTTTCAACTGCGCGAAGTGCACCTGCGCGATCGAGGCACTGGCCACCGGCTCGGTGTCGAAGCGCGCGAACACCACGTCGATCGGCTTGCCGAATGCGCTTTCGACCATGCGCCGCGCCTGCTCGGCCGGGAACGGCGGCACGTTGTCCTGGAGTTGCGCAAGCTCATCGGCCAGGTCGGCCGGCAGCAGATCGCGGCGGGTCGACAGCACCTGGCCGAACTTGACGAAGATCGGCCCCAGCCGCTCCAGCCCCATGCGCAGGCGCTCGCCGCGCGGCGCGTCGAGCGTGCGCCCGATCGTCATCACCCGCACCAGCATGCGCACCCACGGCTGGCGAAAACTGGACAGCGCCAGCTCGTCGAGCCCGTACCGGATCACCGTCACGCAGATGACGATCAGGCGGCCGACGTGCCTCATTTCCTGGCCGGTGCCGCGCTTGCGTTGCGGTCGAGCGCGACCAGCCCGCCCAACGTGCGCACGGCTTCGCGCAGGCCCGCGGCCACGCCCGCCCCGACGCGCGCCAGCTCGCGCGCCGGCGCCTGCCCGACGATGCGCGCGACGTCGTCCTGCACGTCCCAGCGCAGGTTGTCGAAGAGCCAGTTCAGGTCGGCCGCGAAGGCCGCGTCGCCAGCCACATCGACTTTCGGGCGCTCGCCGACCATGGCTTGCGCGAAGGCTTGCGCGGGGTTCGATGCGTCGATGCTGACGCGCAGATCGGGGTTCGCGGGAAGGTCTGTGCCGCACCATTCCAGCAGGCCGGCGGGCGTAATGCGAAACGCCGCCATCGGCAACGTCGGCAGCATTGCGGGCCAGCCGTCGAAGTGCAACTGCATGCAACGCCCGGCGTGTGCGCGCAGGCGCTGCGTGGCAATCGGCTCGGACTCGAGAACGTGATTCACCAGCAAAGTGACACGCTCGATCGCGGCATTGCCGAGCGATATGTTCAGACCGTTAAACATGCACGGATTGTAGGCACGGCGACCCATTCGACCCCCACGACCACGCGCCGAAGCCCGCTGGTTTTTGAAGGAGAATCGCCCGGCGTCTCGCCTGACCGGCGCCGCGTGGACCTGCGCCCCACAGATCAAGCCGGCCATCGATGCGGCCGATAGATCGAGACGCGACCGATTTCCATGCTGCCGCCCCGAGCGGCCCGTGCCAACGATTCAACGATGTTCGAAGACCGTACCTACAAGCGAACTTTTTACAGCGCACCGCAGTCGGTGACTTCGCTCGTGGCGGCGTTCCTCGAACCCAGCATCACCGTGCTGGTATTTCTGTGCGCCACGCTGTATTCGGGCGAGCTCATCGACCGCCCCGCGCTGACGCTGTGCCTGCTGGTGTTCGCGCTGACGTTCCCGGGCCGAAACCGCTTTCGCGACAACCTGGTGGCGGCAGCCGTCGACATCGTCTCGTCGTGGGTCATGCTGATCGCCATCCTGGCACTGTGCGGTTACGCCACCCGCAGCACCCACTACTTCGAGGACGACGTGCTGCTCGACTGGGTCATCGCCACGCCCATCCTGCAATGGCTCGCGGTGTGGATCGGCAAGCTGGTGGTGCAGAACCTGTCGGCGCGCCCCGAGTCGCGGCGCCGCGCCGTGGTGGTGGGTGCCGGCCTGCTGGGCGTGAAGGTGGCGCGGGCGCTGACCGACAGCGAAGACTACGGCATCGACTTCGTCGGCTACTTCGACGACCGCACCGACGAGCGCCTGCACCCCGACGCCACCGCGCAGCGCCTGGGCGGCCTCAAAGACGTGGCCCGCTATGCCACCGAGCATGGCGTGCGCGAGGTCTACATCACCCTGCCGCTGGGCTCGCAACCGCGCATCGTCGAGCTGCTCGAAGAGGTGCAGGGCACGACCGCCTCGCTGTTCTTCGTGCCCGATGTGTTCGGCATCAGCATCATCCAGGGCCGGCTGCAGGACATGAACGGCGTGCCGGTGGTGGGCATCTGCGAGACGCCGTTCACCGGGACCAACGAGCTCGTCAAGCGCATCAGCGACATCGTGCTGGCCAGCCTGATCCTGTTGCTGATCACGCCGGTGCTGATCGGCATCGCGATCGGCGTGAAGCTCAGCTCGCCGGGGCCGGTGATCTTCAGCCAGCGCCGCAACGGCCTGGACGGCGGCGAGATCGTGGTCTACAAATTTCGCTCGATGACGACGCAGGACGATGGCTCGATCGTGGCGCAGGCCACCAAGGGCGACGCGCGCATCACGCCGTTCGGCGCCTTCATCCGCCGCACCTCGATGGACGAGCTGCCGCAGTTCATCAACGTGCTGCAAGGGCGCATGAGCATCGTCGGGCCGCGCCCGCATGCGGTGGCGCACAACGAACAGTACCGCCAGCTCATCAAGGCCTACATGGTGCGCCACAAGGTCAAGCCCGGCATCACCGGCTGGGCCCAGGTGAACGGGCACCGCGGCGAGACCGACACGATCGAGAAGATGCAGGCGCGGGTCGAATACGATCTTGAGTACCTGCGCAATTGGTCGCTCGGCCTGGACCTGCAGATCATCGTGCGCACGATCCGGCTGGTGTTCTTCGACCGGCACGCTTATTAGCCAGAACCTCGTCAAGAATGCGCTCACCCCGCGCCGCGTTCGCCTTGTGGAGATATCGAATGCATGCTCAGAAGCCTCGTCCCCCTGCCCGCTACCACCGCCACCTGGCGCGCCCCTTGATGGCCGCGCTGGCGGCTGCAGCGAGCGCCGGCGTCTGGGCCGACGAGCCGAGCCTGTACTACATCGGCGTGACGCAGGCGATCACGCACGACTCGAACGTCTACCGCCTGAGCAACGGCTCGGCCGACACGTTCGGCAGCACCGGCCTGGTCGGCGGCTTCGACCAGTCGATCGGGCGCCAGCGCATCTTCGCGGCGGCCAATGTGCGCGACAACTACTACGTCCGCGAGAAGACGCTGAACAACATCAGCTACGGCCTGAGCGCAGGCTGGGATCTGCAGACGATCGAAAAGCTTTCCGGCGGCATCAGCGTCGATGTGAACCAGTCGCTCGCCAGCTACGACAACAACAGCCAGGCCCAGCCGAGCACGACGCGCAACATCCTCAAGACCCAGCAGCTGGGCGCGCGCGTGCGCTGGGGCGGCGACGCCGCGCTGAACCTCGACGCCGGCTACTCGTACAGCCACGTCAGCTATTCGGAAACGCCGACCTCCGAGTCGACCCAGAACTCCGTCAGCCTGGGCGGCTCGTACCGCGTCGGCCCCACCTTGCGGCTCGGCGCCGACGTGCGGCTGTCGCACTCGGTGGCGCCGAACGGGGCGTTGATCGGGCCCGGCGTGTTCACCGAGAACAGCACCAACGGCCGCAACCTCGACTTCAACGCAAGCTGGAAATACAGCGCGCAGACCGGCGTGAACGGCCGCCTGAGCTGGACCAAACAGACCAACTCCGGCGATGGCGACCGCGACTTTTCCGGCCTGACCGGTGGCGTGACCGCGACCTACGCGCCAACGGCCAAGGTGTCCTTCAACGCGTCGTTGAACCGCGACGCCGGCACCAACTCGTCGTTCTTTAACCTCGCCAACGCGAACGCCGGGCAGCCGGTGCGCGGCCTGTCCGAAAATAGCCAGACCACCGACAGTCTGTCGCTCGGCGCGTCGTATGCGGCCACGGCCAAGATCGGCGTCAATGCCGGCCTCGACTACCGGCGCAGCAAGGTGGTCGATCAAACCGTCGTGGCCGGCGCGGTGGTCGGCAACGATCACACCGACCGCACGCGCAGCGCCTCGCTCGGCGCCAATTACGCGATCGCGCGCAACTGGTCGCTGGCCTGCAACCTGGCCTATGTGTCGCGCGATGTGGGCGGCGCCCTGCCGTATGCGTACAGCGCCAACACCGTCGGCTGCACGGCCCGGTTCACGCTGCGATGACCGCGCCGCGCGTGCTGCTGACGGGCGCTGCGGGCTTCATCGGCTCGCACACCTGGCTGGCGCTGCTCGCAGCGGGCTTCCGGGTGGTCGGCCTCGACGACTTCTCGAACAGCGCGCCCGACGTACTGAACCGGCTCGCGCGCCTTGCCGGCAACACGCCCGAATTCATCCGCGCTGACGTGCGCGACGCGCAAGCGCTCGACGCGCTGTTCGGCGCCGAGCGCATCGACGCGGTGATCCACTTCGCGGCCTTCAAGGCGGTGGGCGAAAGCGCGGCCAAGCCGCTCGCCTACTACGCCAACAACCTGGGCGGCCTGCTGACGCTGGCGCAAGCGATGGAGCGCCATGCCTGCAAGACCCTCGTCTTCAGTTCCAGCGCCACCGTCTACGGCCAGCCCCAGCACTTGCCGATCGCTGAAGACGCGGCGCTGTCGGCCACCAACCCCTACGGCGCCACAAAGCTCATCAGCGAAGACATGCTGCGCGACGTGATGCGCGCCGACCCGCAGTGGGCGATGGCGCTGCTGCGCTACTTCAACCCGGTGGGCGCGCACGCAAGCGGCCTGATCGGCGAAGACCCGCGCGGCACGCCGAACAACCTGATGCCGTTCGTGGCCCAGGTCGCGGTCGGCCGGCGCGCGCATCTGCAAGTCTTCGGCAACGATTACGACACGCCCGACGGCACCGGCGTGCGCGACTACATCCACGTGCTCGACGTCGCTTCGGGCCATGTCGATGCGCTGCGTTACCTGCTCGACGGGCGGGGTTCGATCACCGCGAATCTGGGCACCGGGCGCGGCCACAGCGTGCTCGAAGTCGTGCATGCGTTCGAGCGTGCCAGCGGCCGGCCGGTGCCGGTGCAGTTCGCT
>JANXZA010000278.1 GCA_025355745.1 Rhizobacter sp. | reverse complement strand
GGCCGGCCGCTGGCAACCATCGAAGTCGGCCAGCTCGCCCCCGACCGGCTGAGCCGCTACGTTCGCCTGCCGGGCGACGGGCGCGTGCTGATGTTGCCTAACTACCAGATCGAGGGGTTGGTGGCGCTCACGGGCGCCGCGTCGCCTGCCTCCGCACCAGGCCGGTAATCGTCCACCTGGAACGCCGTCCTACACTGCGCCATGGAACTGCCGAACGCACGAGGTGCCACGATCGATCCGGCCAAGGTGCGTGCCTATCTGTTGTCGCCAAGTCATCCCATCGGACGATTCAAGGCGGCTGTCTTTGTCGCACTTGGCTACAGCGCGCAGAATTGGGAAGTGTTGCGTGACGATCTGCTCACGCTTGCCCGCACGGGATCATCCATCGCAGGGCAACCCGATCTATACGGCACCAAGTACGAGGTCGATGGTATTCTGGCTACGCCGTCCGGACGCGCTGCGCCCTTCAGGACGGTCTGGATGGTTCGAGCAGGCGAGCAACTACCCAGATTCGTCACCGCTTATCCGCACGAAGCGAGGTGAGTCATGTTCAAGCTCCTCGACACGGTTGCACTCACCCACGACCTCCCGGCATCCGGTTTGCGGCGAGGTGACCTCGGTGCCGTGGTCGAAGTTCACGCCGCTGAGGCCCTCGAAGTGGAGTTTGTCGCGGCGTCGGGTCGCACCCAGGCGCTGCTCACCCTGAGCTTTGAAGACGTTCGCCATGTGGGTGACCAGGACCTGATCGCGGTTCGGTCACTCGAACCAACGCACTGAGCAACCGCCTACACCTGCGCGCCGCCGCAAACGCTCAAACCGTGCGCCCGCCGTCCACCGGAAACTCGACCCCGGTGATGAAGTCGGCCTCGTCGCTGGCCAGGTAGACCGCGGCGCGGGCGATGTCCTTCGGCTGCGACAGCCGGCCAAGCGGGATCGTGGCGATGAAGCGCTGCCGGTTCTCGGGCGTGTCGGGCACGCCCATGAAAGACTCGAGCAACGCCGTGGCACCCATCACCGGGCAGATCACGTTGACGCGGATGTTGTCGGGCGCCAGTTCGACCGCGAGCGACTTGCTCATCAGGTTCACCGCGCCCTTCGAGCTGTTGTACCAGGTCAGGCCCGGGCGCGGCCGCATGCCTGCGGTGGAGCCGATGTTCAGGATCACGCCGCTGCGCTGCTTGCGCAGCACCGGCACCACCGCATGAACCATGTGAAAAATCGACTTGACGTTGATCGCGTAGACGCGATCGAAGGTGGCCTCATCGACGTCGAGCAGCGGCTGATTGCGGTGCGTCCAGCCGGCGTTGTTGACGACGATGTCCAGGCCGCCGAAGGCATCGACGGTGGCCTTCACCAGCGCGTCGATGTCGGCGCGCTGGGTCACGTCGCACTTGACGGCGATGGCGTTCGCGCCGAGCCCGGCGGCGACCTCTTTGGCGCCGGCTTCGTTGATGTCGGCCACCGCCACTTTCGCGCCTTCGGCGATGTACTGGCGCGCGATCTCGGCACCGAAGCCGCTGGCAGCACCGGTGACGATGGCGACCTTGTTCTGGAGTCTCATGGTGTTTCCTTTCGTTGACCGTGCTTCATTCGGCCAAAGTTCACTTGCCGAAAAACTGCACGACGGTCTTCACCACGCAGAACTCTTCAAGCGCCATGAAGCCTTTCTCGCGCCCGTGGCCGCTCCTCTTGACGCCGCCGAACGGCAGCTCGACGCCGCCGCCCGCGCCGTAGCAGTTGATGTAGACCTGGCCGCAGTGCATGCGTTTGGCGACGCGCATCTGGCGCCCGCCGTCGCGGGTCCAGATGCCGGCCAGCAGGCCGAAGTCGGTGGCATTGGCGAGTCTGATCGCGTCGTCTTCGTCGTCGAACGGGATCACCGCGAGCACCGGACCGAAGACCTCGTCGCAAGCCAGCCGGTGGTCGCGCGGAACCGGGCCGAACATCGTCGGCGCGACATAAAAGCCGCCCGCCGGCACGCCGTCGGCAACCTGCCCCTGCGCCAGCACCGGGATGCCGCTGGCGCGCGCCTGGTCGATGAAGCCTTGTACGCGCTGCTGCTGCGCGGCGTTGATGAGCGGGCCGCAATCCCGGTCCATCGCGGGCGTGCCGGTGGACGATTTCGTGAACAGCTCAACGACCTTTTTGACGAACGTGTCGTAGACGCTTCGCTGCACCAGCAGCCGGCTGCCGGCCGAACAGGTCTGGCCGCCGTTCTGCGTGATCGCCTTCAGCACGAAGCCCGCGGCGCGGTCCAGGTCGGCGTCGTCGAAGACGATCTGCGGGCTCTTGCCGCCGAGTTCGAGCACGCATTTCAAGGTGCGTTCGGCGGCCGCCTTCTGCACCAGCGTGCCGACCTCGGGCGAGCCGGTGAAGGTGACGAAGTCGATGTCGCGGTGGGCGGTGAGCGCGGCACCGGCTTCTTCGCCCAGGCCGGTGACGACGTTCAGCGCGCCGTCCGGCAGGCCGGCTTCCTTGGCGATGGCGCAGAACGCGAGCGGCGACAGGCAGGCATCTTCCGATGGCTTGAGCACCGCCGCATTGCCCATCGCCAGCGCTGGCACCACCGAGCGGCCGAACATCTGCGCCGGGTAGTTCCACGGCAGGATGTGCGCCGTCACGCCATACGGTTCGCGCAGCACGACGACCTGGAAGTCTTCGAGGTAGGGGATCTGCTCGCCGTGCAGCTTGTCCGCCGCGCCGCCGTAGTACTCGCAGTAGCGCGCGGCCACGGTGATGTCGTTGCGCGCCTGGCCGATCGGCTTGCCGGTGTCGCGCGCTTCGAGCTGCGCGAGTTCCTCATGGCGCGCCAGGATCAGCGTCGCCATCTTCACCAGGATGCGGCCGCGCTCGGTGGCCGTCATCCGGCCCCACGGGCCGCTGAGCGCGGCGCGGGCTGCTGCCACGGCCTGGTCGATGTCGGCGGCGTTGCCGCGCGCGAGCTGGTCGAAGACTTCGCCGGTGCTCGGGTCGATCACGGGCAGGGTTTCGCCGCTGCTGCCGGCGCGCCATTGGCCGCCGATGAAATGGTGTTGCATGAAGTGTTCTCCGATCGGGTCAGGTCAATGTGAATGTGGGGTGGCCGCGTCGCTGCGCTGCAGCTCGCCGCGCTCGAGCACCAGCGTCTCGCTCGGGATGTTCTTCAACAAACTGCGGTTCGATTCGGTGATGACGATGCACAGCTCGGGCCGGGCCCGGATCAGCCGTTGCAACGACGTACCGTACTGCGTTGCAAGCACCGGCGCCAGCCCCTGGAAAGGCTCGTCGAGCAGCACCAGCTTCGTGCCTGCCATGATGGCGCGGCCGAGCGCCACCATCTTGCCCTGCCCGCCCGACAGCGCGGCGGCCGAACGCGGCAGCATCGCCTCGAGTTCGGGCACGATGGCCAGCGTCTCGGCCAGGCGCGCATCGACGGCGCGCTGCGCCAGTCCGATCACTTCGCACGGGAAGCGCAGGTTGCCCTCGACGCTGAAGCTCGGGAACAGCACCCGGTCTTCGGGCGCGTAGCCGATGCCCAGGCCCGCCCGGCCGCGCGCCGGCAGGCTGGACAGGTCGTGACCGTCGAAGATGACGCGGCCGGTGTGCTTCGGCATGCAGCCCATCATCAGGCGCAGCAAGGTCGTCTTGCCGGCGCCGTTGCGCCCGACGATGGCCACGGTGGCGCCGCGCCCGAACCGCACGCTGATGCCGCGCAGCACCTGCACATTGGCCAGCGTGGCGGACACGGCTTCGAGCGTCAGCATGGCGTCATGTCGTGTTCACTCCCCGATCACGCTGCGGATCACTGCCGGGTCCGCCAGCACCTGTTCGGGCGGGCCGTCGGCGGCGATCTTCCCGGCGATCCAGGCCGCCAGCCGCGTCGCATGCGCGCGCACGATGTCGATGTCGTGCTCGACGAAGATGCTCGTCACCTTGCGCTCGTCGAGCGCGCGCATCAGCACTTCCATCAGGCCATGCTTCTCGTCGCTGGAAACGCCGCTGGTGGGCTCGTCCATGATCAGCAATTGCGGCTTGCCCATCAGTGCCATCGCCACGTCGAGCAGCTTGCGCTGGCCTTCGGGCAACGCGCCCGCAAGGTCGTGGGCACGCGCGCCGAGTTGCAGCAGTTCGAGCGTGGCGTCGACCGCGTCGGCATCGACCGCCCGGTCCAGCGGCAACAGCCAACCGCCGCGTTTGCGCGACTTGACCGACGCCGCAATCAGCAGGCATTCGCGCACGGTGTGCTCGCCAAACACCTGCGGTAACTGGAACGAGCGGCCGACGCCGCGCAAGGTGATGTCGCGCGGCGAGTGGCTGGTGATGTCAGTGCCGTTGAAGAACACCTGGCCCGAGGTCGGCTTCAGGTAGCCGGTGCAGATGTTGATGAAGGTCGTCTTGCCGGCGCCGTTCTGGCCGACGACGGCCAGGCGTTCGCCGGCGTGCAGTTCGAAGTCGATCGCGTCGGCCGCGACCACACCGCCGAACGACAGCGAGAGTGCTTTGGTGGCCAGCAGTGCGGTGCTCATGGCGCCGTTTCAAAGACGGCCACAAAGTTCACGAAGATGAACTTGTCGAAGGACACCAAGCAGTCAATTGGCTTCCTTGGTGTCTTCGTGTCTTGGTGGCAAAAACACGGCTCCGCGTACCCTGCACCCCGGTCAAAGCGGCAAGCCATCGACACGCGACATGTCATGAGCGCACTCCGCTCAGTCGCCGCTCGATCAGGCCGAAGATGCCGCTGGGTGCTGCGAACACCATCAGCAGCAGGATCAGGCCCATCACCAATTGCCAGCTTCCGGTCAGCCACGCCGCCACATACAACTTCACGAACTCGAACACGAAGGCGCCGATGAAGGCACCGAGGGCGTGGCCCGATCCGCCGAGGATGGCGATGAAGACGATCTCGCCGGAGCGCACCCAGTAGCCCATCTCCGGCGTCACCAAGCCCTGCGTCAGCGCGAACAGGCTGCCGCCCAGGCCGCAGAGCGCGGCGGCCAGCACGTAGCCGCCCCAGAACACGCGCTTGGCCGAAATGCCCAGGTATTCGAGCCGCGTTTCGTTCGTCTTGATGGCCGCCAGCGACTGCCCGGCCACCGACCGGAAGTAGCGCTGCACGAGCAGCCCGGCGAGCACCGCGCTGACCAGTGCGATGGCCAGCAGCGCGGTCTCGAAGCCGTCGCGTTCCAGGTGCATGAAGGCCAGCGTGGGGCGGTCGAAGCGCAGGCCGTCGGTGCCGCCGGTGACCGCACCGAATTTGCCGAGCACCGAGAACAGCACCATCGAGAACGCCAGGTTCAGCATGCCGAAGAAGATCCCGCGATAGCGCACCATGAACAGCCCGACCAGCGCGCCGGCCAGCGCCGCGCAGGCGGTGCCGGCGGCGATCAGCAACAGCGCATCGAGGTGCCAGGCGCGGGCGATGAAAGTCGTCGCGTAGCCGGCCAGGCAGGCGAACATCGCATTGCCGAAAGACACCTGGCCGGCGCGGATCAGCACGATCACGCCGAGCACCGACAAGCCGTTCGCCAGCGCCAGCAGCACCGGCGTCTTGAGCCACGGAAAGAGCAGGGGCAAGCCGGCTGCGAGCGCGAGCAGAGCGAGGACGAACAGGCGCATCGGCAGGGGCGTTCGCATCGTCAGATCCGCCGCGCCGCGACCACCGAGAACATGCCTTGCGGCCGCACCAGCAGCACCGCGACCATGATGAGGTAGGGCACCAGCACCTCGACTTCGGGCAGCAGGTAGATCGCGAAAGACCGCGCCAGCCCGATCAGCAGCGCAGCGATTGCCGCGCCGCCGATCTGGCCCAGGCCGGCGGTGGCGACGACCGCGAACGACAGCACCATCATGTCGGCGCCGATGCCCGGCGTGAACGAGGTGGTGGGCGACGCCAGCGCGCCGCCGAGCGCGCCCAGCGACGCGCCGATGATGATCGTCAGCAGCGACACGCGCCCGGCGTTTACGCCCATCGCGGTGGCCACTTCGCGGTGGTGCGTGACGGCCGTGATCTGGCGCCCGAGCGCGGTGCGGCCGAGGAAGGCGCGCAGCCCGAAGAAGCACACCAGCGCCACTGCCGGCAGCACCAGCAACTGGTAGCGCGTGTAGGTGACGCCGGCCACGTTGATGGTGCCGAGCTGCGTCACCACGTCCGACACGAAGTACGGCTGGCCGCCCCAGACCATGCGCTGCAAATCCTCCAGCACCATGAAGGCGGCGAAGGTGACGAGGAGCTGCAGGATCGGGTCTTTGTCGAGGATGCGGCGCAGCAGGCCGATCTCCAGAATGCTGCCCAGCACCGCGCCGACGACCAGGGCCACGACGAACAGCGACGGCAGCGCCAGCCACGCCGGCAGGCCGAACTTGACGATCGCCAGGCCCATCGTCGCGGCCGCGTACCCACCCCAGGCATACAGGCTGCCGTGGGCGACGTTGAGCACATTCATCACGCCGAAGATCAGGGTCAGGCCGAGGGCGACGAGAAAGATCAGCGCGGCATACGACACGCCGTCCATCAACGCCAGGGCGAACAGGCTGGCGTTCATCGCGTTGAACCCGCGCAGCAGCCGCGCCGCACCCGCAAGTCGATCAACACCGGCTTACTTGAAGTCGTAAGTCTTCAACCGGTCGCTCTGCAGGATCGACGGCTTGATCGTCTTGACCCACTCCGGCGAGTTCTGCCCGACCGGCGTGGTCACCATGTCGGCCGGCACCAGCATCATCTTGTCCATCACCGCGAACGGGTACTGCGGCACGCGTTTGGTCAGGCCCAGCAGCTGGTCTTCCAGACCCTGCCCGTCGTCACGCATCTTGACCACGCGGCCATAGGCCTTGAACTCCATTTTGCGCATCGCCTCGGCCACCTGTTCGGTGGAAGGCCACTTGCCGGCGTTCGCCTTGATGGCGTTCTCGTAGCCGGTCTTCAGACCGATCAGCGCCTGCGCCATGTGGTAGGTCGGGTAGATCGGGTAGGTGCCGGTCTTGGCGCGGTACTTGGCGATGAAGTCTTTGTGCTTCGGGTCGTCGCGGGTTTCGGGGTGCAGGAAGTAGTGCTCACCGCGGCCGCCGACGATCACGCCTTCCGGCAAGGTGGCGCCGAGCCGTTCGAGCGAGCTCTCGGCCAGCGGCAGCACCAGCGTCGCGCCCTGCGTGAACAGGCCGCGCTGTGCGCCCTGGCGCACGAAGGTGTCGAGGTCGCCGCCCCACGAGGTGCTGAGAATCACGTCGGGCTTCAAGGCCTGCAGGCGGCTGATCTCGGTCGAGAAGTCAGAGGCGCCGAGCTTCGGGAACAGCTCGGCCACGACCTTCACATCGGGTTTGAAGGCCTTCAACGTATTCAGGAAAATCTCCCACGAATCGCGGCCCCAGGCGTAGTCTTGATTCACCACCGCGATGGTCGAGAAGTCGGGCTTGGTCTTCATCAGGTACAGCACAGTCGCGACCATTTCGGTCGTCGCATTGCCCTGCGTGCGCACCACGTACTTGTAGCGCTTGGCCTCCAGCACCTTCTCGGTGCCGCAGTCCCACATCACGTTCAGCACCTTCAGGTCTTCAGCCACCGGCGCGACGATGTTGCAGTTGCCGCTCGAGATCGCCGACAGCATCGTGCGAACGCCCTGCTCCTGCACCAGGCGGCGGTATTCGCTGAGCAGCTTGTCGCCGCCGATGCCTTCGTCGATGTAGGTGGCCGACACCTTCACGCCGCCGATGCCGCCCTGCGCATTGATGTCGTCGATCAGGATCTCGGCCGCCGCCTTGCCCGGCACGCCGAACACCGAGGCCGCGCCGGTCAGGAAGGTGGTGATGCCGATCTTCAGCTCGGCGGGTTTGTCCTGGGCCATGCTCGGGCCGGCCAGGCCGGCGCTCAACAGGCCGGCGCCGATGGCCTTCGAGAACGTGGTGATCTTCATGCGCTTGTCTCCTGGCTCTGTTGTTGGAATGTGTTCATGGGCGCCCATGCAAGACATTCAACTCACCACCGCAGAGGCGCGGAAGATTCAGAGTCGCGCAGCGTCACGCAGCGTCACGCGGAGAAATCAAACAATTTCTTCCTGACTTTCTCTGCGATTCCTCTGCGTTCTCTGCGCCTCTGCGGTGAGGGAGTTGGCTTTGTTGTCTGCAAGCCAGTGTATCCATGGGTGCGCCGCGCGCCATTCGGATTTGCGGAACCGGCACTTCGATGAGTGCGAACGGCGCAGAGCCAGCGCACTTGAACTCAATCGACCAGCGCCTGCGACACCAGGTCTTTCATCGCACGCCGGTAGTAGGCCCGCGTCGCGCTCGGCGCCTGGGTCATGTAGACGACGCAGATCTGCTCCTTCGGCTCGGCCCAGAAGAAGGTGCCCGCGTAGCCCGCCCACATGAATTCACCGGCCGTGCCGTGCACGCCGGCGATGCCGTCGCCCTGGCGCACCAGAAAGCCGAGGCCGAAGGTGTAGCCCTGCGCGCCGAGCAGCAGCATGCCGGGGTTGACGGTGGTGTTGATCGCCGTGCCGAGGTGGTCGGCCGTCATCAGGCCGACTGTGGAGCGCGACAGGATGCGCGCCCCATCGAGCTGCCCGCCGTTCAGCATCGCCTGGCAATAACGAAGATAGTCAGCGGCAGTGCTGACGCCACCCGCGCCGCCGGAATCGTTGCCCGGCGGCTTGCTCATGTCGACCAGCTTGTTGTCGGCGCCGGTGGCTGGGTCTTTCGCAAAGGGCTCGGCCAGGCGGGCGGATTTGCTGGCCGGCACCGAGAAGCCGCTGTCGACCATCTTCAACGGCGTGAAGAGGCGCTCTTGCAGGAAGTCGCCGAGGCGCTTGCCCGACACCGCCTCGATGACGCGGCCCTGCACATCCACCGACAGGCTGTATTCCCAGTAAGTGCCGGGCTGCTGCGCCAGCGGCGCCTTGCCAAGTGCATCGGCCATCTCGGCACCCGGCAGGTCGCGGGCGTCGTAGTCGAGCGCGGGCTTGTAGACACCGGCCTTGATATACGCCTCGCGCACCAGCGGGTTGCGCGTGAGCTCGCCGTAGGCGATGCCGGAGGTGTGGCGCAGCAAGTCCTGAATCGTCGGCTCGCGGTTCGCGGGCACGAGCTTGAAGCCGATGTTGTTGAACACCGGGTCGAGCGTGCCGACGCTGACCATCGGGTTCTTGAACGACGGCAGGAACTTCGAGACCGGGTCGGTGAGCTGCACCTTGCCGTCTTCGACCAGCATCATCAGCGCAGTCGAGACCAGTGGCTTGGTCATCGAGTAGATGCGGAACATCGAGTCGGCCTTCATCGCCGCGCCTGCCGCATCGTTCTGGCTGCCGAAGGCCTGCGAATAGACCAGCTTGCCCTTGCGCGCCACCATCACCACGGCGCCGGGCAGCTTCTTGTCGGCGACATCCTTCTGCAGCATTGCGGTGAGCTTGCCGAGCCGCTCGGTCGACATTCCGACCGACTCCGGGCTGGCGCTGGGCAAGGGTTGCGCTGATGCGGCCAGTGCCGCAAAGGCCGCCAAGCCGGCAGTAAAGGCGCTGATGCAAAGCGGGCGAAGGCTGAGAGAAGTCATATTTTTCATCGGGTACCGGTGGGTAGAGGTTGCTGGCATGTCAATGGAATGTCAGCGCAAATGATGACAGGCGGCCAGGCGCTTGAGCAGCGGACATTCCCGCAGCAGGTGCCGTGCGCCGCCGCAGCCCGCAGCCCGCAGCCCGCAGCCCGCAGCCCGCCTCAAGGTAGGGGCTCGGCGAGCAGCGATGTCCGGTTCGCGGCGCGCGACGCGTTTCATCAAGAGAGGTGGTCAGGGCCGCGACCCACCTTCAACCGAACCACCCCGGGCCCAGAGGAGTTCTCGATGAAATTGCACGCTCTTGCCGCCGCCGCGTTGGTGGCCGTCCTGCTGCCGATGTCCGGCGCCCACGCCGATGTGCTGGTCGACAACCTGCTGGAGCCGCAGCGCGACTCGACGCTCGTCGAGAGTCGCCTTTGGGTGGCGCAGTCGTTTATCACCGCCGGCGGTCCGGTCACCCTGCAAAGCATCGAACTCTGGCTCGGCCTGCGCGTCGGCGACCCTGCCCTCACGGCCGAGTTGCGCGCCGACAGCGCCGGTGGCCCGGCGGCGGCGCTGGCGGCATTCGGCCTGCCCTTGCTGAGTGCAGGGCTGACGCAGATCGAGTTGCTGTCCTCGGTGCCGCAGATCAATCTTGCGGCCGGCACGAAGTACTGGATCGTTCTCGGCGTCAGCGGCCCCGGCTCGTTGGGCTGGACCTACGCCGAAGGCAACAACCAGGCCGGTCCGGGCACCCTGGGCGACTACAGCTACTCGTCCGATGGCGGGGTGGGCTGGGCCGATTTCGGCACCGACAACCCGTACCTGCTGCGCGTGAACGTGGCGCCGGCGGTGCCGGAACCGGCCAGCGTGGCGCTGCTGCTTGCCGGCATCGGGCTGCTCGCGGCGCGGCGCTCCAAGCCGCGCAACTGAACGGTGCCGGGTGGCCCGTGATGGTGGCATCGCCGCCATCCAACGGAGTCGCGTTCAATGCGTGACGGTGTACGCTGTGCGGCGTCGTGCATCAATTCGGAGTCGCCTTGGTTTCGTCCCGTCTGATCGGTCTTTGCGTGGCGCTGAGTGCGTACTTGATGGGGTTGGCGGCCTACGCCTATCTGCGCCCACCCGCTGCCGAGCGCATCGATGCCGACAGCCCGAAGCTGGTGGCCTGGGGGCAGGTGGTGTACGCCGGCCACTGCGCCGCCTGCCACGGCGCGAAGCTCGAAGGCCAGGCCGACTGGCGCCGGCCGGGCCCCGACGGCCGCCTGCCGGCACCGCCGCACGACGAGTCGGGCCACACCTGGCACCACGACGATCGCTACCTGATCCACGTCGTGCAGCACGGCATCGTCGCCGGGGTCGACCGGCCGCCCGACTATCAGGGCAATATGCCAGCGTTCGGCGCCGTGCTGTCGAGGGCCGAGATCGTGGCGACCTTGTCGTTCATCAGGAACAGCTGGTCGTTCGACTACCGCGCCTGGCAGGAGCGCGCGAATACGACGGCAGACGGCGCTGCCGACAAGCCCGGCGCTGATGAGACGACCCAATGATCGCGCGCTGGCTGTTGATGGCGTTGACCTGGGCACTGGCACTGGCCGCCGCAGCGGCCACCTGGTTTGTGTTCTCAGCGCCCGCCGTCGATGCGCCGGCCGGGCCGCCGCCAGGCTATCTGCAAGCCAAGGGAGACGCGCTGTTCAAGGCGTCGTTCAAAGCCGTGGGCGTGGCTGGCGTGCCGCTGTCGGCCTTGCGCGGCAAGCCGCTGATCGGCTATTTCTGGCCGAGCTGGTGTGTCGAGTGCGCGGCTGAGGTGACCGCGCTGCAGACAATGCAAGACCGGCACGGCAACGACGGCCTGGTGGTGCTGGGCTTCGGCGTCGACCAGGCCGACCGGATCGAGCGCTTTGCGCGCGCCAACGGTATCGGCTTTCCTGTCTTCGCGGGCGGTCAGGCGGCGATCGATCTGTCGCAGAAGATGGGCAACCTGCGCGCGGCCATGCCGTTCGTCGTCGCCATCGATCGGCAGGGGCGGGCGGTGGCCTCGCACCTCGGCAGGTTCGGCCCGCACACTGCGCAGGACATGGCGGCATCGGCACTGCGCTGAGGGCAGGCAAGGCAAGCTACGCTTGGCGCCGCGCACTGCGCGCAACTGAGACAATCCGCCGATGACCAGCGCGCGCGACGCCATGACTGCCATGACAGCCGACACTGCCGAAACTGTTGAATCGAGCGCCTCGCTGCGCCTCGACGACCAACTCTGTTTTGCGCTCTACGCGGCCACGAATGTGATCACGCGCGCCTACCGCGCGCCGCTCGCGAGGCTCGGGCTGACCTACCCGCAGTACCTGGCGATGCTGGTACTTTGGGAATATGGTCAGCAGACCGTGAAGAGCCTCGCGCAGCGGCTCGACCTCGACTCCAGCACCATCACGCCGCTCGTCAAGCGGCTCGCTGCGGCCGGGCTGGTGCACAGCGAGCGCGAGCCGGCGGACCAGCGCAACCTGTGCATCCAGCTCACCAGCGCAGGCCGTGCAATGCGCGCCCAGGCCGCGCGGATTCAGGAAGGCGTGGCGTGCCAGACGCATCTGCGCCCGGACGAGTTCGTCGCACTGCGTGCGCAGTTGCACCGCCTGGTGAGCAAGATCAATCACCCTCCGATTGACGGCCCGCGCTGAGCCGCTCGCTGCTCGCTGCTCGCTGCTCGCTGCTCGCTGCTCGCTGCTCGGGATGCTGCCCTGATCGCACGCGGTCGGGGCGCGCGCTGGGCTGGTACTGCGCGCCGCCGTCCTATGCGCCGATGCCGGCCAGACTGCCAAGAAAGCGCGCCGCATCCTGATAGCCGATGACGCGCTGCGCCGCCAGTTCGCGGCCCTGCGCATCGAAGAACAGAATGCCCGGCGGGCCGAACAGGTTGAAGCGTTTCAAGAGTGCGCGGTCGGCGGGCGAGTTCTGTGTCACGTCGGCCTGCAGCAGCAGCATCGTGTCGAGCCGGGCGCGCACCCGCGGGTCGCTGAAGGTCAGGTGCTCCATCTCCTTGCAGCTCACGCACCAGTCGGCATAGAAGTCGAGCATCACCGGCCGGCCGGCGCTTCGCAAGACGGCGTCGAGTTCGGCCAGGTCCTTGACACGCTGGAAGCGCGGCGCGCCTTCGGTGGCAGCTCGCGCCGTGCCGTCCTTGCCGCCGGCCGTGCCGGCAGTGCCTGCCGTTTGCGGCACGGCCTTCTGCGCGAAGCGCTGCAGCGGCTGCAGCGGGTCGGTGGCGCCGCCCATCGCGCCGACGATCTGCGCCGAGCCGAGCAGTGCCAGCGCCACGCCGAAGGCCTTGCCGAGCCGGTTGGCGGCGCCCGCAGATTCGCCGAGCCGGTCGAAGGCACCGAACAGGCTGGCGGCCACCAGCAGCAGCACGCCCCAGCCGGCCACGCCGACGGACCCCGGCAGCACCGGGCTCAGGATCCACCACGCCACACCGAGCAGCAACAGGCCGAAGAAGCGCTTCACCGACTCCATCCACGCGCCGGCGCGCGGCAGCAGCGCACCGGCCGAGGCACCGACCAGCAGCAGCGGCACGCTCATGCCGGCGGCCAGCGCGAACAATGCGCTGCCGCCGAGCAGCACGTCGCGGGTCTGGCTGATGTAGAGCAGTGCGCCGGCCAGCGGCGCGGCCACGCAGGGGCTGACGATCAGCGCCGAGAGCCCGCCCATCGCGAACACGCCGGCCCACTGGCCGCCCTTGAAGCGGCTCGCGCCGGCGTCGAGCCGGTCTCGCAACGAGGCCGGCAGTTGCAGCTCGTAGAAGCCGAACATCGACATCGACAGCGCCGCCAGCATCAGCGCAAAACCACCCAGCACCCACGGGTTTTGCAGCGCCGCCGCCAGCCCTTCGCCGGCCAGCCCTGCCGCCACGCCGAGGGCGGTATAGACCAGCGCCATGCCGAGTGAATAAGCCAGCGCCAGGCCGAAACCGCGCGAGCGCGAGGTGCTGCCGCCGGTCTGGCCGACGATGATCGACGACAGGATCGGCAGCATCGGCAACACGCAGGGCGTGAACGACAGCAGCAGGCCGGCGCCGAAGAACACGCCGAGCACGAGCCACCAGTGGCCGCTGCGCAGCGCGCCGTCAATGCCACCATCGCCGCTGCTGCCAGCGCCGCCGATCGTCGCGGTCGCCGCCGTGCCGTTGGCGGCGGCCGATGAGTTGCCCGCACCCGCCGCAGCGCTGCCGACGGCCCCCGCCGCCGTGCCCGCCGGCACACCGCCCTCGGCCGGCTGGACGCTGACGCGGCCATCGCCGCCGAAGCCGGTCAATTGGACGCGCGACGTGCTTTGCATCGGCGGGTAGCACAGGCCGGCGTCGGCGCAGCCCTGGCTCGTCACCGTCAACGTGAATGCGGCCGGCGCGGCCTCGACCGGCACGCGGATCACGACCCGGCCGCGATGGGTCTCGACGTTCTTTGCGAAGGTTTCGTCGAACTTGACCTTGCCGGGCGGGATCTGCGCCGGGCCCAGACGCACGCTCGCGTCTTCGGCGGTAAAAGCGAACTGCTCGCGGTACAAGTAGTAGCCGCTGGCCACCGTGAAGGCGATTTCGACATTGCGTGCATCGAGCGCGCGCGCTTCAAATTGAAACGCCTGTTCGGGCGGCAGGAAGTCTTCGGCGGCTCTGGCCGGCACGGTGACCAGGCCGAGCAGCGTCACAAGGATCGGGGCGAGGAGTCGAAACAAAGTGGTCATGGCAATCAGGGGTTGCGGGGCCGAGCCGGCAGCGCCGACACAAGATGGGGCAATTGTCGAGTGAACATACTCTCGTCTTCCAGGCAGCGCAGGTCAAGGCAAAACGCCGCGTCGCGGACATGGCCGATGACCGGCACGGGCAGGCCGCGCCACGCCGCTTCGAGGCGCTTCAGCGCGGCGCCACTGCCGCGCCCGGTGGTGGTGGGCGCCATCGCCAGGCCGGCGCTCGGCAACAGATCGACGGGGCGCGCGCCGCTGCCGATCTGGCTGTGCAGGACGAGCATGCGCACCGCATACGCCGGGCCGACGCTGGCCGCCACCGGCGCCAACAAGCGCTCGGCCAGCGCGGCGATCTCGGCCTGCGGCCGGGTCAGCAATCGCAGTGTGGTGAGCCGCTCTCGCAGCCGCTCGGGGTGGCGGTACAGACGCAGCACGGCTTCGAGCGCGGCCAGCGTGAGCTTGCCGACGCGCAGCGCGCGTTTCAGCGGGTTGCGCTTGATGCGCTTGACAAGGTCGGCGCGCCCGGCGATCAGGCCAGCCTGCGGGCCGCCGAGCAGCTTGTCGCCGCTGAACAGCACCAGGTCGGCGCCATCGGCGAGCGCGGCCTGCACGGTCGGCTCCTTCGGCAATCCGTAGCGCGACAAATCGACGAGCGTGCCGCTGCCCAGGTCGTTGACCAGAGGCAGGCCGTGGCGGTGGGCCAGCGCGGCCAGCTCGCGCTCGGGCACGGTCTTGGTGAAGCCGGTGATCTCGAAGTTGCTCCAGTGGACCTTCATCAGCATCGCGGTGCGCGGGTTGATGGCTTCCTCGAAATCCTTCAGGTGGGTGCGGTTCGTGGTACCGACCTCGTGCAGCCTGGCGCCGGCGCGGCTCATGATGTCGGGCACACGGAACGCGCCGCCGATCTCGATCAGTTCGCCGCGCGAGACGATCACCTCGCGGCGCTGCGCAAGTGTGTTGAGCGCCAGAAACACCGCCGCCGCGTTGTTGTTGACCACCGTGCAGGCTTCGGCGCCGGTGAGTTCGCGCACCAGGTCTTCGACCAGGTCGTCGCGGTCGCCACGGCCGGCGGTGTCGAGGTCGAACTCCAGGTTGGCCGGCATGCGCATGGCCATCGTCACCGCCGCGATCGCCTCCTCGGGCAGCAGCGCGCGGCCGAGGTTTGTGTGCAGCACGGTGCCGGTGAGGTTGAACACCGGGCGCAAGCGCGGGCGCGCAGCGAGGGCCAGGCGCTCGGCGCAGATCGCGATGAGTGCGTCGTCGTCCAGAGGTGCATGCGCGCCGACGTTCCCGTGCGCACCAGCGAACGCAGCAACGCTTTCGTGCGCATCAGCGAACGCAGCGACGCTTTCGCGCGCTTCAGCGAGCACGCCGCGCAGCGCGGCCACCACCGTGCTGTGCCCATGCTCGTGCAGCAGTGCAGGCGCGCTGGCGTGGCCGAGCAGCCGATCGATCGATGGCAGCGCGGCTCGCCAGTCGCGCGTGTTGGACGCTGCGGGCTCGGCACCAATTTTAGCGGTCGATTGAACCAATGCCATCGGTCAGGCTCGCGCCGAGGATGGCGGAAAAGAGTGGGAGTCGAACCCACCAGGGACCGCAGAACGACCCCTTCCGGTTTTGAAGACCGGCCGTCCCACCGGGGAGCGCTTCTCTTCCATGGCTTGATGATCGCTCATGCGTGCGCCACCGGCGCATCGCCGAACACCGTACTGCTGTTCTGGCGCACACGGCGCCCGTCTTTCATTCGCGTCGTGAAGCCGGCGCGGTCGAAGAATTCGAGCATCGGGATGCCCAGGTTGCGCTGCAGGCCGGTGCGGTCGCGAAACGGCCCGACGGTGACGACACCGCGCGGTGTGGCGTGGGCCAGCGCCTCGGTCTGCGCGGCGAGCAACGCCACCAGATGCGGCAGGAAGAACACCTCGCGCCGCACGCGGTGCAACTGGCCCATCCGCGCGAGGCGGCAGAACAGGGTTCGCAGACCTTCCTCGTTCACGCCGAGGTCGCGCGCCAGCTCGGGCACCTGCGGCGGCGTCAGGCGCGCGGCAACGAGCGTTGGCCGGGCGCGTTCCCACAACTGCCGCTCGGCCGGGCTCAAGGTCACGCAGTGACTGACGAGCTGATAGCGCGCGCCGACGCGCAGCACCCGCTGCTGCGCAATCGCGGTGTCGAGCAGGCTCGCGATCACCGCAGCTTCGGGGCGCTGCGGCATCAGGCCACGCAGCTCCTGAAGGTTGGCACCGACGCTGTCCGGCCGGCGCTCGTGATAGCGGCCGAGCGTCTCGATGGCGAGTGCGGCGAGCTGCTCCCAATGCGCTGCACTGAACGCACGCGGGGCACCAGCCGCACCAGACACACCGATCAGCTTTTGCAAAACCTTCGCGCCGGTCGCAAGCAGCCAGGGCGCGAGCGCGGCTTCGTCGAGCCTGAACAGGCGCGCGAACCAGGTCAGGTCGATGCCGACCGGCGAGGCATCGAGCAATTGCGCAAGGGCCGCCTGCGGCGTCTCGGCCTCGAGCGCGGCGAGCCACGCGGCCCGCTGCGGCTTGCGCCGGCCGCGCTCGGGCGGCGACGCATCCAGCACGCGCCCGCCGCCGAGCGTGCGCCGGGCCGACTGATCCCGCACGATGAAGCGGTCGCCGTGCAGCGCGCCCACCGGCTGGTCGAGCACCAGTTGCACCAGCGCGGTCTCGCCCGGCAGCACGGCCGCGTCTTGCAACAGCGCGATGCGACCGTTGACATGCGCGGCGCCGAGGTGCACATGCACGGGCGTCCAGTGGCGCAGTGGGCGCGCCTCCGAAGCCAGCAGCGTCAGGCGCGCGTCGAGGCGCTGCGTCGGTGCGTGCAGCGCCGTGGCCAGCAGCCATTCGCCGCGCGCGATGACGCGCCGGTCGAGCTGCGGCGCGACGATGTTCAACGCGCAGCGCTGACCCGGAGCGCCGCTCTCGGCCTGGCGGTTCTGGGCATGCAGGCCGCGCACCCTAACGTCCAATCCGAGCGGCGAAATCGTCAGCCGGTCGCCGACCGCCACCGTGCCGTCGAACACCGTGCCGGTGACGACGGTGCCGATGCCATCGAGCGTGAAGGCCCGGTCGATCGCGAGCCGGAAGGCGCCCCCTGCGGCGCGGTGCACGCAGGCACTCGCAGCAGCATGAAGGTGGGCGCGCAAGGCATCCAGCCCTTCCCCGCTGACGCTCGACACCGGGATGATCTCGAACCCGGCCTGGGCCCGGCCCGCCAGCAGGGCGCGCACCTCGGCGAGGGCGGCCGCGCGCCGCGCCGCGTCAACCCGGTCGATCTTGGTGAGTGCGACGACGCCACGCGTGAGCCCGAGCAGCTCAAGGATCGCGAGGTGCTCGACGGTCTGCGGCATCGGGCCGTCATCAGCCGCAACGACGAGCAGCACATGGTCGATGCCGGTCGCGCCGGCGAGCATGTTGTGAATGAATCTTTCGTGGCCCGGCACGTCGATGAAACCGAGTGCGCCGCCGCCCGGCAAGGGCTCGTAGGCGTAGCCGAGGTCAATCGTGATGCCGCGCGCCTTCTCTTCCTTCAGGCGATCGGCATCGACGCCGGTCAATGCCTTGACCAGCGAAGTCTTGCCATGGTCGATGTGACCTGCGGTGCCGACGATCATGCTTGGAAGCTGTTAGTTGCCGAGGCGGGTGAGCCCCGCTCAAGAAGTGATGCGAACGAGGGGCACGCGTCGCCACGGGCCCCTCGCTGTTCTGTCGCGAGAGCGCGGCCGCCGGCAACTACCGGCGGCCGCGCCCTTGCCTTTTGACGCCGGCTACTTCAGCGTCGTCTCGGCCAACTCCAGCATCCATGTCTTGTACGGCACGAAGTTGACACGGTTGCTCACCGCGTACAGCTTCGAGGGCGCGTACAGGAACACGACGTTGGCCTGGTCGTGGACATAACGATTCATCTGCGCGGTCAGCTTCTCCAGCTTGGGCTTGTCGGTCTCGGCCAAAAGCTTCTTGCCCATGGCGTCGAACGTGGCGTCTTCCGGCATCTTGCGGAACCCGCCATCCTTGCCGAAGAACTCCCGGAAGACAACGCCATACGGGTACTCGGGCGACCAGTCAAAATGCTCGACCAGCCACACGTCCCAGTTGTCGCCCTTCGGAGCGCCCGAGTAGTCGGCAACGACCTTGACCCCGGCTTTCGCTAGGCTTCTGGTCATCGCCTCCACCACGCTCTTGTAGCTCTCGCCCGCCACCACCGTCACGCTCTTCACGCCACCCGCCGCCAGCGCCTTGCCGGCCGCTGCCGGGTCGTAGGCATAGGGCTTCAACCCGGCTTCGTAGCCGAACTGGCCGGGCATGATCATCGACGCCATGACCGTGCCGTAGCCCATCGCCCCGTCCTTCACCACGGCGGCCCGATCGACCGCCATGTTCAGGGCCTGGCGCAGTTTCAGGTCACTCCATTTCGAGTTCGCGACGTTGCGGTTCAACACGCCGGCGAGCACGGTCTTCGACTTGCTCTCGACCACCTTGGCCTTGCTGCTCTTCTTCAGCGCCATGGCTTCGGCCGGCGACAGTTCGGTCACGATGTCGACCTTGCCGCCCTTCGCCACTTCTTCGAGTGCTTCAGCCTTCGAGATGACGTTGTCGAAGACGAAAGTGGCCTTCGGAATGCGCGCCTTGTTCCAGTAGTTCGCATTCGGCTCCAGCGTCAGCGTCGGTGAACGCTTGTCGAGTATCGAAGCGCCTTCCTTCAAGACAAACGGACCAGTCCCCCACGGACCCGGTTCGTCGATCACTCACCAATTACCTTCGGCGTTGCCGGTCTTCTTGTTCTTGAAGCCGTTCGTGTTCCAGAACTTGGTGCTGGCCACGTGCATGCCGCGGAACTTCATGACCGCCGCGCTGTCGGTGCTCGGGAACACGAAGCGCACCGTGTAGTCATCGACGATGTCGAGCTTGGTGTCTTTTGGGAAGTTCAGGAACGCGCCCGGCGGGTGCGGGTTCACCGACTTCTGCACTTCGTCGAAGCTGCGCCGGAACACCTTGGCGTTGAACGGCTCGCCATCCTGAAAGCTCACGCCCTTGCGCAGCTTGAACTCCATCGTGGTGTCGTTGACCCAGCGGTAGCTTTCGGCCAGTGTGGGCACAGTGCGGCCATCCTTGTCGACCCGCACCAGCTCTTCCATGGTGTTCCAGGTGATGGACAGCCAGTTCACTGGCGAGGGATCGACGATGTTGATGACCGGCGTCGCAGCAGTGGCTGCGCCCGCACAGGCTCCCAGCGTGATCGCCATCGCCAGTGCCCGCAGGCGCAGCACGCTGCGCCTCGCGGTGACTGGACGGTTGGCAGGTTTCATGGTGCTTGTCTCCTTGTGGTTGTTGATCAGGCTCTGACACACTGCGCTGGCCGCTGATCACCCGATCAGCGGCCGAACCAGTTCTTCGAACTTGCCGGGCGGCGTCTCGCCGAGCAGGGTCTTGACGATGCGGCCCTTCGCGTCGACCACCACCGCGAACGGCAGGCCCCCGACGCTGTTGCCCAACTGCTTCGACAACGCAATCGCGTCATTGCTGCCGAGCAGCAGCTTGTAGTTGATCTGATGGTCCTGGGCAAACTGGCGCACCTTGTCGGTGTTGTCGATGGCGATGCCGATCACATGCATCTTTGTGCCGAACTTCTTGTGCAGCGCAATCAATTCAGGCACTTCCTGCTTGCACGACTTGCACCACGTGGCCCAGAAGTACACGACCATCGGCTTGCCTTTGTACTGCGCCAAGGACTGCTGCTGACGGTCGAAATCCTTGAAGCTGGCAGCGAAGAGAGGTTGCGCGGCCGCTTCGTTGGCAGCGATGGGGGCGGCAGCAGCAACGGGCAGCGAATCTGCCGCGGTGGCCTGGCCGGCAACCCCGGCCGACAGCGCCAGCAAAGCCGTCAGCGAAGACTTGCGCATCTGCTCAATGAGTACCCATGACTTCAAATTCACCATCGTTTCGCTCCAGAGCACTGCGTGCAGGTCGGCCCGCCACAACCACCTTGCGGGCCGAGAGTTAGCGCACTAATCGTTCGAATGTAGCCCGCAGGCCGCCGGCATTTCCAGGGAATTACCCGATCCCGATCTGTCCTGAAACAAGACGCTGGATTGGTTGCATGCGGGCTGCAACTGCCTTTCAACCTCGGCGGCACCGGCCCGCCAAGCCAAATGCGCATTCGCCACCGCGACCCAAAGATCCTGGCCGCCGGGCGGGCTCCGGGGCTGCCGCCTGAAGTCGTCGCCGGCCCCGCTCGCGTGAGCGTGTTGGGCTTGCCGATTACCGTTAAGGGTTCGCTGCGCCGGGCGTTGCCCGCCTTGGACTGGACCCGGCAATGCAGGTCGACGGCGGACATTCCAAACCCTTTGTCGGTCGGGTTGGTCGAGCATGCGGAAGAGTGCAAATATCAGTAGTGTCCGGCTCATTGGGAGTCAGCGAGCCGCAAAGCCAATACTGACGTGGGTTGCAAGGGTTTCATGGGTGTCCACGATTTGGATTTCGATTTGCCGGTTTGCCGGTTTGCGATGCTCGCGGGTTTGAACGACCCGGGGTGATTCATGAACGTAGGCAAGACGCTGTTCGCACAGGTGATGGAGTTCGTGCCATGGAAGACCTTCGGTCGAATCGTCGAGCGGCACAGAGGCGACGCGGGAGTGCGCACGTTGGGCTGCGCCGACTTGTTCCGTGTGATGGCGTTCGCGCAGATCACCTGGCGAGAGTCGCTTCGCGATATCGGGGCCTGTTTGGCAGCCAATCAGGGCAAGCTCTTTCACATGGGGCTGAAGGTGTCGCCGGCGCGCTCGACCTTGTCCGACGCGTTGAACCAACGCGACTGGCGCATCTACCACGCGCTGGCTCAGCGGCTGATCGCTCGCGCAAGGATGTTGTATGCCCAAGACCCGTCGGTGCTGGGCATCGATGCCAGCGTCTATGCGCTGGACTCCACCACGATCGATCTGTGTCTGAGCCTGTTCGAGTGGGCGCCGTTTCGCTCCACCAAGGCGGCCATCAAGCTGCACGCGCTGCTGGATCTGCGCGGCGCGATCCCCGCCTTTATCCACATCAGCGACGGCAAGTTGCACGACGTGAACGTCCTGGACATCTTGCCCGTGGAGGCCGGTGCCTTCTACGTAATGGATCGTGGCTACGTGGACTTCGCACGCTTGTATGCCATGCATCAGGCTGGCGCCTTCTTCGTCACGCGCGCCAAGTCGAACATGGATGCCAGGCGCGTGTATTCGGCACCCACCGATCGCGCTACTGGCGTGATCTGCGATCAGCGAATCATGTTCAACAACCCGCTGTCGGCCAAGAACTATCCGGAGCATCTGCGGCGCATCCGCTTCAAGGACCCCGAGTCGGGCAAGACGCCGGTGTTCTTGACCAACAACACGAGCTTGCCCGCGTTGACGATCGCCGCGCTGTACAAGAGCCGCTGGCAGGTGGAGCTGTTGGTGGAGCTGTTGGTGGAGCTGTTCTTCAAGTGGATCAAGCAGCACCTGCGCATCAAGCGCTTCCTGGGCACCAGCGAGAACGCCGTGAAGACGCAGGTCTGGTGCGCCATTGCCACCTACGTGCTGATCGCCATCGTCAAAAAGGAACTTCATCTCGATGCTTCGCCGTACACCTGTCTACAGATCCTGTCGGTCTCGGTCTTCGAGAAAACCGAGGTTTCATGCGCCTTGCAGCCAGATCGCTCGCGCCCAGAACCGTCCAATCTCGGTAACCAGTTGATCTTGTTCGACTTTTAACCGGACACTACTGAACCGGACATTACTGTGCAAATATATTACTTAAAAGTCATAACTTGTTTTTATGTTCGTAGAGACATTTATTGCAATGATGCCAAATAAGGCATATGCTGCGCCTGTATGGACTACCCCATTCAGTCTCCCGGCCAACTCTCTGCCCATCTGCGTTCATTGCGCAAGTCGCGCGGGCTGAACCAAATGCAGCTCGGTGCCGTGCTGGGCGTGGGGCAGACGCGCATCGCGCGCATCGAACGCGATCCGTCCGCTGTCAGCGTCGAGCAGTTCCTGACCTTGCTGGGGGCGCTGGGCGTGCAGATGGTGTTGCGCCGGAATGGACTTGGCGGCGTTGCCGATGCGTCTGAGGATGCATCCGGTGCGACGTCAACCCGGCCGGCGCTGACAAGGCGGCGCCCGTTGGGCGAGCCCTGGTAGCTGACTTCACCCGTCCGCATGGCAGAGCTTCACGTCTGGATGAACGGGCAGCCCGTGGCCGTGTGGGCCACGCTGCGCACCGGCACGCCGGCGCTGCGCTATCACGAGGCCTGGGTGCTTTCGGAGGAAGGGCGCGCTCTGTCGCTGTCGCTGCCCTTCACGGTGGGGCTCGAGCATCGCGGCGATGCGGTCGCCAACTACTTCAACAATCTCCTGCCCGACAGTGCCGAGATTCGGCGGCGTCTTCGCCGGCGATTTCATGCGCGTTCCGATGATGCGTTCGACCTGCTGACTGCCATCGGACGAGACTGCGTCGGTGCGGTTCAGCTCATGCCGCCGGGCGTCGATCCGAACGGCTGGGATCGTGTCGATGCCGAGCGATTGGCGGATGCGGATGTCGACAGGGTCCTGGCATCGGTCACGTCGGAGCAGCCACTCGGCCAGCGTGATGAAGATGACCTGCGCATCTCCATCGCCGGCGCGCAGGAGAAGACCGCATTGCTGCGTATGGGCAGGAAGTGGTACCGGCCCATGGCCGCCACACCGACCACGCACATTCTGAAGCTGCCCCTCGGCTTGGTCGGCAACATGCGCGCCGACATGACCGACTCGGTCGAGAACGAGTGGCTGTGCGGTCAGCTGATGAACAAGCTGGGCATCGCCACGGCCGAGTCGGAGATCGCCACGTTTGGCGAGTCGAAGGCGTTGGTCGTCACGCGGTTCGACCGTCGGTGGCAAGGTGTGCCCGAAGGTGCCGAACAGAAGTCGCGCTTCAGGCCGCCGGAGGGGTCATGGATTGCGCGTCTGCCGCAGGAGGACTTCTGCCAGGCGCTCGGCATCGCGCCCAACCGGAAGTACGAGAGCGATGGCGGCCCATCCGTGCGCGACTGTATGGGCGTGCTCGCGAACAGCGAACAGGCGGATGTGGACCGCGCCACGTTCGCGCTCGCGCAACTGGCGTTCTGGCTCCTGGCTGCCACAGATGGGCACGCTAAGAACTTCTCGATCCAGCATCGGCGTGGGGGGCGGTTCCATCTGGCGCCGCTGTACGACGTGCTGTCGGCCTGGCCGATCATCGGGCGCGGTCCGAACCAGCTGCCATATCAGCGTGCCAAGCTCGCCATGGCGCTGCGAGGTCAGAACGCGCACTACCGACTGAACGAGATCCATCTAAGGCACTGGCAGCGACTGGCTGCTTCGTGCGGCCCACGTGTCTTCGATCAAATGACGGCCATGGTCGAGCAGGTCGATGCTGCTCTGCAGGCTGTGAAGCGTCGCTTGCCGGTGAGCTTTCCGGCCAACGTCTGGTCGCGGGTTGCCGATGGCATGCGACGACACGCTGCGCAATTCTTGCGATCTGTGGCGTGACGTTGCTGACTGCTTGTTCGGGCACCTCCCAGTCCGGCGCCGCGTCGCGCATCGCATCTCGCCTGACCTTGTACGAGCCCGGTGGCCGCCCGCTCTTCTGCTCCAGAGACCGCGTCCATTCGTCCTCGATACGCTGTGTCCACTTGGGCGCATACAGGCCGGTGGCGGCAACACTCATCAGCGAGTCGC
Source organism: Rhizobacter sp. (assembly GCA_025355745.1). Lineage (GTDB taxonomy): Bacteria > Pseudomonadota > Gammaproteobacteria > Burkholderiales > Burkholderiaceae_C > LMDS01. The sequence continues at coordinate 2,427 of JANXZA010000278.1, read as the reverse complement.
ACACCGCCACCGGAAACAGCACGCACGCGTCGAGCAGCGCCATATAGCGAGCGTGCCCCGCCATGTCAGTAGTCCAGGCCGAGCTCGCGTGCGTTGTCGGCCATGCGCTGCAATGCGCCCTTCTGGTCGGCCCGCATCTTGGATGCGTAAGCCTGGAGATCATCGAACGCGATGCGGCGATGGCTGCCGACCATCCGGCAGGCCAGCCGCTTCGATTCGATTTCCTTGATGACGAACGGACGGGACACGTTCAGGTAGTTCGCCGCCTCCACGGTGGACAACTCCTGCTTCGTCGGCATCAGGACCACCGGTTTGCGCTCACTCAGGGCGCCGAGCAACTGCGCGATGAAGCGCAGTGCCTGCGGCGGCAACTGGATCGCCGGCAGGGAACCGTCGTCGCTTTCCAGCGTGATGGTGGCGGCCTTGGAATGGTCCAGCGCGGCCATGATGCAGCGTTGCGCTGCGCGCGCCATGTCGGCCTCCGCGACCGTCAACTTCGGCGGGAGAATCTGTTGCTCGCGTTCTGCCGTGGTCATGTCGATGCTCCGTTTGAGGGGCCAATGCAGGCCATCGACCTGCGCAAACATCCTTTTCGGCATCTTAGAAGACAAGTGCAATAAACGCATCAAGTGTTTTTACTGAAAGAATTCGCGCGACTGCCAGTTGCACTGCCGGATCAGCGAACACGTGTGCGGCGCAGGCATTTGCGCCTTGGGCTTCCGAAGCTACACAAGCTCGGCACCCAGCCGCAGCTTCGGAACGTGTCAATGACTCTGCTACACCGGTGGCGTTAATTTGGTGCGCGGGCCGTCTAGGTGCAGCGGCCCTCGCCAGCAGGGCCATGGCAGGCTCTGGCTCGCAAGGGGCACCCGGTGCGGCGGGCCGTTCAGCTTGCCGGCCCTTTGCCGCTTCATCCGTTCGGCGGACAGCGACCAGGTGGCCGCGTCAAGGGCAATTTCCGGCCAGCGGGCGTGCCGCAGTTCGCTGGGGCGCAGCAACAGCATCGGCGCCAGTCGAAGCGCGGTGCGCACCACCGGTGTGCCGACGCAGGTGTCGCAAGCCCGCAGCAGCTCGGCCAGGCGCTCGGGCTGGGTGATCGCCAGAGAGTGCCGGAGAGTGCCGGGCCGGCGGTTTGGGCAACAAGCCTTTCAGATCGCGGGCCGGATGCCGGCGCACGTTCTTGCACTTCCGCGGACAAGAAAAAAGCCCTAGAGCGTTGGTTCTCTGGGGCTTTGACCTTCGCGGATTTCCGCGAACGCTTGTTTGGTGGCCTGGGGCGGAATCGAACCACCGACACGCGGATTTTCAATCCGCTGCTCTACCGACTGAGCTACCAGGCCGAGCCGGCGATTATAGCCAAGGGGTCAGGCCAGACCGCTGCGCTTGTGGCGGGACAGGTCCACGCCGAGTTGCTTGAGCTTGCGGTACAGGTGGGTGCGTTCCAGGCCGGTCTTTTCGGCGACGCGGGTCATCGAGCCGTTCTCCTTGGCCAGGTGGAATTCGAAGTAGGCCTTCTCGAAGGCGTCGCGGGCTTCGCGCAACGGCCGGTCGAGCCCGAAGCGCTGCTCCGACGGCAGGCCGGCGCTGGCCGCGACTGCAGCCAGGCCGGCGGCGCTGGCCTGCGGTTGGCCGGGGCCGCCCAGGCCGGCGCTGGCGGTGAAGGGGTCGTCGGCCGCCGCGCCGCTGCCCGGGGTGGCGTGGCCGCCATGGGGCGGCTGGGCGTCGCCGCGTGGCAGCGGTTTGATCAGCGCCTGCTCGACCGCACGCAGCAGTTTTTGCAGCGTGATCGGCTTTTCCAGGAAGGCGGCCGCGCCGAACTTGATGGCCTCGACGGCGGTGTCGATGGTGCCGTGGCCGCTCATCATGATCACCGGCATGGTCAGTTGCCCGGCGCTGGCCCATTCCTTGAGCAAGGTGATGCCGTCGACGTCGGGCATCCAGATGTCGAGCAGCACCAGGTCGGGCCGCAGCCGCTGGCGGGCGGCGCGGGCGTCGGCGGCGTCTTCGGCCAGCTCGACCGTGTGGCCCTCGTCGGAGAGGATTTCAGACAGCAGGCCGCGGATGCCCAACTCGTCGTCGACTACCAGGATCGTTGCCATGCGCGTGTCTCAATGCCCGTTGAATGCTGCGGCCGCTGCCGGCGGCGTGGGGTTGCTGTGGTCGGCCAGTTGGGCGGCGGCGCTGCCCGACAGTGTCGGCGCTGCGGCCGAAGTGCCGCCTTGGGCCGCTGCAAAGCGCGAAAACGACAGCGACACCGTCGCCCCGCTGATGCTGCCGGCCTCGTGTTCGGGTTCGCCGGGCGCAGCGCTGCTGCGGTTGAAGATGCGCACCCGCGCGCCATGCTCGTCGGCGATCTTCTTGACCACCGCCAGCCCCAGTCCGGTGCCCTTGCTCTTGGTGGTGACGTAGGGCTCGAAGGCGCGCTTG
>JANXZA010000183.1 GCA_025355745.1 Rhizobacter sp. | reverse complement strand
TACCGAAGTAGTTGTCAAAGGTGTGGTTCTCCTTGACGATGATGACGATGTGTTCGATTGGGTTGGTCATGCCAGGCTCCTGTCAACCGGCGCAGCTTGGACACAGTTCATGACGCGCCGGTGACGAATGAACTGTGGGTCGAATCGGCCCGCCGACGTGTCGGCCGGCGGCTTCTTTCAGCCGCCCAGGGCGTGCAGCAGCTTGCTGCCGATGGGCGAGCCCCAGCCGGTGCAGGCATCCCAGCCCGGCCCGGCCGAAAAGCTGCCGTTGTTGCCGCTCACGATGTCGTTGAACAGGCCTCGACCGGCCAGCGAGCCGTACAGCAGCGGGTTCAGAAAGCCCACCGGGTGGCCGAGCTTCTGATTCATCAGCGCGATCAGCCCGGCCCACAGCGGTGCCACCGCGCTGGTGCCGCCGATGACCAGGTTCTGCCCGTCCACACGCACCTGGTAGCCGCTCGCCGGGTCGGCGTCACCGGCCACATCCGGCACGCCGCGCCCGCCGGACCCGGTGGCGGGCGGCACGTGCGCGTTGGCCTGGTATGCCGGCAACGCAAAGAAGCCGCTGACGCCGCCGCCGGTGGCACTGCGGGTGGGGTTGGCATTCCACACCACCTCCGTGCTGATGGTCGGGCCCGACGCGGTGAGCCGGGTGCCGCCGCAGCCGAGCGCGAACGGGCTCGACGCCGGGAAGTCCACATGCGCCTGACCGTCGGCCACGCCGTCGGACGAGCCGTTGTCGCCGGCCGCGCAGCACACGGTCACGCCCATCGCGGCGGCGGCCTGGAAGGCCTGGTCGAACTGCGTCATGCCTTGCGCGCTCCAGTTCGATTCTGCCGAGCCCCAACTGATGGAGATGACCGACGGCTTGTTGACGCTGTCGTGCACGGCAGTCGTGATGGCGTCCAGAAAGCCCTGGTTCGTATTGGGTGCGAAGTAGACTGCGATCAAGGCCTTGGGCGCGACAGCGGCAGCGACCTCGATGTCGAGCATCACCTCACCGTCGGCGCTGTTGGCGTTGGTCGGGTGGTTGCGCCCGCCGTCGACGCGAATCGCCTTGACGCTCGGCACGGGCAGGCCCAGACCGGCGAAGTAAGTCTTGATGTCAGCGGGCTTGAAGCCGCCGCCCAACTCGATGATGCCGATGCACTGGCCGCTGCCGTCCAGCCCGGTCGGGAACTGGTACAAGGCGGCCAGTTGAGGCGGTGTGAACGAGGCGTTCGCGGCACCGGCGGCGCGCGAGGCGGTTTCGCCCTCGGGGTGCAGGCGCTGGAAATGTGGCGAAGCCTGGGGCCGGTCGTCTAGGCCGAACACGCCTTCGACGATGCCAGCCAGGTCGGCCGGTACGCTGATCGACCCGGTGCGCCCGCGGTAGGTGCCGCCGTCGTGTTCGTACTGTTGCAAGGTCGCACCGAACGCGGCGCCGAGTGTGGCGGCGGTGCCCGAAAGCACGACGCTGCGGCGCGCGGCGTTCGACTCGACGATCACGAGTTGATGGGCCTGCGCGAACGCCGTGAGCTTGGCGATGTCTTGCGGGTCGGCACCGTGGCTCGCGGCGTAGGCTTCGCGGCTGAGGTACTGACGCTGCGCGGGCAGCTTGTCGGCTTGAGCGCTGCTGTCAACCAGGCTGCGGGTCGACGCTTTGGAGCGCAGGCGCACGGTGACTTCAAATCGCTCGTCTGGGGTGACAGCGCCAACGGCTTTAGCGCCGGGCATGAGTGAACGTTCGCTGCCGGGGATGACGTGGCGGTTTGTCGTGCTGGGCATGGCAGTTCCTGGGTCGGTGGTGGGGATGCGCGGGAGGCCGGAATCGAGAGCCTTCGAGGCTCCCTGCGTAGACCGATGGCCCGAGGGAGAGTCCATTCTCGACACGCTGGCGCAGCGTGCACATCCCTAAATGCGGCGCTGTTCTAGGGGTGCAGGGCCCGTGTCAAGTCGCGATATTGCTGGCGGATGCGACGTTGTGCCGGTGCGCAGGGGTGCCGTTGTGCAGGTGCGCCACGCGGGTCGCCGGAGAGGGGGTGCTGTTGCTACCGCATGGGTCCTTCTCCGGGGTCAACGCCAACTTCAACGGTGCGCCCCGAACATTTCATGGTTCGACGTTAATGAGTGCAAAGGTAGTGCACGGTTGCACCGAAGATTCGTTGAGATTGCACGCAGGCCAAGTTGGACTGCGCCCTCGACAAACCGGAGAACCGATCATGAAGAACGCATCCAAGATTGCCGCACTGACTCTCATCGTGAGCCTGTTGGGCGCATCAGCCTCAAGCGCGATGGCTGCCGACCACGACACCACCTGGCAGAAGAACCACCCGCGCCGCGAGCAGGTCAACGAGCGCCTTGCCAACCAGAACAAGCGCATCAAGACCGAGGTGAAGGAGGGCGAGCTCAGCAAGACGCAGGCGGCCTCCTTGCACAAGGACGATCGGCAGATCCGCCAGGAAGAGCGCCTGATGGCCAGCCAGAACGGCGGCCACATCACCAAGCATGAGCAGAAGACGCTGAACCAGCAAGAAAATGCCGTCAGCAAGCAAATTGGCAAGTAAGCGCCTTCGAACACGGTGAAAGCGACGACAGGCCGTCGCGTCCACTCGATCAGCGAGGAGAGGGCAGCCAAGCGGTGGCGGATGGTCATGCCGCTCAAGACCCGGCGCACCAGGTCGTCGAGCCAGGCGATGACGTGGGCGCGAGTGACCCACCGGAACTCCTCGGATCGCGCGATGCCGGTGAAGCGTATGAAGTCCTGCCGCGCGTTCTCGTAGGCGCGCCGGGTGCTCTTGTCGCCCGTGTGTAAGCGCCTAGCTGTGGCATCTTGAGTTGAGCCGTGTGACGCCCGAGCATCGCGTCCATCGCGTCCATGGCGAACATGGCGAACATGGCGAACATGGCGAACAGGGTAGATGCGTTTTGCGCGGCGGCGACGGCGTTTGCCGCGCATTGGCTGAGCATCAGCGCGGCAATCGCCTCGATGCTCAGGCGGGCGCTGGCCTTGTCGGCATGTCGCGCCAGCGCGGACCCGGTCAGCGTGCGTCAACAGGCTGCCGATAAAAAGCCGGTTGCGTCTTCCAAGGGCCCAGGGCCGGATTCGGTTCTCGACGTAGTTGTTGTCGATCGGCACCTCGCCGTCCAGCAGGTACCGCCCGAGGCCCACCCAATGCTTCAAGCTGTAGTCGAGTGCCTTGGCAATGGCGCTGCCATCGGGCACGCGGGTGCGCTCGAGTTGGAGCCACACATGCATCTCCGCCCACAGCGGCCCGGATCGGTCTTAGCGCATCTGCAGCCGCTGGTCGGCGCTCAACGCCTTGGCGTCGGCCTCGATCCCGTACAGCCGGGCAATGCGATTGCCGCCCTGCGAGGTGGTCGATAGAGCTCGCCAATAATCTCAACAGCGTTGAGAGAGGAGCAGCGGCCACTGTGGGACGTCATCTCGCGAGTGGCCCCAGGCCATCAGCCGCACGCCGCTGCTCGGCGAAAGTC
>JANXZA010000123.1 GCA_025355745.1 Rhizobacter sp. | reverse complement strand
CAGGCCATGCGCTCGATCGGGATCGAGCCGTTCGTGCTCGGCCCGAAGGAAGGCCTGGCGCTGCTCAATGGCACGCAGGTTTCCACTGGCCTGGCGCTGGCCGGCCTGTTCGGGGCCGAGAACGTGTTCGCAGCGGCGCTGATGTCGGGCGCCTTGTCGCTCGAAGCGATCCAGGGCTCGATCAAGCCCTTCGATGCCCGCATCCACGCCGCGCGCGGCCAGCCGGGGCAGATGGCGGTGGCGGGCGCGGTGCGCGCGCTGCTCGAAGGCAGCGAGATCGTGCCCTCGCACGCCGACTGCGGCCGCGTCCAGGACCCGTACTCGGTGCGCTGCATCCCGCAGGTGATGGGCGCCTGCCTCGACAACCTGACGCATGCGGCGCGGGTGCTGGTGATCGAGGCCAACGCCGCGTCCGACAACCCGCTGGTGTTCATTGATGCGCACGACGGCAGAGACGCCGCCACGGCCGAAGTCATCTCGGGCGGCAACTTCCACGCCGAGCCGGTGGCGTTCGCGGCCGACATCCTGGCGCTGGCGATCGCCGAGATCGGCGCCATTGCCGAGCGCCGCATCGCGCTGCTGCTCGACACGGGCTTGTCGGGCCTGGCGCCGTTTCTGGTGCGCGACGGCGGGCTCAACTCGGGCTTCATGATTGCGCAGGTGACGGCCGCCGCGCTTGCCTCCGAGAACAAGTCGCTCGCGCACCCGGCCAGCGTCGACAGCCTGCCGACCTCGGCGAACCAGGAAGACCATGTGTCGATGGCCACCTTCGCGGCGCGCCGGCTCGGCGCGATGGTCGACAACACGGCGGTGGTGGTCGGCATCGAGGCGATGTGCGCGGTGCAAGGCATCGAGTTGAAGCGCGGCCTGAAGTCATCACCAGGGGTCGAGGCCGAGTTCGCGGCGATCCGCCGCAAGGTCGCGTTTCTCGAGCGCGACCGCTACTTGGCGACCGACATCGAAGCCATGCGCCAGTGGGCACGCCGCGCCGAGCTGCCGGCCGTGCTGTTGAACATCCTCCCGAGTCACGCCTGAGCCAAGGAACCATCGCCATGAACGCGCCGCAAAAATTCCTCGACAAGACCGTGCCTGCCAACGACCCGCGCCACGACCCGGCGCGCGTCATCCGCGCCCCGCGCGGCAGCACGCTGAGTTGCAAGAGCTGGCTGACCGAGGCGCCGTTCCGCATGCTCCAGAACAACCTCGACCCCGAGGTCGCCGAGCGCCCGCAGGACCTCGTGGTCTACGGCGGCATCGGCCGCGCCGCGCGCAATTGGGAATGCTTCGACCAGATCCTGGCGTCGCTGAAGGAGTTGAACGACGACGAGACCCTGCTGGTGCAGTCGGGCAAACCGGTCGGCGTGTTCAAGACCCACGCCAACGCGCCGCGGGTGTTGATCGCCAACTCGAACCTGGTGCCGAAGTGGGCGACCTGGGAGCACTTCAACGAACTCGATCGCCAGGGCCTGTTCATGTACGGCCAGATGACGGCCGGCAGCTGGATCTACATCGGCAGCCAGGGCATCGTGCAGGGCACCTTTGAGACCTTTGTCGAGGCCGGCCGCCAGCACTACGGCGGCGAGCTGTCGGGCCGCTGGTTCCTCACCGCCGGCCTGGGCGGCATGGGCGGCGCGCAGCCGCTGGCCGCCACGCTGGCCGGTGCGGTCTCGCTGACCATCGAGTGCCAGCAGTCGAGCATCGACTTCCGCCTGCGCACGCGTTATGTCGACAAGCAGGCGCGCGACATCGACGACGCGCTGGCGCTGATCGCGCAGCACACGGCGGCCGGCGAGGCGGTATCGATCGCGCTGCTCGGCAACGCCGCCGAGGTGCTGCCCGAACTGGTGAGGCGTGCGAGAGCCGGTGCCATCAAGCCCGACCTGGTGACCGACCAGACCTCGGCCCACGACCTGATCAACGGCTACCTGCCGATCGGCTGGAGCGTGGCGCGGTGGCAGGCGGCCATGCAGGACCCGGCGCAGCACGCAGCGCTCACCGCCGCCGCCGCAAAGTCATGCGCCGTGCATGTGCAGGCCATGCTCGACTTCCAGGCCATGGGCATCCCGACGGTCGACTATGGCAACAACATCCGCCAGGTGGCGCTCGATGCGGGCGTGGCCAATGCCTTCGACTTCCCCGGCTTCGTGCCGGCCTACATCCGCCCGCTGTTCTGCGAGGGCAAGGGCCCGTTCCGCTGGGTCGCGCTGTCGGGCGATCCGCAAGACATCTACAAGACCGACGCCAGGATCAAGGCGCTGTTCCCGGACAACAAGCACACGCACCGCTGGCTCGACATGGCGCGCGACCGCATCGCCTTCCAGGGCCTGCCGGCGCGCATCTGCTGGCTCGGCCTGGGCGAGCGCGACAAGGCCGGGCTGGCCTTCAACGAGATGGTCAGGTCAGGCGAGCTGAAGGGCCCGATCGTGATCGGCCGCGACCACCTCGATTGCGGCTCGGTGGCCAGCCCGAACCGCGAGACCGAGGCGATGCAGGACGGCACCGATGCAGTGAGCGACTGGCCGCTGCTGAACGCGCTGCTCAACACCGCCGGCGGCGCCACCTGGGTCAGCCTGCACCACGGTGGCGGCGTCGGCATGGGCTACTCGCAGCACTCGGGCATGGTGATCGTGGCCGACGGCACCGACGCCGCCGCAGAGCGCATCGCCCGGGTGCTGGTCAACGACTGCGGCTCGGGCGTGATGCGCCATGCCGACGCCGGCTACGCGATTGCGGTCGCCACCGCAAAAGCGCAGGGCCTCAAGTTGCCGATGATCAGGTAGGCCCGCCGGTGCTGCAGCACTTTGCCATCGACGCGCTCGCGCCCAGGCCGTGGAAGAACGGCGGCGGCAGCACGCGCGAGATCGCCTGCTGGCCGCCCGGCGCGGGGCTGGATGATTTCGACTGGCGCGTCAGCATCGCCAGCGTCGCGGCGAGCGGGCCGTTCTCGCGCTTTGCCGGCGTCGACCGCACGATCATGTTGTTGAAGGGCGATGGCCTGCGGCTGCAGGCGCCGGGACTCGACCACCTGCTGGACACGCTGCACGCGCCGTTCGGGTTCAGCGGTGACGTGGCGCTGGACTGCTCGCTGCTCGGCGGCGAGTCGACCGATTTGAACGCGATGAGCCGGCGCACGCGCGGCCGCGCCGGCCTGCGCACCGTCAGCGAGGCGATGCTGCTGGCGCGCGGCGAGCACGGCCTGCTGATGAGCGTGAACGGGCAGTGGCGCGTCGGCAGCACCGTGCTGGCCGAGGGCGAGGGCGTCTGGTGGGCCGGTCAGAGCGAGGCCTGGTCGGTGGCGCCCGCGAGCCCCGGCGCGACGCTGGTGGCGATGCAATGGGAGCTGGACGCAGCGTTAGAGAAGCCTCCATTCTTGCCATGAAGCCATTCGATTCGCTTCCCTCGGCTGACGGCCTGTGGTCCGGCCTGCGCGATGTCTCGGGTGCCGACACCGCGATCGTCGTCGAGCAGGGCGTCGTCCGCTGGGTCGGCGAGCCCGCAGCGCTGCCGGGCAGCTGCGCCGGCCTGCCGGTGCACGCTGGTGGCGGCGCACTCGTCACGCCGGGCCTGGTCGACTGCCACACGCACCTGGTGTACGGCGGCCAGCGCGCCAACGAGTTCGCGCTGCGTCTGGCCGGCGCCAGCTACGAGGACGTGGCCCGCGCTGGCGGCGGCATCGTCGCCACCGTGCGCGCCACGCGCGAGGCCAGCGAAGAGGCACTGTTCGACACCAGCTCTGCGCGCCTGGCGAGCCTGCTGGCCGAAGGCGTCTGCGCGGTAGAGATCAAGTCCGGCTACGGCCTGGCGCTGGCGCACGAGCGCAAGCAGTTGCGCGTTGCGCGGCGGCTCGGCGCGGCGCACGGCGTGACGGTGCGAACCACCTTCCTCGGCGCCCACGCGCTGCCGCCCGAATACGCCGGGCGCAGCGGCGAGTACATCGATCTGGTGTGCCGCGAGATGCTGCCGGCGCTGGCGGCCGAAGGGCTGGTCGATGCGGTCGATGTGTTCTGCGAGCGCATCGCGTTCTCGCTCGCCGAGACCGAGCGCGTGTTCCAGGCCGCGCAGGCCCTGGGCCTGCCGGTCAAGCTGCATGCCGAGCAACTCTCGGACATGGGCGGCGCCGCGCTCGCGGCACGCTACGGTGCGCTGTCCTGCGATCACATCGAGCACCTGTCGCAGGCCGGCATCGACGCGATGCGCGCCGCCGGCAGCGTCGCCGTGCTGCTGCCCGGGGCCTACTACACGTTGCGCGACACGCAGCTGCCGCCGATCGAAGCGCTGCGCGCCGCCGGTGTGCCGATGGCCGTGGCCACCGACCACAACCCCGGCACGTCGCCGTGCCTGAGCCTGCTGTTGATGGTCAACATGGCGTGCACGCTGTTCCGCCTGACGCTGCCCGAAGCGATTGCCGGGGTCACGGCGCACGCGGCGCGCGCGCTCGGCGTGTCGGCCACGCATGGCGCGATCGGCGTCGGCATGCCGGCCAACTTCGTGCTGTGGAATGTGGCTGAGGCGGCCGAGCTGGCGTACTGGTTCGGCCAGCGGCCGGTGCGCACGGTGGTCAGGCAAGGGCGGATCGCGGTCGAAGCGGGAGCGGGTTCGTGAGCCCCGCCGTCCTGAGCGATGGGGCTGCGAACAACAGAGCCCTGTTCGCAGCCGATGCCTTGCTGCCCACCGGCTGGGCCTGCGACGTGCTGCTCGGATGGGACGATGCCGGCCGGTTGACGCAGGTGAGCGCCGGTGCGCAAGCGCCCGAAGGCGTGACCCGCGCCGCCGGCCCGCTGTTGCCCGGCATGCCGAACCTGCATTCGCACGCGTTCCAGCGCGCGATGGCGGGCCTGACCGAATTTCAAGGTGCGGCGGGCGATGCCGGGCCCGGTCAGCTCGACAGTTTCTGGACCTGGCGCACGCTGATGTACCGCTTCGCCGCGCGCATCAACCCCGAGCAGCTCGAGGCCATCGCGCTCGGTCTGTACGTCGAGATGCTCGAAGCCGGTTACACCGCCGTCTGCGAGTTCCACTACCTGCACCATGAACCCGATGGCCGGCCGTATGCCGACGACGCGACCTTGGCCTTGGCGCTGCTGCGTGCAGCGCAGCGCGCCGGCATCGGGCTCACGCTGCTACCGGTGCTGTACCAGACCAGGGGCTTCGGCGGCCTGGCGCCGCACGATGGCCAGCGCCGCTTCATCCGCTCGACCGACTCGATGCTCGGCCTGCTGCAGCGCCTGAAGCCGCTCGCTGAAGCGCAAGGCGCGCGGCTCGGCCTGGCGCCGCATTCGCTGCGTGCCGTGCCGCCCGAAGCATTGCGCGAAGCGCTCGCCGGCATCGACGCGATCGACCCGACGGCACCCGTTCACCTCCACATCGCCGAGCAATCGAA
>JANXZA010000061.1 GCA_025355745.1 Rhizobacter sp. | reverse complement strand
ACGACGCGTTGCTTCGACGTGAACGGCCGCCACTGCTCGGCCGTGGCCGACATGTTGATGCTGCCGGCCATGTCGATCGTGACCGCAGACACGATGGCCTGGCCGTCTTTCAACACCGCCCGGAAGTAGCGCTGCACCGGCGCGGGCAAGCCCTCGAGTTCGTGCGGGTCATAGCGCGTCGGGCACGGCGGCTTGAGAGTCGCGTTATCTCGGGAAGCTTCGAGGCTGTGGGTCAAGGCCGCCATGCGGGCAGCCCAACGTTGCGATCCAAGCGCGGCGAGGCCGGCCCCAGTGACCGCGAACAGGCCTAGCACCAAAACGAGCCACGGCAGCCATGTCATTCGAATTCCCTGGTTCAGGGCCATGTGCCGCGAGACCCGCATGGCCGGATGCGGCCGGTGCGAGGGATGCAGGCGCCTGAGTGGCCGCGTGGCCGCGCAGCCGAATGTAGGCAGGTCGCGACGCTTCATCTGTTCGTCAGCGCACAGAGCGAGCGTGCGCTGACAGGCCGTGACGTGCCTGGACCCGATCGGAGGGCCCGGTGCTTCACGCCGGCAAGCGGTCTGCAGCGAGGCTTCGACGAACTTGCCGAGGCGCTACGCTGGTCGTCGATAGAAGTCGAAGTGTGGGCTGCGACCCGTATCGCTGCTGATGTTTCGGGTCTTGGCGCAGCGCGGTGAACAACCCGACGACTTCAAGCCGATGCCTTCGATCGGCCGGGGCGTCGAAGAGATTCGCATCTGGGACGAGGCCGGCACGTTCCGGGTGATCTGCGCGGCGCGCATCGGCGAGACGGTCATCGTGCGGCATGCGTTTCAGAAGAAGACGCAGACGACGAGCAAGTGCGACATCAAGATGGCGCGAGCGAGATGGTCGCAGTTGAAGGAGCGGTGAATGAAAACTTCCAAGGCAATGGCTGACAAGTCGCAGTGCTATGCGAGCGTGTGGGAGGCCATTGCCGGCACGCCCGAGCAAGCCGCCAATCTGCGCGCACGCGCGGAGCTGATGCGGCAGATTGCGGCCATCGTGAACGAGAGCGGCTGGACGCAAGCCGAAGCAGCCGGGCAGTGCGGCGTGACGCAGCCACGCATGAACGACTTGCTGCGGGGCCGTGTCTCGCGTTTCTCGATCGATGCACTGGTCAACATCGCGACCGCGATTGGGCGGACAGTGCATTTCGACCTGCAAGCGGCCTGACAAATCCGCCGTCGGCGCGTTTCAACTCGGAGTCTCGTTGCCAACGGGGTCGGACCGTCCGACCCCATCTATGCCAGGTCGGTCGTTAGCGCGCAGGAACTGCCGAAAGTTGAAACCATCCGTGACGCCGCCAAGAGGGTAGTGGGACACGACAACGGTCGCGTCGACCGACCCCATTGCATTTGATGAACGCGGCCCCGGTGCAGTGGAGGTCGCTGAGCTGCCGCTGACAACTTCGCGCGAACCCCCAAAACTCGGCGTCGGTGGTGGCGAGGCGCGCGTCGTCGCCATCGAGCGCCTGTATGCAGACCTCGACAACCCGCGCACCGAGTTCCCCGAAGCTCAGCTCGACGAACTCGCCGAGGACATCCGGCAGCACGGCATCCTTCTGCCGATCGTGGTGCATCGCGCCGATGCTTGTGGGCCACTATCGAGTCCACTTCGGTGCCATCCGGCTGCGTGCCGCGAAGCGGGCGGGGCTACTGCGCGTTCCCATCGCAGTTCGGGCTGTGGCCGCCGATCCTTACGCCCAAGTTGCCGCGAACCAGAAGCGCTGCCCCCTGTCGCCGCTTCACCTCGCGCGCTTCATCCACAGGTGTGTGGGCGACGGCGACTCGAACGCGACGATCGCCAATCGCCTCGGCATAGACCTGACCACGATCGTCTACCACCTTGCGCTGCTCGACTTGCCACCCGAACTGGATCAGGCGCTGAAGACCGGACGCTGCACCTCGCCGCGAACGCTCTACGAGCTGAGCAAGTTGCATGACCTCCTCGGGTGTGACGACAATCCTTGACGCGGTCACTGACTTCTCCTTTCAGAAGCGGGGACGACAAAACTTGTGTGCAGAAGCAGCGGCGTGGCTTTGCACGGACAGCCGCCTGGACATTAACGTGAGCGGCTAGTCGAGTGTGCTGCGGGCAAACTCGTCCAGATAGTCCGCCATGGCGTCGACGGCGCCTTCCGCAGCTTGCGCCTCGCCACCCGCAATCGCTATCGCAATGTTCGCGTGCAGTCGCGCCGATAAAGGTGTGTTGCCGACGGCGAGCTTGTGCGCGTAGAAAAAGCGCCGTGACAGTGAGTCCAGCGGCCCGATGGAGCTGGCCGCGAAATTATTGTGCGCGCAGGCGGCGAACAGGTCGTGGAACTCCTTGTCGGCGGCCAGCAGGGCGGCTTCGTCGCCCTTGTCCGCCGCCCGCACGAAGCCCTTGGCCACCCGGAGCAGCGCCGCCCGTTCGACTGCGCTGGCGCGCTTGGCGCCGGTCCGGGCAATGAACCTGGCGATCTCGCGCCTGAATTCGAGCAGGCGCAGCTGTTCAGACACGCTGATCTCGGTCACAACAATGCCGCGTCGCGGCAGGATTGTGACCAGGCCTTCCCGGGCCAGCCGCTGCATTGCTTCTCCGACCGGTGTGCGGCTGACATTGAACTCGCGCCCGATCACCAATTCCGACAGCAACGCCCCCGGCGGCAGTTCGAGCGTGACGATCTTCGACTCGAGCGCGGTGTAGATCTGGTCGATCAGGCTGGTTGTCTGGCCTTTCGTCAGGGCCGCTTCGGCTCGTTGGCCGGGCCTGCCGGTCGCGGGCCGCGCAGTGCCCGCGTTGCTTTGACCCGTGGTTTTTGTCCTGGCTGTCATGCGTTGATGTCGACGTCCTTTGTTTCCTTGACGAAGAGGATACCCACGACCACCGTGACCATCGCGATCAGGACCGGGAACCACAGCCCGTAGTAGATGTCGCCCTGGTAGGCGACCATGGCAAAGGCCACGGTGGGCATCAGCCCGCCGACCCAGCCGGTACCGATGTGATAGGGCAGCGACAGTGACGAATAACGGATCCGGGTCGGGAACATCTCGACCAGCATCGCCGCGACCGGCCCATAGGTCATGGTCAGGAAGAACACCATGATGAAGATCAGCAGCACCACCATCGGCTTGTTGATCTGCGCAGGGTCGGCTTTAACTGGATAGCCTGCCTGCTGCAAGGCGGCAGACAGACTCGCGTTCAGCGCCTTGTTCTGTTCGTCTGTTTTTTCCTTGCTCAACCCCTTGGCGTCGAACGATGCCAGCAGCTTGTCGCCGATCCTGACTTCGGCGATGGCGCCTGCCGGCGCTGGTTCGTTGGAATAGTTGACGCCGGCGGCGACCAGTTTGGCCTTGATCAGGTCGCACGAAGAGGTGTACTTCTTGGTGCCGGTCACGTTGATCTGGAACTGGCAGTCGTTCGGGTCGGCCTTCACGATCACCGGCGAACCGAGCAGCGCTTTCTCCAGGGCCGGATTGGCAAAATGGGTCAGCGCCTTGAACACCGGAAAGAAGCTCAGCGCGGCAAGCAGAATTCCGCCCAGCACCAGCCACTTGCGGCCAATGCGGTCCGACAGCGCGCCGAAAATGACGAAAAACGGTGTCGCCAGCAGCAAGGCGACGATCACGAACACGTTGGCCGTAGGACCGTCCACCTTGAGGACCTGGGTCAGGAACAGCAGGACATAAAACTGGGTCGCGTACCAGACCACGCCAAAGCCGGTGATCAGGCCGAACAGCGCCGTCAGCACGATCTTCAGGTTGCGCCACCGGCCGAATGCTTCTGACAGCGGCGCTTTGGAAGTCGTGCCTTCTGCCTTCATTTTCGCGAACACCGGCGACTCCTGCATCGACAGGCGCACCCAGACTGAAATCGCCAGCAGGAAGATGGAGAGCAGGAAAGGAATCCGCCATCCCCAGTCGGCGAATGCCGCTTCGCCGATGGCGGTGCGCGTTGCCAGCACAACCACAAGCGACAAGATGAAGCCCGCGGTGCCGGTGGTCTGAATCCAGGAGGTGAACTCACCACGGCGGCGCTTGGGCGCGTGCTCCGCCACATAGACCACTGCGCCGCCATATTCTCCGCCGACAGCCAGTCCCTGCAACAGGCGCAGAGCAATCAGGAGGATCGGAGCGGCAATGCCGATCGCATCGTAGTTGGGCAGCAAGCCGACCGCGAAGGTGGCAAAGCCCATGATCAGGATCGTCACCAGGAAGGTGTACTTGCGCCCGACCACATCGCCCAGGCGGCCGAACACCAGCGCCCCGAACGGCCGCACGATGAAGCCGGCGGAAAACGCCAGCAGCGCGAAGATCAGCCCGGTCGCCGGGTCGACCTTGGTGAAGAACTGCCTGGCGATGACCGGCGCCAGCGATCCGAACAGGATGAAGTCGTACCACTCGAACATGGTGCCCAGCGAGGACGCGAAGATGACTTTACGGGTTTCTCCGCCGCTGGCGACGGCCGGGGTGCTCGAGCCGATGACTGCTTCCATGGACTTTTCCTTTCGGGGCTTGTCTGCCAGATGTAGGATTCTACTAGAATCCTTGTGTAACTCCAGGCGCCTCCACCGGCGAATGGCGAATGGCGAACGACCGCCGATGATCGGGTGCCGGAGGTTGAGTTGTAGACACGGATGTAAAATCCCGCTAGGATTCTAGCCTGCCCGGCGCTGTGGGCCTGCGGTACTGGCTTCGGCCCCCGGAGCTGCTGCGGCGTCTTCACGGGCAGGCAGTCGCCGCCGTAAAACCCACAAAGGAAATCGCATGAGCAAGAAGCAGGTGATTCTTCACCCCCATCAGGTCGAGACGATCGTGACCGACTGGACTACCGCCAAGGTGATGTGCGGGCCGGGAGTGAACGGCTCAGAAGAAATGGGCGCCGTCTCGCTGTTTTTCGAGCCGGGCCACGGCCATTCGCGCCACATCCATCACGACGCGGACCAGATCATCTACGTAATTTCCGGCCAGGGCGAACATATCGCCGAACTCGCGGATGGGACCAGCGTTACCGAAAAGGTCAGCGCGGGCAGCCTGATCTACATCCCGAAAGGCTCCTACCATTCAACCTTCAATACCGGTTGGGATCCAATGAGGGTGCTGGCGGTGTTTTCCCCGCCGGGGCCGGTGCAGGCATTGCGCGATGTGGGCGATTCGGGCGGCGTCGGCACGGCGGAAATGCGGATCGTTCCGGCCGGTGAAATTGCAACCAGGACGCCAACGTCAAATCAAGGAGCGTCCAGATGAAATGCCCCAAACCGGGGTGCTGCGCCGCGTTGTTTGCGTTCTCCGCGATGACGTTGGCGCAAGCGACGACGATCTCCGATAACGTAGTCCGCATCGGCGTCATCACCGACCTGAGCGGCTTCCTTTCGGACGTGACCGGCGAGGGCGCGGTGACTGCCGTGCGGATGGCCGTGGCCGATTTCGGCGGCAAGGTGTTGGACAAACCGATCGAAGTGATCGCGGCGGACAATCTGAACAAGGCCGACCTCGCGGCCAGCCAGGTCCGGACCTGGTTCGACACGCAACAGGTCGACATGATCATCGACCTCGGAAATTCCGCAACCGCGCTGTCGGCCGCCCAGATTGCAACGCAAAAGAACAGAGTCGCCATCGCGACCTCGCCGGGCACGACCCGCCTGACCAATGAAAATTGCGGGCCGAGCACGATTCATTACGCGTACGACACTTACGCGTTGGCCAATGGAATCGTCAAGGCGCTGGTGAAGGAAGGGCACGATTCCTGGTATTTCGTGACGATCGATTTCGCGGGCGGCCACTCGATCGAAAGGGACGCCTCGGACATGGTCAGGGCGGGCGGTGGCAAGGTTGTCGGCGCGGCACGCCATCCGATCGACGCCAGTGACTTCTCGTCCTACATCCTGCAGGCCCAGGCCTCCAAGGCCAAGGTCGTCGGCTTCGCCACCGCGGGCCAGGCCGCCATCAACGCGATCAAGACCGCGGGCGAGTTCGGCCTCGGCAAGTCGCAGGTATTGGCCGGCCTGTACGTCTTCATCAGCGATGTCCACAGCCTCGGCCTGAAGACCGCGCAGAACATGTACGTGACGACCGGCTTTTACTGGGACCTGAACGAAGAATCGCGCAAATGGGCACGGCGTTACTTCGAGAAAGTGAAGCGCATGCCGACCATGGTCCAGGCCGCCGATTATTCCGCCACCATGCATTACCTCAAGGCAGTCCAGGCTGCCGGCACCGACGAAACCGCCGCGGTCATGAAGAAGATGAAAGAAATTCCGATCAACGATTTCTTTGCGAAGAATGGCAAGATCCGCGAGGACGGACGGATGGTGCACGACATGTACCTCGCGCAGGTGAAGAAGCCGGCCGACTCGAAATACCCCTGGGACTACTACACCATCAAGGCGGTGATTCCCGCCGAGCAGGCTTTTCAGCCACTGTCCAAAAGCACCTGCGCGCGGCTCGCCAGGTAGGCGGCGAGCGCGTGAATCAGGTCGTCTCCGCATGGCCGTAATTCACCGGCTGGTTACAGTCGACTGTCGCGCCTTCGGGCTGCCAGCGTTGACAAGCCGCCACCCCTGTAGGTGATCGGCTCTTCGGATGCCACTTACGGCAACACCAGCGGTTCGACGCGAAGGCGCCGACGTTTGATGGTCGCGAACTCCGATGGAGGCGCCGCGGCGAGCAGTTCTCGAGCATCGGGTCGCAGAGTTGAAGCTGCCTTGTGGCGACGGGTGCACGATCTCCAATCTCGCCAGGCAACAAGTCGCGCATAGTCGTCGCCGAAGCGGTCGTTCAGCGCACCCGCCCAAGCGATTGCAGAGTCGTCGAACTCGCGAGACGTCCAGTCGGTCAAGCCCCAGCGAATCGCAAGTTGTCGGGACAACGCAGCCTACTGCGGCGCAGGAACTCGTCCTGGATTTGTCGTGGGATGTTCATCGGTGTATACCGACGTGGCCGCGCTGGTGGCTGAGGGTCGCCGTGCCGGCCTCCATGATCCAATTGCGTACGTGCCGCCTGTCGAGCTTTCCCCGATCGTTTCCGAGCCGGAGCAACCCATGCCTGACCTGTTCAGCCCCTATACCCTCAAGGGCGTCACGCTGCGCAACCGCATCGCGATGTCGCCGATGACGATGTACCGCTCGACCGATGGATTGATGAGCGACTTCCACGTCATGCTGCTCGGCTCGCGCGCCGCCGGCGGCTTCGGGCTGGTGTTTCCCGAACAGATGGCGATTGTTCCGGAAGGCCGCACCAGCATCAGCTGCGGCGGCATCTACGACGACTCGCAGATCGAGGGCTTGGCGCGCGTCGCCTCGATCATCAAGGCGATGGGCGCGGTGCCTGCGATCCAGCTCGGCCATACCGGTCGCAAGGGCAGCGAGCTCAAGCCGTGGCAGGGCAAGACGCAGCTTGCCCCCGACCACCCCGACGGCTGGCAGGTGGTGGGCCCCTCGGCCATCCCCTACGGAGGCAGGTACACCTATCCCGTTCACGCGCTGACCCGCGATGAGATCAAGGCGATCCACCGCAGCTACGCCCGCGCCGCCAGGCGTGCGCTCGAGGCCGGCTTCGAATGGCTGGAAATGCACTATGCGCACGGCTACCTCGGCGCGAGCTTCTTCTCGCCGCTGGCCAACAAGCGAACCGACGAGTACGGCGGCAGCCTGGAGAACCGCGTTCGCTTCCACCTCGAAGCGCTCGACGCCGTGCGCGAGGTATGGCCCGAGCGCCTGCCGCTGACCATGCGCCTCGGCGCCGACGATCTGCACGACGAGGGTGTCCAATTCGACGACGCGGTGGTTGCCGTCGCGATGATGAAGCAGCACGGGCTCGACCTGGCCGATCTGAGCATGGGTTTTAATACCGACGCCATGAAGGCACCGCCGTTCGCCGAGCTGGCGTTCATGGTCGAGCGCGCCACGCGCGTGCGGCGCGAGGTCGGCATCCCGGTGGGAGTGAGTTGGAACCTGGGCGTGCCCGAATTGGCCGACCGCGTGATCCGCGAGGAGCTGATCGACCTCGTCATGCTCGGCCGGCCGGCGCTTTCCAATCCGCATTGGCCGGTGTGGGCGGCGCGCGAGTTGGGACACAGCGATCCGTTCTCGCTCGTCCCCGAGGACTGGGGCTGGTGGCTGCGCAACTTTCGCGCCCATGAATCGTGCATCGGCTGGCCGGTCGTCGAGGAGTCGGCCAAGCGGGAGACGAACGCTGCGTAAGCGCTGCCGCGGCCATAACCGCAAGGAGACAGCCATGGCCCTGTTCGTGATCGAACGGAATCTTGCCGAACAGCTGCAGCACAGCCGCGATGCCGCGCGGCGGGTCACCGAGATCAACCGTGACATCGGTGTCTTGATGCACAACCCGGTGCGCCGACGCGAATGCCTGAGGCTCGCCGTGACTGCCGGGCTGGTGGCCCTCCCTGTCGCGGCAGCGGAGCCGTATCCGAGCAAGCCGAATCGCAACGTCGTGCCTTCCGGCGGGAGCGACTGGGTCGGCCTGCCCCACCCGTCTCGCCGCACACGCGCTTCATTGCCAAGCGCATTAAACCGGCGCTGCCGGCCTGCTGGCTCCGGAATTCGGCTACGACCGGGACACCCAGATACGCAAAAACGTTCGAGCGAACGTGCGCCGCGAGGCACCGGGACCTTGGCGAAGACTCCTGTCCGCCCGCATGAGACCGCTTTCGGGAAGTCAATGTGAACGGTCGGATGACGGCTCAGGGCCACCCAGGCGGACGACCGATGTTTGAGCCACGCGCGGCTTACCGTTTCCAGCGTACTGAGCGCTTTGGCCTGCTCAGTTGCTTTCGCCGCCTTGCGCAGCGCGCTCGGGTCTTCGCCCTCGGCGAATTGCTGGCGTGCTGACTCGCGTCGCGCCCGTGCGGCCTTCAGGCTGACATTGGGGTAGGTGCCGAGCGACAAGCGCTTTTCCTTCCCGCCGTGCCGGTACTTTAGTCGCCACCATTTGCCGCCACCGGGGGCCACCTCGACGTAGAGACCACCGCCGTCGAACAGGCGAACCGGTTTCACGCCGGGCTTGGCATTGCGGATCGCAGTGTCTGAAAGCGACATGGGGGCAACTCGCTCGAGTGTTGCCCCCAGTTGCCCCGAGATGCAAGCACATCGCAGTGGACCATCTGAGACGACAGATGCCTCCAACTACCCTGTAAATAGAGCGTCGGTGAGACCGCATTGAACCTTCTGAGACCTTGTGGCACAAGCTCGTTGGTCCCGCCGACAGGAATCGAACCTGTATCTGCCACTTAGGAGGCGGCCGTTCTATCCGTTGAACTACGGCGAGGTCGGCGCGAATTCTCGCATCAACCCGGCAAGCACTTCACTGCCAGCGCCAGGTCCAGATCAGGTCCAGCGAGTTGTCGTCGCCCGACTGGGCGCGCAGCGTGAAGCGGCGTGCGATGCGGTAGATCAGTTGCCAGCTGCCGGCGGTCGCGTTCAGACCGCGTTCGTAGCCGACGTACCAGCGCCGCGAGAGCTGCTTGCCGAGCGAGATCACGGTGTCGCGCACCTCGCCGTCGCTCTGGCGCAGCGACAGGTCGTCCAGGCCGATCGCCTTGGTGAACTGGTCCGTGATGCCGCCGCCTTCACCCGCCAGCAGCGCCAGCGCGGCGCGTTGCAGCAAGGCCGTGTCGGCGCGGCCCAGGCCGTCGCTGGCACGCCCCATCACGAGCCAGCTCAGCTTGTCGATCTCCGACAGTTCGGGCTCGGAAAAGAGCCGGATGCGCGGGTTCGCGGCGCTGCCCGTCACCGCCACGCCGACACGCAGGTCGAGGTTCGGCCGGGTCGCCTCGATGTCCAGCTTCGGGTTGCCGACCTCGCCATTGAAGACGATCACCCCGCGGTCGATCGCCAGCTTCTGGCCGTAGGCCGCGTAGGTTCCGTCGGACGCCTGCACCGTGCCGTTCACCGCCAGCCGGCCGCCCGGCGAGGTGATGCGCAGTTCGCCGCGCAGCCCGGTGTCCAGCCCCCGGCCGCGGATTCGCAGCTGCTGGCCCAGGGTGACGCTCAGGTCGAGCGTTATGTCGCGGCGCGGGTTGGCGGGCAGGGCCGGGGCCTGGGCTTGTGCCTGGGCTTGTGATACAGCTCGTGCATTTGCATCGGCCGCCGCCACAGCCACCGCGCCGCGGCCGCGCTGCACTTCCACATCGCTGGCCAGGGCCGGCGCGTCGCTGCGGGTGAAGTCGATCAGGCCTTCGTCGACGTCGAACTTGCCGTTCATGCCGACGCTGGCGGCGTCGAGCTTCAGCCGGGCCTGGCCACTGACGACGATGCGCCGGTCGACCCGGCCGAGCAGCTGGAAGCGGTCGGCCGTAACCGTGATCAGCGCCTGCGGCGCGGCGCCGAAACTCGCGTCGCCTTCGACCTTGACACTGCCGCCTGTAGCGCTTGCCCCATTGCCCGACCCACCCCGGGCCGTGAAGCGTTCGATGTGTGCGCTGCTGCCTTCCAGGCGGATCGCCACCTCACCGTCGCTCACGTTCACGCCCCGCAGGAAGTTGCGCACACTGAGCTGCGAGCCGGTGACCCGGCCGGTGTACTGCGGCGCGCCGAAACGCCCGCCGATGCTGGCGCTGGCGCGCAGCGCGCCGTCGATGCGCCAGCCCGGCGGCACCCAGGTGCCCCAGGTCGCGAGGTGCGCCACCTGGAGTTCGAACACGCCTTCGACCGGCGTCTCGGCGCCTGGCCAGACGGCCTGCGGCGAGGTCCGCAGCACCACCGCGCCGGCGCCGGCGCCGAGCGCGGTGCCGGCCACCGCCTGGGTGAAGTTCCACACGCCGTTGCGCGCCAGCAGCGCCAGCCGCAGGTCGGTCAGGCCGAGCGCCTGCGTGCCCAGGTCGTCGGTCACCGTCAGGTCGCCGGCGCGGCGCTCGATGACGATGTCGGCCGCGAAGCCGGGTGCGCTGTGCAGCAGCAGGCGACCACCAATCGTCAGGTCGCCGCCCCAGCCGAAATCGGGCTGGACGCGCGCCAGGATCGGCGCGATGCGCAGCGGCTCCAGCTCGGCCTCGGCGTCGATTTGCGCTGGCTGACCGGCGCCCGCAGCCGCCTGCCAGGCGATGCGGCTCCAGCGCAGCGCGCCGCCCAGCACCTCGGCCCGGCCGGGCTGCACGGCCACGCGCGCCGTGCCACCGGCCCACTGCGCGTCGATCGTCACGTCGCGGCTGCGCAGCAAGGGCTGTGCGCCGGCGGGCGCGGGCGCGGGCGCGGCGTGCAGTTCGAGCAGTTGCACGCTGCCGCGCCAGCCGGCGAGTGGCGCCGTTGGCAGGTCGGTGAAGCCGCCGGCCGCCTGGAGTGTGGCCACGGTGCGGGCGCTCGCGACCGGTCCGCTGGCCGCGCCGGCCGCGTTGCTCGCAGTGCTGGCGCCGCCGGCAACGCTGACACCGCTGGCAACGCTTATGGGCGGCGCCAGCGCCTCGGTCCAGACCGGTGGCAGCGCCTTCGACTCGGCACGCAATGCCAGCGTGTGGGCGCGGGCGCTGCCGTCGAGCCGCAGCGACGCCGATTCGATCGACGGCGCGCCCGGACCGGTCGCGGCCTTCACAAGGCTAACGTCGACATTGAGCGGTGCGCTGGCCGCGCTGCCGGCGCGCCAGTGCGCGCTCGCGGCCTGCACGCTGAGGCGGCCGAGGCGCAGCGCGCTGGCGTCGAGCTGGCCGGTGCTGGTGAGGGCCGGCCAGCGGCCGCTGACATGGGCGCTGGCGTTGACGCTGCCACCGAGTTGCGCCTCCGGCCCGGCGGCTTGGAACAGCGCGAAGATCGGCGCCAGGCGGTCGAGCGACGCGGCGTTCAGGCTCACATCCCAGGCATCGCCAGCTCCATTGCCTGAAGCCGCCAGCCGGCCTTGCGCGCGCACGCTGTTGCCCGCCGCATCGAGCCGCACGTTCGATGCCACCACCCCGCCGGACGTACTGCGCAGCGTGGCTTCACCGGTCAAGCGAACCCCGGCGAGCAGGCTGTCGGTGAGCGTGACATCGGCCTCGCCGCGCAGCGCCGTGAGCGCCTCGGCAAAGGGTTTGTTGCCCACGCTGGCGGGCACGCTCAGGTCCAGCGTTCCCTTGGCGTTGAGTCGGTTGACGGCCTTGCGCCAGGGGGCGTCGTCGCGCCCCGGCCACCACACGGCGGGGTCGAAGTCTTGCAGCGTGGTGCGCGCCTTGATCGTCCACGGTGCGGCGCTTGAGGCCTGGGCCGCGGCACCGGCCAGCGTTGCGCTGGCGCCGCCAGCGCGCAGTTGCAGATTGCGCACCTCGATGTGCTGCGCGAGCTGCGGGGTCTGCCACTGCGCCCCGGCATCGAGAACGAGCTGCGCGGCGCGCGGGGTGCCGCGCTCGGTCACCGTGCCGCTGAGGCTGGCCTTGAGGTTGATCGATGCCGGCTGACTGAGAGATGCAGGTGATGTCAATGACTTGGATGTTGTGGATGATGCGGGCGCTGCCGGTGGCGCGCCGCCGTTCAGCGCCAGCGTGCCGTTCAACTGTATCGCCGGGGCGCGCGCGTCGAGCAGTGCCGGTCGCAGCGCGAGCAAGGTCGCGTCGAGGTTCCAGCGCTCGGCGGTCCAGCGGCCCGAGCCGGTGACGCGCCCGGCGCTGGCGCGCGACGTGCCGAGTTCGGCCGCCAGGGTCTGGAACGCGAGCACGCCGGGCTGGTCGGGTCTGCCGTTCAAATCGAACGTCAGGCTGCGCAGCGGCAGACGGCCCTCGTTCCATGCGCCGGCCAGCGCGTTGGTTAGCGCCACGCTGACGCGGGCCGGCTGGTCCAGGCCGCTGCTGCGGGCCAGCGCCTGGCCGCTGAGTGCGGTGGCGGGGGCGGCGCTGCTGAAGGCCGAGAGATCGAGCGACTCGGTGCGCACCTGCACGTCGCCCAACGGCCAGCGGGCGAACGGCCGCAGGGTGGCGTTCGCCACCATCGCCTGCGCCGGTCGCTGGGCCGACGGTTCGGCGCTGAGCGTGGCCTGCAACACGGGCGCGGCAAGCGGGCCGGTCAGCGTGGCCCGGGCGCGCCAGGCGGGCAGGGTGGGGGTGGTGGACGTGGTGGACGTGGTGGGCGCACTTGCGGCGGCCGGCGCGCTGGGCGGCGCCGGCGCTTCGTCATGAACCAGCGCCAGCGCCGCCTGCAGCGTCATTGGCGCTGCCGCGGCGACGCGCGCCGAGCCGCTGGCGCGCAGCCGGTCCCAGCGCAGCGCGAGCGCGTCGATGCGGTGCTCGGTGCCCGCCGTTGCGCCGAGGTGGAGGCGCGCTTGCAGATCGCGCAGTGGCGTGTTGCCGAAGGCCGGCAAGTGCAGTTCGCCGATGCGCAGCGCGTGCAGCTCGAACTCGACCGGCAGTTGCAGGTCGGCCGGCAGGGCGGTGGGTTCGGGGTTGGCCGCAGGCGTCAGCGCCACATCGACTCGGCGCGTGTGCAGCTCGTCGATGCCGATGCGAAACCAGCGCGCTCCGGTACCGCGCCCGACACTCAGGCCGTGCCAGCCGATGTCTTGCAGCACGACGCTGCCGCTGCTTGCAACGCCACCACCGCCGCCGCCGCCGCCGGCATTCGCCGGCAGGCGGATCGTCACCTGCTGCGCTTCGAAGTCGCCGAGCAGTCGGCCCTTCGGCGCCGTCACCTCGACTCCGGGCAGCAGCGTCAGAAGCCAGGCACTGCCGCGTTCGCTGCCGACCGCCCACCACGCCGCCGCAGCGAGTGCGGCGAGGGCCGTGACCACTGACATCAGCACCACGGCCAAGCCGATCGACACGGCCGCCGCAGGCGATCGACGGCTAGCCACAGGCAGCGACGCAGGCGCCGGCGCAGCGGTGCTCGGCGCAACGGTGCTCGGCGCAACGGTGCCTGATGCAAGAGAAGCGTCGACCGGGCTCGGTGGCTCGTCCATCAGAACGCAATCCCGATGCTGAAGTGGGCGCGAAACTTTTTCACCGCCTCGCCATACGCCAGGTCGAGCCGCAGCGGCCCGACCGGGCTGCGCCAGCGCAGGCCCAGGCCCACGCCGACGGCAGGCCGCAGGTCAGTCCAGCGATCAGCAGCCTGGCCGGCGTCGACGAAGGCGGCCCACAGGAACGCCGGGTAGGCGGGCGAGATCGGGTGCGCCACCTCGGCGCTGCCGGTCAGCAAGGTGCGCGCACTCGTCACCGCACCACCGACCACCGGGCCGAGCGAGCGGTAGCCGTAGCCGCGCACCGAGTCGTCGCCACCGGCGCGAAACAGCAGGGTGTCGGGCACGCCGATCACGTCCTTCGTGAACAGCTGGCCGGCCTCGATGCGGAAGCTGCCGTACCACGCACCCAGCGGCTGGTACCAGGTGAAGCGCGCATAGGCGCGGCCGAACGGGCCGGCTGCTGATTGCTGCGGTGCCGAGCCGACGCTCTGATTGCCGCGCGCGTAGCCGAGTGCGCCCTGCGCCGAGACGGTCAGCCCCTGCGTGGGCAGCAGCACGTTGTCGATGTCGCGATAGATCCAGTGGTAGTTGCCCGACAGCGCGTCGCCGTTGTTCGTCAGCGCCGCGCTCGTCAGCCGCGCATGGGTGGCCTCGGCGAAGATGAGCCGCTCGATGCGCGGCGAGTCCTGGGTGCGGCCGGCGCGCAGCTTCCAGCTCAGCAATTGCTGGTCGTTGGTGTTCAGGTGCAGCGCGCTGCCGGCGATGAGGTTGCGGTACAGCCTGTCGAGCGGGTAGGAGGTCAGCTCGCCTTCCCACGACTGTTGGGTCGGCCCGAGCTCGAGCTTGTTGCGGGCGATCCAGCGGCTGCCGAACACCTGGCGGTGCGTGTGTTCGACCGACACCCGCGCCCCGGTGTTGGCGCTGAAGCCCAGGCCGAGCGTGGCCTGCTGCAAGCTCAGCTCCTTGACGCGCACGTGCACGGTTGCAGCGTCGGCCGTGGCCGGGTCGGCATCGATCTCGACCGAGGCGCCTTCGAACAGGCCGACCTTCTGCAGCCGATCCTGGAAGTCGAGCAGCAGCTTCTCGCTGTACGGCTCGCCGGCGTCGAAGCGGGCCAGCTTGCGCACCGTGTCGTCGTCGTAGCGCTGCAGGCCTTCGATCTGCAAGCGGCCGAGGCGAAACAGCGGCCCGCTGTCGAGCACCAGTTCCAGGTCGACGCGGTTCGCGGGCGCATCGACGCGGGCGCGCGTCGCCGGCGCCCAGGCTGCCACCGCATAGCCCTCGGCGCGCAGCCGGGTCAGCGTGCCGGTCTTCGCGTCGCTCCAGGCGTTCTGCGTGAAGGCCGCACCGGCGGGCAGCGGCCACTGGCGGCGCCAGGCTGCGATCGCGCCCTGCGCGGTCGGGTCGCCGGCACGCGCCGCCGCATCGAGCGCGCCACTGGCGGTCAACACGACGCCATCGACGCGGGTGCGCTCACCCGGCGTCACCACCATCCGCAGTTGTGGCAGCGGGCCGGTGTCCGGCGCGCGCGAGACACCGACCTCGGGGTTGAAATAGCCCTCGGTTTCGAGTAGCGCGCGGGCCTGGGCCGGCGCGGCGCGCATCAGCCGTTCGAGCTCGGTCGGGGTGATGCTGTCGGCGGCCGGTGCGCTCTGGAAGCGCGCCAGGTCGAGGTGGCGCAGCAGCAGCCGGCGCAGCGGTTCGGGGGCCTGCACGTCGAGGACGAAGACGGCCACCGTGGGCGCTTCGGGGCGTGCCGCCGCGTCGGTCTTCGCAGCACCGAAACCGGGCAGCAAGAAGCTCGCGCAACCCGGCAGCATCAACACCGCAACACCGGCCAGCAGCGCCATCCCAAGCCGGCCTGCGATGCGTTGCGACAGGCTTCGTGCGAGACCTTGTGCCTGCCCGCGCGCCGCTGCGCCCCAACTCATTTGCTGAGCAAGCGCATGGCCCCTTCCAGCCCGGCGAGCGAGAGCGGAAACATGCGCTGGTTCATCAGTTGCTGGACCACCGCGATGCTCTGCCGGTAGCCCCACACGCCTTGCGGCTCGGGGTTGATCCAGGCGAACTTCGGGAACGCCCCGGTGAGCCGCGCCAGCCACGCCGCGCCCGTCTCCTCGTTGTTGTATTCGACGCTGCCGCCGGGCTGCAGGATCTCGTACGGGCTCATCGTCGCGTCGCCGACGAAGATCAGCTTGTAGTCCTTGTTGTACTTGCGAATGATGTCCCAGGTGCTGAACTTTTCGCTGTAGCGGCGCCGGTTGTTCTTCCACATGAAGTCGTAGACGCAGTTGTGGAAGTAATAGAACTCCAGGTGCTTGAATTCCGACTTCGCGGCGCTGAAGATTTCCTCGACCCGGTGGATGTGCTCGTCCATCGTTCCGCCCACGTCCATCAGCAGCAGCACCTTCACCTTGTTGTGGCGCTCGGGCACCATCTTGATGTCGAGCCAGCCGGCGTTCGCGGCGGTGCTGCGGATCGTGTCGTCCAGGTCAAGTTCTTCGGCCGAGCCCTCGCGGGCAAACCGGCGCAGGCGGCGCAACGCGACCTTGATGTTGCGCGTGCCGAGTTCGAGCGTGTCGTCGTAGTCCTTGAACTGGCGCTGGTCCCAGACCTTCACGGCCGACTTGTGGCGGCTCTTGTCCTGGCCGATGCGGATGCCTTGCGGGTTGTAGCCGTAGGCGCCGAACGGGCTGGTGCCGCCGGTGCCGATCATCTTGGAGCCGCCTTCGTGGCGTTCCTTCTGTTCCTCGAAGCGCTTCTTCAGCGTCTCCATCAGTTCGTCCCAGCCCATCTTCTCGATCAGCGCCTTGTCCTCGGCGCTGAGCTCGAGTTCGAGCTTCTTCTGCAGCCAGTCGAGCGGCACGTCTTGCGTGAAGTCGGTGAGCAGTTCGACGCCCTTGAAGTAGGCGGCGAAAGCGCGGTCGAACTTGTCGAAGTGGGCTTCGTCCTTCACCAGCGAGGTGCGGGCGAGGTAGTAGAACTCGTCGACGGTGTTGTCGATCACGCCGGCCTGGATGGCTTCGAGCAGCATCAGGTATTCCTTGACGGAGACCTTCAGCTTGGCGGCGCGCAGGGTGAAGAAGAAGTTGATCAACATGGCAGTCGGCGCGTGAGCGCCACACAGGGCGGTGCGCCTATTGTGCCGACTGGCCCGCGCCGGCGCCGGGCTCGCGGGGCATACTCGGCGCACGGCCTTCGCGGCCCACGTTCATCGTCGTTTGCCGTTTGCGACCAGCCGCCCGCCCAGCCGATGCTGTCCAGCCTGACACCCACCGACGTTGCCTTTCTGATGGCCGGCCTGATGCAGGCCGTGGCCGCCGTGCTCTGGCTGGTCACCGGCTGGGTCATCGGCGACACGCAGCGTGCGGCGCTGCACTGGTCGGCCTTTGCCGGGTTGAGTGCGGCTTCGTTCGGTCTGTTGGTCGCGGCCATGCTGTCGCACGACGCGGTGGCGCGCGACACGTTCAGCCGCAACCCGCCAGCCGGTGAATGGCTGCGCGCCGCCGGCAACATCGTGGGGATCCTCGGGCTGATGGCCTTGCAACGCGGCATCTGGCTCTTCATCGGCCGGCCGCTGCGCCACGCCGGCCATGCCCTGGCGCTGGTCGTCGTGCTGCTAGCCGCGTGGATCGGGCTCGACCCGGCGGCCGGCCCGCTGCGCGTGGGTGTGCTGTCGGCCGTGCAGGTGGTGCTGGCGTTGGGCATCGCCCGCGACCTGCACGCCCACGGGCGCGACACGCTGCGCCTGCGCCGGCCCTTGCTACTGGCGTTGCCGCTGCTGCTGGCGGCCGCCGTGATCGGCGCGCGCGGTCTGCGGGCGCTGCTCGAGCCGGCTTCGGTGCTGACGCAGATGACGGTCAACAGCAACCTGAATGTCGGCTCGGCCTTCGTCTATGTGCTGCTGTCGCTGGCATTCCATGCCACCTTGATGGTGCTGGTGGTGACGCGCCTGGTGGCCGACCTGCAACGCCTGTCGCGCCGCGACGGGCTGACCGGCCTGCTGAATCGGCGCGCGCTCGAAGACGCGCTGCTGGCGCAATTTCAACGCAGCCGCCGCAGTGGCGAGCCGTTCAGCGTGCTGATGCTCGACGTCGATCACTTCAAGGGCATCAACGACGAGCATGGCCACGCCGTCGGCGATCTTGCGCTGAAGCATCTGTCGGCGCTGCTGCTGGCCCACATGCGCGAGGTCGACCGGCTCGCACGTTTCGGCGGCGAGGAGTTCCTGGTGCTGCTGCCCGGCCTGGCACTGGCCGATGCACTGCCGGTGGCCGAGCGCTTGCGCGCCGTCGTCGCGCAGGCGCCGATGCCGTTGGCGGGCGTGACGATCACGCTGTCGGTCAGCATCGGCATGGCCGAATGGGGCGGCGCCCCCGACGAGCCGTCGCGCCTGCTGGTGCGCGCTGATGCCGCGATGTACCAGGCCAAGCGCCACGGCCGCGACCGGGTCGTCTGGGACGGCGCCGCGCCGCTGACCGCTTGACGGTCTGTGCTCCCTCTCCCTTTCTGACTCCTTCTCCCTCTGGCAGAGGGTAGGGGTGAGGGTGTTCACGCGCCGCATGAGCCTCGTTTCATGCGGCGCCGAGAACGCAGAAGGTCACAAAGAAATCATCGCCTTCCTCCGCGTCAACTCTGCGTTCTCAGCGTCTCTGCGGTGCGTGAGTCTTCTTCGTGTTTGCGGCCGGCGCGACCTTCTCATGCGACTTCAACCAGTCGAAAAACTCCCCGTACCAGAGCCTCGAGTTGCGCGGTTTCAGGATCCAGTGGTTCTCGTCCGGGTACCACAGCAGGCGCGCGTCCACGCCCTTCGCCTGCAAGGTGTTGTAGTAGGCCAGGCCTTGCTGGTCCGGCACGCGGTAGTCGAGTGCGCCGTGGATCACCAGCGTGGGCGTGTGCATCGCACTCGCAAACGTGCAGGTGCTTTGCGACTGCACTTTTGCCGGGTCGTCCCAGTACCAGGCGCCGAGTTCCTTCGAGAACCAGGTGAAGGCATCGGCGCTGAACATCGCGGTCCAGTCGAAACAGCCGGCGTGGCATACATAGGCGTTGTAGCGGCCCGGCTTCACGTGGCCATTCATCCAGGCCACCATGTAGCCGCCGTAGCTGCCGCCGGCCGCGAACACGCGGCTCTTGTCGGCCCATGGCTGCTTCAGCAACCAGTCGGTGCCGGCCTCCACGTCCTGCAGTTCTAGCTCGCCCCAGCGGTGCGTGATGCTGTCGAGAAACGCCTGGCCGAAGCCGCTCGAGCCGTGGTAGTTGACGCACGCCACCACGTAACCTTGGGCTGCGAACGCGTGCGTGTTCCAGCGGTAGTGGAAGGTGTCGCCGGCGGCGGCGTGCGGCCCGCCGTGGATGCTGTGCAGCAGCGGGTAGGTTTTTCCGGCAGAGAGTTTCTGGCCAGTGACCTTCTTGCCAGTGAGAATTTTGCCGGCGAGCTTCTTGCGCTCAAACCCCGGTGGGTAGGTCAGCCACATCTGCACCGGCTCGCCGAGTGCGCCTTTGATCGTGACCTCTTCGCAGTGACCGAGCTGCAAGCCGGCAAGCAGCGTGTCGTTGAAGCGCTCGAGGCGCAGCGGCTCCTGCGCATCGTGCGCGGCGTGCACACGGGCCGGGTGCAGCAGTGAATCGGCCACGCTGACGACCACGCCGGCGGCCACGTCGAAGCCCTGCACCCAGCCGCCCTGCACCTTGACGCTGGCGGTGCGGCTGGCGATCGTGAAGCGGTAGAGATTGCGGCGGCCGCTGTCTTCGGCGCCGAAGTAGAGCGCGCTCGCGTCGTCGGCCCAGCGCAGCGGGGCATCGACGGCATGGTCCCAGGCTTCGCTGAGCAGCTGCCAGCCGGCGCCGCGATTCAGCAGCGCGGCATGGCCCGGCATCGTGTGCTTCAGGCCGGTGTGGCTGGCGATCATCGCGATGGTCGAGCCGTCGGGGCTGTAGCGCGGCGCGTCGAAGTCCCAGTCGGCATCGACGGCGCCATGCGTCAGCGCTTCAAACTTGCCGCTGCGCACAGTCAGCTCGACCAGCGCCTTGCGGTTGTCGATGCGCTTTTTCGGCTGCGGGTCAAGCGCGAAGACGATGTGCTTGCCATCGGGTGCGATGTCGAACACATCGGCGTTCGGGTCGGTGCGCGGCAGCTCGTGGGCCGTGCCCTCGAACAGGTCGGTGATGCGGCCGCTGGCCAGGTCGAGCACATGCAGGTGCGCCACCCGCCCCATCGGCAGGTTGTGGTCCCAGTAGCGGTACTGGGCCTCGCTGGTGGCGTAGCCGCTGGCCTTGCGGTCCTTGAATTCCTTGGATTTCTTGGCCTGCGCCTTCGCGCCGCGCAGCTCGGGCCAGACCCAGGCGATGAAGGCGATGCGCTGGCCATCGGGGAACCACTTGAAGGCCTCGATGCCCGGTGCGAAATGGCTCACGCGGCGGGCTTCACCGCCATCCGGCGCGATCAGGTAGAGCTGCGGCGTTTCGTCCTTCTTGCCCTGCTGTTCGCGCTTCGCGACAAAGGCGATCTGCTCGCCGGTGGGCGACCACGCGGGCTGGCCGTCCTTCTCGCCGCAGCTCGTGAGCTGGCGCGCCGCGCCGCCGAAGGTCGACAACAACCACAGGCTCGCCTGGGCGGTGTTTTCTTCCATCGAGAAGCGGTTGACCGAGCACACCGCCTGCGCGCCGTCGGGGGCCAGCGACAGGCTGCCGACGCGCTCGAATTTCCACAGGTCGTCGACGGTGAGGAGCGCGTGGGTCATGGTGGGTGAGCTTGGGTGAAGGTCGTGGCCAATAAAGGTCAGCGCGGCTTGTGGAGCTGCCAGCGCAGGTGGGCCCGCACCGTTGGCCATTCGGATTCGATGATGCTGTAGACGCAGGTGTCGCGCAGCGTGCCGTTGGCTGCGCGCGAGTGATTGCGCAGGATGCCGTCGAGTCGCGCGCCCAGCCGCAGGATGGCTGCGCGGCTTTGCTGGTTGAAGAAGTGGGTGCGGAACTCGACCGCGATGCAGCCCAGCGTCTCGAACGCATGCGTCAGCAGCAGCAACTTGCATTCGGTGTTGAGCGCCGTGCCCTGGACCCGGCGCGCGTACCAGGTGCTGCCGATCTCGACCCGCTGCTGCGAGCTGTCGATGTGCATGAAGGTCGTCATGCCCGATGGCGTGCCGGCCGCGTCGAGCACCGTGAACGGCAGCATCGAGCCGCTGCCCAGCAGGGCCAGACGCCGCTCGATTTCGGCGTTCATCTGCTCGGGGGCCGGAACGCTGGTGTACCAGAGCCGCCAGAGTTCACCGTCGCGCGCGGCCTTGGCCAGCGCCGGGGCATGGGCGGCGGCGAGCGGCACCAGCGAAACGTGCTGGCCGGTGAGCGTGAGCGGCTCGATCCAGGCGGTCATGCGAGGCGTGCCGCAGCCATCGGTCAGCGGTGGTTGCGCTGCATGAACACCAGCTTCTCGAACATCGACACGTCTTGCTCGTTCTTCAGCAGCGCACCGACCAGCGGCGGCACCGAGACCTTGTCGTCCTTGCTTTGCAGCACCTCGAGCGGAATGTCCTCGGCCAGCAGCAGCTTCAGCCAGTCGAGCAGTTCGCTGGTGCTGGGCTTCTTCTTCAGGCCGGGCAGGTTGCGAACGTCGTAGAAATTCTTCAGCGCCGCGGCCAGCAGTTCCTTCTTGAGGTTCGGGAAGTGCACGTCGACGATGGCTTTCATCGTCTCGGCGTCGGGGAACTTGATGTAGTGGAAGAAGCAGCGGCGCAGGAAGGCGTCGGGCAGTTCCTTCTCGTTGTTCGAGGTGATGAAGACCAGCGGCCGGTGTACCGCCTTGACGAGCTCACGCGTCTCGTAGACATAGAACTCCATGCGGTCGATTTCGCGCAGCAGGTCGTTCGGGAACTCGATGTCGGCCTTGTCGATCTCGTCGATCAGCAGCACCACCGGCTGCTCGGCGGTGAAGGCCTGCCAGAGCACGCCCTTGACGATGTAGTTGTGGATGTCGCGCACCTTCTCGCTGCCTTCGACACCCGACAACTGGCTGTCGCGCAGCCTGCTCACCGCGTCATATTCGTACAGGCCCTGCTGCGCTTTCGTCGTCGACTTGATGTGCCACTGCATCAGCGGCATGTTCAGCGCCAGCGCCACCTCTTCGGCCAGCATCGTCTTGCCGGTGCCGGGCTCGCCCTTGACCAGCAGTGGGCGCTTCAGGGTGGCCGCGGCGTTCACGGCCAGCATCAAATCAGGCGTCGCGACGTAGTTCTGGGAGCCTTGGAACTTCATGGAATGGGGCCGCAAGGGTGAGGTTTCGGGAGGGCCGAGGCAGTATAAGGGCGCCTCTATAATCGACGGCTGCACTGCAAACACCGCTCGCCCGAACCATGAAAAACCTTCGCCAACTGTTGATTTCCCTGACCAGCTCCCTGCTGTTGACGAGCCTGGTGACGAGCGCCGGAGCGCAGAGTGCGGCGGCCGGCAGCCCGCAGGCCGGAAGTCCTCAGGCCGGAAGTCCGCAGGCCGGAAGTCCTCAGGCCGGAGAGAGGAAAGCGTCGATGTGTATTGGCTGCCATGGCATCGCCGGCTACCAGTCGAGCTTCCCGGAGATCTACAAGGTGCCGATGATCGCCGGCCAGAACGCGAAGTACATCGTGTCGTCACTGGTCGGCTACAAGAAAGGCGACCGCAAGCACCCGACGATGCACGCGGTGGCCACCTCGCTGTCGGAGCAGGACATGGCCGACCTGGCCGCCTACTACGAGCAACTCGGCAAGGCCGGCGAGCCGAGCGAAGCCAAGGCCGCGCCGGCGCCGTCCGTCGAGGTGGCCGGGCTGCTGAAGAAGGGCAATTGCGTCTCCTGCCACGGCGACAATTTCAGCAAGCCCATCGACGCCAGCTACCCGAAGCTGGCCGGTCAGTACCCTGACTATCTGTACTCGGCGCTGCGCGCTTACCAGACCGACAAGAACCCGCAGGTCGGGCGCAACAACGCCATCATGATGGGCATGGCCAGGCCCTACACGCATGTCGAGGCGAAGCAGATCGCGAGCTACATCGCATCGCTGCCGGGCGAGCTGAAGACGGTCCAGCAGTCGCGCTGGCGCTGACGCTGCGGCGCTCGCGCCGTCGAAGGGTTTCCCGCCCTCAGTGCACGAACGGCCGGCCCTAAACTGCCGGCTTTTCCACTTGCCGGAGCAAGTAATGAAACGTGCACCTTCCGTCGCGCTGACTGCGGCCGCCATCAGCCTTGGCCTGTGCCTGTCGATCGGCACGGCCCAGGCGCAAACGCTGCGCTGGGCCTCGCAGGGCGACCTGCAGACCATGGACCCGGACTCGCGCAACGAGTCGCTGACCAACTCGATGAACAGCCAGGTCTACGAGTACCTGATCGGGCGCGACAAGCAACTCAACCTCGTGCCGCTGCTCGCCACCGAATGGCAGCAGACCGGCCCGCTGCAATGGCGCATGAAGCTGCGGCCAAACGTCAAGTTCCATGACGGCACGCCGTTCACTGCTGACGACGTCGTGTTCTCGGTCAAGCGGGCGCAGGAGAAAAGCTCCGACATCAAGGTCTACGGCAATGCGATGGGCGAGCCGAAGAAGATCGACGCGCTGACGATCGAGTTCAACCTCTCGTCCGTGAACCCGATCTTCCTGGAGCACGCGAACGCCATCTTCATCATGAGCAAGGCCTGGAGCGAGAAGAACAACGCCACCCGGCCGCAGGACTTCAACGCCGGCGAGCAGAGCTATGCGGCGCTGAACGCGAACGGCACCGGCCCGTTCATGCTGGTCTCGCGCCAGCCCGACGTGAAGACCGTCTACAAGCGCAACCCGAACTGGTGGGGCAAGTTCGAGGGCAATGTGCAGGACGTGATCTACACGCCGATCAAGAGCAACGCGACGCGTGTGGCGGCGCTGATCTCGGGCGAGCTCGACATGATCCTCGACCCGCCTCCGACCGACGCGCCGCGCCTGCGCGAAACGCCCAACATCAAGATCATCGACGGCCCCGAGAACCGCATCATCTTCATCGGCATGGATCAAGGCCGCGACGAGCTGCTCTACAGCAGCGTCAAGGGCAAGAACCCGTTCAAGGACCAGCGCGTGCGCCAGGCGCTGTACCAGGCGGTCGATGAAGACAGCATCAAGAACAAGCTGATGCGCGGCCTGGCCGCTCCGACCGGTGCGACGATGGTCTCGCCGAAAGGCACATTCAACGACCCGGCCCTCGAGAAGCGCCTGCCATTCGACCTCGACGCGGCCAAGAAGCTGCTCGCGGCGGCGGGCTACCCGGACGGTTTCGAGGTCACGCTCGATTGCCCGAACGACCGCTACGTCAACGACGAGGAGATCTGCAAGACGCTGGCCTCGATGTGGGCGCGCCTGGGCGTGAAGGTGCGCGTCAACACGATGCCGCGCTCGGTCTACTTCGCCAAGCTCGGCAAGCTCGACACCTCGATGTACATGCTCGGCTGGGGCGGCTCGGTGACCGACGCCGAAACCACGCTGACGCCGATCTACCGCACCCGCGCGCCCGGCGGCATCGGCGACTTCAACTACGGGCAGGTCAACAACCCGACGATGGACCAGCTCGCCGCCGCGTCGAGCAAGGAACCCGATGTGAAGAAGCGCGAGTCGCTGATCAAGGCCGCGATCAAGGAGCACAACGACCAGGTGCACCACATCCCGCTGCACCGCCAGTTCATCCCGTGGGCGGTGCGCAGCAACGTCGAGGTCGTGCACCGCGCTGACAACTTCGTCGAGTTTTCGTGGATCAGGATCAAGTAGGGCGGTCTTGGTTCTGTGAGAGAGGTAATTGGGCGGCGCGGGCGGGCGTTGGGTGTCGATGATTGGCTTGGCGAATGTCGCCCGATCTGCAGTCCATGCTGCGCCCGTGTCCAGACGCTGGCTGCTTCTGATGTGTTGACCAGACATTTCCAGCAGTTCTTCTCTTGATAAGACGTTGAACTAAACCGCCGACGCGGTGGTGGTACGCGACGAGTTCAGAGCGCGGGGGCGGCGAGTCGTACCTTGGTTGCGGGGAATGTTCCCCGGACCTCGGAGAAGACGATGACACCGCTGCGTCAACGCATGATCGATGCGATGGTGCTGCGCGGCTTTGCTGCGCGCACCCAGGAGACCTACTTGCTTGCCGTCGGGCAACTGGCCCGACACCGCCACCGCAGCCCGGAGTTGCCGAGCGACGAGCAGATTCAGGCGTACCTGCTGTACCTGCTGCAAGAGCGGCAACCTTCGCGCTCCACCGTCAACATTACCTCGTGTGCCGTTCGCTTCCTGGTCTGCGACGTGCTGGGGCAAGTCGAGCGGCGCTTGCAGATCCCCGATGGGACGCAATCCGCAGCGCCTGCCCGAGGTGTTGTCCCGTGCCGAAGTGGGCGCTCTGCTGGGCGTGCCGATGTCATGCAAGGCGCACACGTTCCTGATGACGGCCTATGCCAGTGGCCTGCGCCTGAGCGAGCTGTGTCACCTGCGCGGCTGCGACATCGACTCTGCCACCGACCGCATGCGACCGCATGTGCATTCGGGTGGTCCAGGGCAAGAGCGGGCAGGATCGGTACGGCCTGCTCGACGGCGAACTGCTCGTACAGTTGCGGCTGTACTGGCGAACCTGTCG
>JANXZA010000156.1 GCA_025355745.1 Rhizobacter sp. | reverse complement strand
CCTTTTGCACATGTCCGAAAACGGCGAGTCGCAGCGCGCGCGCTGACGATAATCACCGCCATGGACTTGCTCACGAAGCCGCTCGACGAAGCCGCCGCCTATCAGGTCATCAGCGCCCGCGATGCGCGATTCGACGGCCGTCTGTTCGTCGGCGTCACCTCCACCGGCATCTACTGCCGTCCGATCTGCCGGGTGCGCACGCCGCTGCGCAAGAACTGCCGCTTCTTCGCGACCCACGCGCAGGCCGAGGCCGCCGCGTTCCGCCCGTGCATGAAATGCCGGCCCGAAATTGCGCCGGGCATCGGCCTGGCGTGGACCGTGATGGACGCATCGACAACGCTCGCGCGCCAGGCCGCCGTCGCCCTCGATGCGCAGGCCGCGAGTGGCGACGTGCCCGGCCTCGCCCACCTGGCCGCGCGGCTCGGCGTGAGCGACCGGCACCTGCGCCGCATCTTCCAGACCGAGCATGGCGTCACGCCCTTGCAGTACCTGCAGACCCGCCGCCTGCTGCTCGCCAAGCAGTTGCTCACCGACACGCGGTTGCCGGTGGCGCAGGTGGCGCTGGCGAGCGGCTTCAACAGCCTGCGGCGCTTCAACGCGGCCTTCAGCGAGAACTACCGCATGAGCCCGAGCCGGCTGCGTGGCGAGGTCGACGACGCGGTGTTCGCCGACCGCGATGCGGCCATCACCGTGAAGCTCGCTTACCGCGCGCCATACGACGCGTGCGCGCTGCTGCGCTTCATCGCGCAGCGGGCGATTCCGGGCATCGAGCAGGTCGAAGGGCGTGTCATCCGCCGCACGCTGCGCGCCGGCACGGTGGCGCCGGTAGCAGGCTGGGTCGAGGCCGTCTTCACTGACTCGGCAGCGCTCGTGCAACTGCGTTTCGCGCCGGCGCTGGCGAGCGCCAGCGGCGCGGTGAACGCTGCGGTGCGGCGCTGGCTCGACCTCGATGCCGAGCCGCAGGTGATCGACGCGCGCCTGGCCGACCTGCCCGGCGCGCCCGGCCTGCGCCTGCCGGGTTGCCTCGACGCGTTCGAGCTCGCGGTGCGCGCCGTCCTCGGCCAGCAGGTCACCGTGGCGGGCGCACGCACGCTGGCGCGGCGCGTCGTCGAACGCTTCGGGTCGGTCGTCGAGACGCCGTGGGCCGAGGTGGCGCGCTGCTTTCCGGCGCCGGCTGCGCTGGCGGGCGTGGCCATCGAACGCATCGCCGAACTCGGCATCATCCGCAGCCGCGCCGGCGCGATCCAGGCCCTCGCGCAGGCCTGGCCCGAGATCGCGCCGATGCTTGCGCCGCCGGCCCGCGCCGAGCCGCTGATCGAGCGCCTGTGCGGGCTGCCCGGCATCGGGCCATGGACGGCGCACTACATCGCGATGCGCGCCCTCGGCTGGCCCGATGCGTTCCCGCCGAACGATGTGGCGGTGCTCAAGGCGCTGCACCAGCAGTTCGAGATCACCACCCAGCGCGCCGCTGATGCACGCGCCAGGGCCTGGCAACCGTGGCGCGCGTACGCGGTGCTGCGCTTGTGGAATTCACTTGAGAAAGCTCCGTCATGACATCGACCCTGACTGCGCTTCGAGGCGCCTGCGTTGCGCAAGCAACCACCTTGTCTGCGCTCGGCCCGATCCTGCTGGCGCGCACCGCCCGCGGCCTGGCCGGGGCCTGGTTCGCGGATCAGAAACACCACCCCGGCGTGCTTGATCTGCCGGACCTGCCCGACGACCCGCTGCTGCTCGATGCCGCCGATCAACTGCGGGCCTATTTTGCCGGCGAGGCCGTGGCCTTCGAGCTGCCGCTCGACCTGCAAGGCACGCCGTTCCAGCGCCGTGTCTGGCAGGCGCTGCAGACGATCGCGCCGGGCCGCACGCGCACTTACGGCGAGATCGCAGCGGCCCTCGGCGCGGCCTCGGCGGTGCGCGCGGTGGGCGGCGCGGTCGGGCGCAACCCGGTGTCGGTGATCGTGCCCTGCCACCGCGTCGTTGGCCGCGACGGAACGCTGACGGGGTATGCCGGTGGGCTGGAGCGCAAGCAGGCCTTGCTGGCGCTGGAGGGCTCGGCGGGCTTCAAGAGCGCGCTCACTTGCAGTGCGCGCATCGGCTTGCAAGCCGATGCCGTTTGACGGGCTCGGCGCATGCGCCTCGAAAGCCCCGTCTCGCCGCAAGTGAAGGCGCGCCGTTGAAACCCTCCGACCTCACCGAACTCTTCGCGCTGGCCGCCCTCTGGGGCGGCTCGTTCATCTTCATGCGCCTGGGTGCAGGCGAGTTCGGCGCGCTGCCGCTGGCGTGGCTGCGGGTGGCCGGTGCGGCGCTGGTGCTGCTGCCGCTGTTGATCGCCCGCCGCGAGCATTGCGACCTGCGCGCGCACTGGAAGCCGATCCTCGTCGTCGGCATCACCAACTCGGCCCTGCCCTTTGCCTTGTTCGCGTACGCGGCGCTGACGATCAGCGCCGGCCTCAGCGCGATCTTCAATGCGGCGACGCCGCTGTTCGGCGCCGTCATCGCCTGGCTGTGGCTGAAGGACCGGCTCGGCGCGCCACGCATCGTCGGCCTCGTGATCGGCTTTGCTGGCGTGTTCTGGCTCGGCTTCGACAAGGCCAGCGTGCATGTAGGAGCGCAGGCCGACGCTTCAAGTGCGGCGGCCACCCGGGCCGTGCTGGCCTGCATCGCGGCCAGCATCTCGTACGGCTTCGCGGCCAACTTCACGAAGCGCCACCTGACCGGCGTTCGCCCGATGGCGGTGGCCGCCGGCAGCCAGCTCGGCGCGGCCGCAGTGCTGGCACTGCCCGCATGGTGGGCCTGGCCAGCGGTCAACCCGGGTGGCACCGCGTGGCTGATGGTCGGCGTGCTGGCAGTCGCCTGCACCGGCATCGCCTACGTGATCTACTTCCGGCTCATCGCCCACGTCGGCCCGGCGAACGCCATCACGGTGACCTTTCTGGTGCCGGCATTCGCGGTCGTGTGGGGCGCGCTCTTCATCGGCGAACGGCCGACGGCGGCGATGCTCGCGGGCTGCGGTGTGATCCTGATTGGCACCGCGCTGGCGACCGGCCTGCTGCCTCGAAACCGCAGCACACCGAGGCGCTGACCGGGCCTGACTTCACTGCATGCCGCGACGTCCGATCCGTCTGCGGACATCGGCCAGCCGCTACAGTGTCATTCCCTTTGCCGAGGCCTGCCATGCCACCGCCCACCGCCCCGTTCGACCCCGCCACCGCCGACGCCACCGCGACAGCCGCCGCCCTGGCGCGCCGCGACATCAGCGCGCTCGAACTCTGCGACGTCGCCATCGCGCGCATCGAGCTGCGTGACGTTGCGATCAACGCCGTCGTCGTGCGTGATTTCGAACGCGCCCGCGACCAGGCCCGCGCGGCCGATGCGGCGCTGGCCGCCGGCGAGCGCCGCCCCTTGCTCGGCGTGCCGATGACGGTGAAAGAGTCGTTCAACGTCGCCGGACTGCCCACCACCTGGGGCTTCGAGCATGCGCGCGATCTGCGGCCCGATGAAGACGCGGTCGCGGTGGCGCGCCTGAAGGCGGCGGGCGCCGTCATCCTGGGCAAGACCAACGTGCCGGTGGCCTTGAGCGACTGGCA
The DNA here is from genome assembly GCA_025355745.1 of Rhizobacter sp. GTDB lineage: Bacteria > Pseudomonadota > Gammaproteobacteria > Burkholderiales > Burkholderiaceae_C > LMDS01. The sequence continues at coordinate 25,410 of JANXZA010000156.1, read as the reverse complement.
GAGCGTGAACCCGGTCTACGGCCGCAGCTCGCACCCACTCGACCCAAAGCGCACGCCGGGCGGCTCGTCCGGAGGTGCCGCCGCCGCACTGGCCGCTGGCATGGTCACCCTCGAACTTGGCTCGGACATTGGCGGCTCGATCCGCGTGCCGGCGCACTTCTGCGGCGTGTTCGGTCACAAGCCGAGCCATGATCTGCTGCCGGCCCGGGGCCACGACTTCCCGGGTTTTCCGAGCGGCGCACCCAGCCCGGTGGCGGTCATCGGCCCGCTGGCACGCAGCGCGCGCGACCTCGATCTCGCGCTCGGCGTGCTGGCCGGCCCTGACCTCGACGAGGCCACCGCTTACCGGCTCGACCTGCCGCCGCCGCGCTTCGACCGCATCGGTGCGGCCCGCGTGCTGGTGCTCACCGAACACCCGGTGGCGCGCACCGCTGGCGAGATCAGTGCGGCCGTGCAAACATCCGCCGATGATCTGGCCCGCGCCGGCGCGCGCGTGCACGACGGCGCCGCGCTGCTGCCCGACCTCGCGAAGCTGCACCGCGTCTACCAGGCAGCACTCCAGACCTTGATGACGCGCGGCATGCCGCAGCTCACCGCGCCGGTGATATCGGCCCACGAGTGGCTCGGCCTGCTCGACGTTCGGGCGCGTTTGCGGGCCCAGTGCCGCGCACTGTTCGAGGCCTGGGACCTGGTGCTGATGCCGGCCTTCGGCACGGTCGCCTTCGAGCACGTTGACGAGCCCGTCTGGGGCAAGCGCGTGCTGCCGATCGACGGGCACGACACCCCTTATGGCGACCAGATCGCATGGGCCGGCCTGGCCAGCTTCGTCGGCCTGCCAGCCACGGTGGCGCCGCTGGCGACCAGCCGCGCAGGCCTGCCGATCGGGGTCCAGATCGTCGGCCCGCAGGGCGGCGACCGCACGACGATCGCGGCCGCCGGCTGGCTGCAAACGTTGCGCCACTGAACCGCCTTGAATCGAAGGATCCCGACGACCACCGCCCACATCGTCGGCTGGGGCCGCACGTCCTTCGGCAGGCTCGACGGCCTACGCCGCTTGGTTGATGGGCGAGGAACGGCAGAAGCCGCAGGTAACCGGGGCCTTGGTGCTCGGGCTGATCGGCAGCTTCCTCTGGCAGGCAAAGGTGCTCATGACTTGATAACAAGGTAGTGCACGAAGTAAACGCTTCCCATGCCTCCCACCCGATCAGACCGCATCCTCGAACTCGTCCAGCGCCAGCATCTGCTGAGCGCAACCGACGTGCGCGCGCACGGCTGGTCACCGCAGCTGCTCATCAAGCTCGACGGAGCGGCAAGCTGCAACGCGTCACGCGCGGCCTCTACGGCTTGCCCCGCAGCCAGGTCAGCGCGCACCAGAGCCTCATCCAGACCTGCCGCCATGTCCCCAAGGCCGTCGTCTGCCTGCTCTCCACGCTTCCGTTCCACGAGATCCGTACCCAGCTCCCGTTCGAGGTCTGGATCGCACTGCCCCCGACGCTTGAAGGCAGAGGCTCCGATGCAACACATCGTCGTGGTGGCCTTCACCGCCTTTGCAATGAAAGGCGACGAAGCCCGGATGCGCGCCGCCGGCTGCGACGGCTACATCGCCAAGCCTATCGACGTGGCGGCGTTCGGTGCGACCGTGCGGACATACCTTCAGCCGCGCGGTGACCGGATGCCAACGGCAGCCAGCGCCCAGTGACCAGGTCAACTCGCGCGGACGGGCAGCAGCACCGAAGGCTTTGCCGGCAGAGCGTGCCGGCCGCGAGCCACGACCTCACCCGACCCTACCCGACCCTTGCACCGGCATCTTCCGGGTGAAAAATTGCGCGTTGTCCGACACCTCGGCAGGCTGTCCTTTTCGATACTGGAGCCCAGATCAACAGGAGCGGCGAGATGAACCTGGACTCATTGACGAAGCGGCATTTCCGGCTTGCACAAGCGCTGTCGATCCAGTACCGGACCCGGCCCTGGGTGAGCAGCCGGCTGGACCGGATCGCCAATGCCATCGCTGCAACCGAGCGCCAAATCGTCGCGCTGAATGCGTCTTCGGGGCAGGCATCGTGGCTGCAATTTGCCGATGCAGACCATGGCTTCGCCTGACCTCGTGGTGCGCAAACGCAAAGTAGTTGCGCGAGCAGATCGCTCCCACCCGATCGCCTGGCCTGCGACGAGTGGCTGTCGCTCGTTCAGGTCCGTGCCGAACGGCGCCCGCACTCCGTCGTTGTCACTGTCAGCACCGTTCCTACCCGGTCTTCTTTGCATCGGCCCGACTCTTGAGCGCACCCCGGACGTTCATCGCCATCAAACACGCCTGCAAGGTGATGAGTGCCGGCGCACCACTGTGATAACCCCACACCACCCACATGACATTGCTGAGCAGGAAGACCCAGAAGCCCGCATTGCGCTTGCCCTCGTTCGTCGACGCGACCAGCCACGATGCGACGACGGTGACCACCATGGCGGGCCACTGAATGAGGTTCAAGAAGTCCATGGAAGTCACCGCGTTGCCTGCACCTGCCGATGCTGGTTGCGCAAGGCCGGCCGCGGCAAGTGCTGCAGGCCGCGAAGCCTTGTAGTCGCATCCTTATCCGGAGGCTGAAATGATCGCTGTCATCGTTCCCGCCCACAACGAAGAGGCGCACATCGGCGACTGCCTGGCCGCGTTGAATCTGGCTTCCGAGTGCAGCCTGCTCCGCAGCGAACCGGTCGCCCTGATCGTGGTCGCCGACGCCTGCACCGACCGGACCGGCGCCATCGCACGGCGCCTCGGCGCGGCGCTGGTCGAGGTCAACGAGCGCAACGTCGGCATGGCCCGAGCGGCGGGCGCCGAGCACGCCCTGGCCGCAGGTGCGCGTTGGCTGGCATTCACCGACGCTGACAGCCTGGTCGGCCGCGACTGGCTTGCCGCCCAACTCGCGCTGCAGTGCGACGCCGTGTGCGGCACGGTGGCGGTCGACGATTGGGGCGACTACGGCGAGCGCATGCAGCGCCACTACCAGCGCACCTACACCGATGCCGACGGCCACCGCCACATCCACGGTGCCAATCTCGGTGTCAGCGCGGCGGCCTACCGGCGCGCTGGCGGCTTCCAGGCCTTGGCCAGCAGCGAAGACGTGGCCCTGGTCGAAGCGTTGCGCCACAGCGGCGCATCGATCGCCTGGTCGGCCGCACCAAGGGTGGTGACGAGCAGCCGAAAAACCTTTCGCGCTCCGGCCGGCTTCGGCGCGACGCTCGAGCGAATCGACCGGGAAAGTGACGCCAGCAACGACACCAGCACCGACGCCAGCACCGACACCACCACCGACGCCAGCACCGACACCACCACCGACACTGAAGCGCGATGCTGATCGACGCCCCCTCCGCCGCTGATGCCTTGCGCGCCGTGCTCGCGGCGGCGCCGCCGACGCTGGCGCCCAGCGCCCAATTGCGCCAGCTTGTTGACCTTGGCCTGGACCGCTTGCCACTTCCCGGCGGCGGTGCCACGCTGGTACGTTGGCAAGCCCTGGCCGTGGCCGGCGAACACGATCTGTCGTTGGTCAAGCTCTACGAAGGGCACACCGATGCGCTGGCCATCCTCGCCGAGCTGGGCCTGCCCGAAGGCCTGCCCGACGAAGCGGGGCACGGCTGCACCTGGGGCGTCTGGGCCGCAGAGGGGCAGGGTGGTCGCGTCGTCATCGAATCGCAATCTGGCGGCACGCTGCTTCTGCGCGGCACGAAGCACTGGTGTTCGGGCGCTTCGCATCTGAGCCATGGGCTGCTCACGGCCTGGCATGCGGATGGGCGCGGGCCGCAGTTGGTGGCGGTGGCCATGCATCAACCATCGGTCGGGGTCGACCCGTCCCCATGGCAGGCGGTGGGCATGGCCGGCAGCGCCAGCGTCGACGTGTCGTTCAACGGCGCGCTGGCCCACCCGGTGGGCGATGCGGCCGCCTACCTGACGCGCCCCGGCTTCTGGCAAGGGGGTGCCGGCATCGCGGCGTGCTGGCACGGTGGTGCCACCGCGATCGGTGCCGTGCTGCGCCGCAAGTTGCTCGCAACGGCGCCGGCCGGCCGCAGCGCGTTTCAGCTGGCCGCGCTCGGGCGGATCGACCTGCAACTCGAGTCAACCCGCGCCCTGCTGCGTGATGCAGCGCAGTGGATCGACGAGCACCGCCACGCCGACGCAAGCGCCGTCGCGCTGCGCGTGCGCCTGGCGGCCGAAGCCGCTGCAACACGCGTTCTCGACGAGGCCGGCCGCGCGCTCGGCGCAACGCCGTTTTGTCGCGACGCGCAGTTCGCCAGAATGGCCGCCGACCTGCCGGTGTTCGTGCGCCAAAGCCACGCCGATCGCGATGCTGCGGCCCTTGGCGAACGCCTGCTTGCGCCCTCGCATTCGGCATGGAAGCTGTGACATCCGAGCGCCTGATTCAAGGCAGCGGCACGCCTGAAGACGTGTGGCGAGACTGGTTGCGCGAGCGCCAGACGGCATCGCTGTGCGACACCTCCTGGCTGCTGCGTGCCCAGCGCGTGGTGGTGGTGGCGCCCCACCCCGACGACGAAGTGCTCGCGTGTGGCGGGCTGTTGGCGATGCGCGCCGATGCAGCCGGCGAGGTTCTGATCGTCGCAGTTACCGACGGTGAAGCCAGCCACGGCGCGGCGCCCGGCGCAGCCGCCAACGCAATGGCAGAACGGCGGCGCGCCGAGCGCTTGACCGGCTTGCAACGGCTCGGCCTGGAAGGTGCGTCGCTGGTGCGCTGCGGTTTCCCGGATGGCCGTGTCGACCGCTGCGAGCATGCGCTGACGCAGCAGCTTGCCGGCCTGCTGCGCGCGAGCGATGTCGTGATCGTCAGTTGGCGTCTCGACGGCCATCCCGATCACGAGGCCGCCGGCCGGGCCGCCGCCAGCGCCTGCGCGACCCTCGGCTGCCGGCTCGTCGAGGTGCCGATCTGGATGTGGCATTGGGCCGCGCCCGATGACGAACAGGTGCCATGGCAGCGCCTGGCGGCGCTGCCGGTCGAGCCGCTTTCGTGGCTGCGCAAACAGGCGGCACTGAGTGCCCATGCGAGCCAGCTGACTGCACGCAGCGCCGCGCTCGGCCCGGTGCTTGACGCGGCCATCTGTGCGCGAGCGCGCCGTGCCTGCGAATACTTTCTCATCTGAAATCAGCGCCTCGAGCATGAGCTTCACGCCCGACCACTTCGATGCCATGTTCGTTGCCACCGACGACCCGTGGCGCTACAAGTCGCGTTGGTATGAAGCGCGCAAGCGCGACCTCACGCTGGCCTGTCTGCCGGCTGCGCGCTATGCGAATGGCTACGAACCGGGCTGTGCGAATGGCGAGTTGTCGGCCGCACTGGCACAGCGTTGCGACCGCTTGTTGATCTCCGACGGCGCGCTCGGGGCCGTCGTTGCGGCCCGCGAACGGGTTCACCACCTGCCGCATGTCGAAGTCAGGCAGGCCTGGCTTCCCGGCCAATGGCCCGACGAGCGCTTCGATCTGCTCGTCATCAGCGAATGGGCCTACTACCTCGACGTTGAAGACCTCGACGCGCTGGCCTTGAAGATCGAGGCGTCGATGACGCCGGGCGGCACGCTGGTCGCCTGCCACTGGCGCCGGCCGATCGCCGGCTGCGTGCTCGAGGGCGACGCTGTCAATCGACGGCTCGGCAACCGGCTTGGCTGGCCGCAACTGCTGGGCCTTCAAGACGGCGATTTCAGACTCGACGTCTGGTCGAGCGATGCCCGGTCGGTGGCGCAACGGGAAGGGTTCTTGTAGCGCCGCAGCGGCTCGGTGCGTGGCGCAGATTCAGGCGCGCAACGCCAGCAGCATCGACAGCAACACGCTGACCTGCGGCTGTGCTTCGAGGCGAAAGCCGGCAACGGTCGGCGTGTCTTGCGCGCCGATCCGCACGCACACCGAACCCTCGGGCGCCTTCGCAAACGCCGGCTCGTCGTTCGCGTCATCGCCGACGACCAGGGCCGATGCCGCGGCTTCGTCGCGCATCACTTGCAGCAACGCGTCGCCCTTGTTCGCGGCCTGCGACGGCGTCAGGTTCATCACGCAATGCCCAGAGCCTGCGACCACTTCGGCGGGGAGCTGGGCGGCGAAAGCGTCGAGCCAGCGCCGCGCCGCAGCCGGATCGAGCGCTGCCCGGTAATGCAGGGCCAGCGACAGCCCTTTTTCTTCGACCTCGATGCCGTGGCTTGTCAGGTCGGCCATGCTGCCGCGCAGCCGCTGGCGCAACAGGTCGAGCCGGGCCGCCAGCTCGTTACACGTCACCTGGCCTGCGCGTTGCGCACCGTGGTTGCCGTACAGGTGTTGCGGCTCGAACCCCAGCCTGGCGCGCGCATCTTCCGGTGCCCGCCCGGTGATCACAGCCACCGGCCAGAGGCGCATCAGCGCCCGCAGACGGGATGCGACCAAGGGCGGCACCCGGGCATGATCCCGGTGCGCAACGATGGGCGCAAGCGTGCCGTCGAGATCAAATGCCAGGATCGACCGTGCGGCCGACAAACGAGTCAGCGCCGAGGTCCCGCGCCGGGAGAACACCGACCTCATGGCTTGCCGCTCAACGCATCGGCTTCTCGCTGCGCTGCCGCTTCCGTACCCGCCGGTTCGCGACTGCCGCGCACTGCCGCCGCGTCGAGCAGCATGCGTGCAGCCCAGCGGTAGATGTTGTTGTGCTGAACCGTCGCGCGCAACGAACGCATGCGCTGGCGTTGCTCGTGCACGGGCATCGCGAGGCCGGTGTGGATCGCCTCGGCCACCTGGGCCAGGTGGTACGGGTTGACGATCAAGGCCTGCGCCAACTCGTCGGTGGTGCCGGCGAACTGGCTCAACACCAATACGCCTTGCTCGTCATCGCGCGCGGCCACGAACTCCTTGCACACCAGGTTCATGCCGTCGTGCAGACTGGTCACCAGGCACACATCAGCGGCGCGAAACAGGGCGGTGACGGCCGGTCGATCATGGTGGGTGTCGAGCAGCAGCACCGGTGCCGGCCCGAACGCGGCAAAGCGCGCGTTGATCCGCTCGACCTCGGCGCGCAGCTCACATTGCAACCTGGCGTAGCCCGCAACCCCCGCGCGCGTCGGTGCGGCAATCTGCACGAATCGAAGCCGGCCACGCCATTGCGGTTTCGATTCGAGCAGCAGCTCGACTGCCTGCAGTCGTTCGATCAGGCCCTTGGTGTAGTCGAGCCGATCGACGCCGACGATCAACTTCATCCCGGCGGGGTACGGCCAACCAATCGTTCCCAGAAAACGCGACTCGGACGTTGACGGCCTCGATGCATCGAGAGTCGCGAGCGCGCAGCCAGCGTCATCGCCACTGCCTTCGGCGCAGTCTTCAGCATCGCCCGGCCAGGCGATCGAGACGGGAAAATCGCGCACTCGCGTGCGGCGCCCGCCCGTCGCAATTTCGCACCGGGGGCCCGCCACCGCAGGCCGGCCGAGCGCCCGCGCCGACTCCATGAAATTGCGAACATGGCGGCTCGTCTGAAAACCGATGATGTCGCTGCCGAGCAGCCCGTCGATCAACTCGGGCAGCCACGGACACATCGCCATTTGCTCGGCGTGGGCCCACGGGATGTGCCAGAAGCTGACCAGCGTGGCGCGGGGCAGGCGTTCGCGCAGCAGCGCGGGCAGCAAGGCGAGGTGGTAGTCCTGCACCAGCACGATCGGATCCGGGCGATGCGCTTCTTCCGCGACCGCGTCGGCGAAGCGCTGATTGACCGCGCGATAGTGATCCCAGTCCGCACTCGCAAACCGGGGCCGCACATGCGCCATGTGGCACAAGGGCCAGAGCCCCGAGTTCGACAAGCCATCGCCGTGGCCGCGTACTTGGCGGGCCGACAACCAGACGCGACGCAGACGGTACGAGCCGGTGCTGCCGGGGGCGAGCCAACCGTCGTTCACATCCACCACGTCGCGGTCGGCGTTGCCGTCGCCATGCGCTACCCAGGTTCCGGCGCACGCGCGTGCGATCGGCTCGAGCGCAGTGACGAGCCCGCCCGCCGACTGGCTGACCTGAACCGAGCCGCCGCGCCACGCATGCGAATGCGGTTGCCGGTTCGACACCACGATGACCTGATCGCCTTGCAGTGTCGACGTCAGCAGTGCGCGCAGCGAGCCGGCGCTCCAGGCGCCGCGTCGTGAATCGGAGCCCACCGGCGAGCCGCTCGTCGTTCCGGTCGAGCGCAGGTGAGAGGCCTGAACAAAAGCATTCATTGCGCGTCGACAGTGCGGTTGCTGAAGGGAAAGAATCGCATGTGCCGCCAACGCCGGTCTGTAGGAAGCGGCCCCCAACGCAAGTCGGATCGACACTGCCGGCGAGCCAACGCAATACCCGGCGACGAACCAGGCAGGAGGCTGCCGACACACCGCCTGGCAGGCAGCGCGGCGGCCGGCGCGTGCCGTCTGGCGGCGAACGACTTACCGTTCCCCCTGAGCTTGTCAAAGGACCACTTCGCTCCGTGAGGCTTCGACAGGCACAGCCCGACCTGTTTCTGCAATGCGGAGTGCCTTGTTTCTCATGAGTGCCATTACCATCGGGCAGCGTGGCTCGGCGGCGGAACTCGCGAGGACGCGCCCACGCCCACCCACGCCCACCCACGACCGCCGACGCCCGCCCACAATGGCAAGTCGGCCCCGCCCAAAACCTCGCACTGCGCACCCTCGAAGGAGGCAGAACCATGATCGATGACTCGGTTCGATTGATCGTTGTTGACGACGTGGAGGATGCCGCTGCGACGCTCGCATTGATGCTCGAACTCGATGGCTACGAGGTTCGTACCGCGCACGATGGTGCCCAGGCGCTGGCGATGATCGACAGCTTCGGGCCGCATTGCATCCTGTTCGACATCGACATGCCCGGGATGGACGGCTTTGAGCTTTCCCGGCGCGTGCGCGAGCGCCACGACAACGACATCGTGCTGATCGCAGTGACCGCCCGTCCGGCGCACGATCCGCGGGTGGCGGGTGCATTCAGGGTGGCGGACCATTACTTCAGCAAACCCGTCGATCCCCGGCTGCTGCACAAGGTGCTGCCGCCTTTGAGGGCCAGCGCCAAACCGAAGCCATGACGGCGAACCCTCCCGCCCGCGCCGCGGCGCCGGGCGACGCGCACGATGCGCCGATCGTCGCGGCGAGCCTGGACGATCTGCTCGGCACTGCTGCACATGTCCCGCCGCAATTGCGCACTCTGTGCGCGATCATGCGCGCCGCGCAACAACCGATGTTCGTGGCGTGGGGCCGGCGCCAGCAGCTGCTCTACAACGAGGCTTACGGGGTGATCCTCGCCGAGCGCCACCTCGGCGCATTCGGGCAGCCGATCCTGCAGGTATGGGCCGAGATCGCCGGCGCACTGGAAAACTTGATCGGACGCACCTACCGCGGCGAATCGATCCACATGGACGACATCCGCTGGACCCTGGTTCGCGACGGCGTGAGCCGCGAAGCGCACTTTTCGTTTTCGTACACACCGATCCATGGCACCCAGGCTGGTGAAGTGCTTGGTGTTTTCTGCGTCTGCGCCGAGACCACCGATGCAGTGGCCCAGGTGAATGCGCGGGCCGCCGAGGAAGCGCGCCGGCTCCAGTTGTTCCAGAACGCACCCGGATTCATGGCCGTGCTCGGCGGGCCCGAGCATCACTTCGAGTTTGCGAACCAGGCGTACTACCGGGCCACTGGCGGCCGTGAACTGCTCGGCCGCAGCGTGCGCCAGGCCTTCCCCGAAATCGAATCGCAGGGGCTGATCGCCTTGCTCGACAAGGTCTATGCGAGCGGCCATCGGCATCTTGCGCATGCCATGCCGGTGGCGCTGCGCGCGCAGGCCGATCAACCGGCCACGACCCGCTTCCTCGACTTCGTCTACGAACCCATCACCGACGCGCACGGCAAGGTCACCGGCATCTTCGTCGAGGGCTTTGACACCACCGACACGGTGCTCGCACAGCGCCAGGCACGAGAGGTCGATTCACGGCGCAAGGAAGTGCTCGACTCGATGGCCGAAGGCTTCATCGTGCTGGACCACGCCTACCGGGTACTTGAAATCAACGCCGAAGGCCTTCGCCTGGATGGCCGCCTGCCAGCGCAGATCATCGGTCGCGTTCACTGGGACCTGTGGCCGGCATCGCTCGGCACGCCGATCGAGACGAACTACCGCCACGCGATGACGCAGCGCGAGCCCGTGCAGTTCGAACATCGCTATGCCGGCGAAGGGCACGACCTTTGGCTCGACATCCGCGCGTACCCGGTGACCGGCGGCATTGCGGCGTTCTATCGCGACGTGACGGCGCACGCCTCGGTGGCGACCGCCCTGCAGCACAGCAACGAGCGCTTTGGCGCCGCGATGCAGGCCATCGGCGTGATGTGGACGAACAATGCCGACGGCCGCATGACGGGCCCGCAGCCGGGCTGGGCCGGGCTCACCGGTCAATCCGAGGCGGAATACCGAGACTTCGGCTGGGCCACAGCCGTCCACCCGGACGACGCGCAACCCACCATCGACGCATGGAACGAGGCGGTGGCCGAACCGCGCGCCTTCGCCTTCGAGCACCGCGTGCGGCGGCGCGACGGCGTCTGGCGCAGGTTCGCCATTCGCGCGGTGCCGGTGATCGAGCCCGGCGGCCGGCTGCGCGAATGGGTGGGGGTGCACATCGACATCACCGAAGCCGCGCTGGCGGCCGAAGCGCTGCGCCTGGCCGACCTGCACAAAGACGAATTCCTCGCCACCCTCGCACATGAATTGAGAAACCCGCTCGCGCCGATCCGCATGGCGTCCGCACTGCTGACTCGCCCCGACCTGCCGCCCGAGCGGATCAGCTGGGCTGCCGGGGTGATATCCCGGCAGAGCCAGACGATGAATTTGCTGCTCGACGAATTGCTCGACCTGTCGCGGGTCAAGAGCGGATCGATCGCATTGAAACCCGAACCGGTCGAGCTCGCGGCGTTGATCGACTCGGCGGTTGAAACCGTGGCGCCGCTGCTCGAGGCGAAAGGCCACGATCTTGCGGTCCGTCTTCCGGCAGTGCCGGTGCGGTTGAAGGTTGATCGGCTGCGAACCGCACAGGTGTTCGTCAACCTGTTGGCGAACGCGGCGAAGTACACCGATCCAGGCGGCAGGCTGGAAATTGAAGCGACGGTCCGGGACGGGCAGGCCTGCGTGCACATCATCGACAACGGTGTCGGTCTTGCCGCCGAATCTCTCGGTGAAATCTTCGACATGTTCATGCAAGTCAGCGCAGCGTCGCACCCATCCGACGGTGGTCTGGGCATCGGCCTGACGTTGGCGAAGCGGCTGGTCGAGTTGCAGGGCGGCAGCATCGAGGTCAGCAGCGGCGGCCTCGGCCAGGGCAGCAGGTTTCGGGTGACGTTGCCGCTGGCTTGAGCCTCACGATCCGTCAGTGCCATGCGTGGCGAGCGATGCGCCGTGCCCGATTCGACCGGTGGACTGGAGGATCAGCGAAGCGGCGCGCGGGCCGGGCCTGCGCCCACGGCCGCAAGGATTTTCTCGAGCTCGGTGAAGTCGGCCGGCTTCGTGAGGTGGTGGTCGAAACCAGCTTCGCGGGAACGCTTTCTATCAGCCTCCTGTCCGTATCCCGTCATCGCGACGAGCACGGTCTGGCTGAAAGCCGGCTCGCTGCGAATTCGCTCGGCCACTTCGATGCCGGTCAGGCCCGGCAGGCCGATGTCCAGCAGGATCACATCGGGCGGGTACTCACGGGCCGCCTGCAGGCCGGCAGGGCCGTCGAAGGCCATCCGCACTTCATGCCCCGAGAGGTTGAGCAAGGTCGCCAGCATCTCGGCGGCGTCCAGGTTGTCGTCGACGATCAGCACCCGGCACCCCGTGCCCGCCCGCAGGGGCACACCGACTGACAGCACCGGCGAAGGCATCGCCGCCATGGCGGTGCCTTCTGCCAGTGCCGGCAGCGTCACAGTGAACTCGCTGCCCTGCCCGAGCACGCTGGTCGCCGAGACGGTGCCGCCGTGCAGTTCGACCAGACGCTGCACCAGACACAGGCCGATGCCCAGGCCACCCTACGAGCGGTCGAGCGAGCGCTCGGCCTGGGTGAACAAATCGAAGATGTCGGGCAGGAGCTCGGCCGAGATGCCGATGCCGGTGTCGCGCACCCGCAGCACGGCCACTTCGCCCTGCTGCTGAAGGATCAACGCAATGCGGCCGCCATCGTCGGTGTACTTGGCCGCGTTGGTGAGCAGGTTGACGATCACCTGTTCAAGACGGGCGGCATCGGCATGCAGCCAGACGGGGTGCGGCGGCAGCAACACGCTGAGCTCGTGCCGGTGCTGTGCGATGAGCGTCTGCGCCGACTCCACCGCCCGTTCAACGACGCCGCCGAGGGCGGTGCGCTCCTGACGGAGGCGAACCCGGCCGGTGCTGATGCGCGAAACTTCCAGCAGGTCATCGATCAGATGCTTCATCTGCTCGACCTGGCGCTCGATGACACCACGGGCCTGCTGCTGGACTGGGTCTGCGTCCTTCTGCAGGTGAAGCAACATCAGCGCATTCGATATCGGCGCCAGCGGGTTGCGCAGTTCGTGGCTGAGCATGGCCAGGAACTCGTCCTTGCGGCGCGCCAGGTCGGCCAGCGCCTCGGCCTGCTCCAGGGTCTTGCGCTGCAGCCGGTTGCGCGCGGTGACATCCTTGAAAATGACGGCGAGCCGACAAAGGGCTGCGGGTTCAAGCCGGAAAACATAGAGCTCCAGCACCCGCTCGATGGGCGCGAGGTCGCGTTCGAAGCGGATCGGCACGCCGGTGCTGACGACCGATTCGTAGGTGGCAAACCAGTCCTCGGTGATGCCCGGCGCCACCTGCCGGATGGTCTTGCCGACCACGTCGTGCAAACCGGATTGAACCTCGAACGCCGGATTGGCTTCGAGGTACCGAAAGTCCAGTGGCGCACCCTCCTCGCCGCGCACCTGTTCGATGATGCAGAAACCTTCGTCGATCGAGTCGAACAGCCTGCGATAGCGCTGCTCGCTTTCGCGCAACTCCGCTTCCGCGCGCCGGCGTTCGAGTTGGGTCAAGATGCGCGCCGCCAGCTCCCGCGTCACCTCGATCTCGTCGTCGCGCCAGTGGTAGGGCCGGGAGTGATACAGGCACAGCGCGAAGCGCCAGTGGCCGTTCTGGAGCAGCGGCACGCAAAGGAACGAAGCGATCTTCAGCGCGGCGAATTTCTCGGGGTCGGTGACGGGATCGGCGGCGGTATCGCGCACGACGATGATCTCGCCGCTGCGTGCCAGGCGGATGAATTCCGGGTCAACGAAGTCGGCAAGCCGATGCACGCCGGCGATGCCGGGCACGTCGTCGCGGTGCCATTCGTGCTCGATCACGACCCGATCAGCGGGCTCGTCGATCTCGACGAACGCGCAAACCGAAAGATGCAGGTGCGCGGCCAGCTTCGCGCCGATGGTGTGCATCATCTCGTCGACACGGGTCAGGCGCGCCAGATCGTCACTCACCGACGCCAGCAGCTCGAGATTGGTCTGGGCCCATTTGCGCTCGGTCACATCGCGAGAGACCGCCAGCAAGCGCACCGGCACGCCGGCCGCATCGAGAATCGGCGAGACCGAGACATCCCACCACTTCGGCTCGCCGCGCAGGGTTCGGAAAAATCCGACGAAGCGGCCGGCACCGCTGGCCGCAGCCGCGGCAACGGCCGCTGAGGCCGAGACGAAGTCGTCATCGTTCCAGAACTGGAGCCACGACTTGTTCAGGAACGGCCGGATGTCTTCGATGCCGAGCAGCGCCAGACCGTTGTGCATCGAGAGCAAATTGCCATCGAGGTCGAGCACCTTGATGCAGTCGGGGCTGCTGTCGATGATGCTGCGATTGAAGGCTTCGATTTCGCGCAGCGCCACGTCGGCGAGCTTGCGTTCGGTGATGTCGGCTTGCAACGCCTGTGCCGCCAGCTTGCGTTCGGTGATGTCAAGGTTGGTGGCGAACGATGTATGCGGCTGACCATCGACACCGGACTGCATCGACCAGCGGCTTTCGATCCAGCGCAGGATGCCGTCGTCGCCGAGCACGCGGTACTCGATCCGCCCGACCGGCAGGCCCGAGGTGAAGTTGCGCAGCGCTGCCGCAACGCGCTCGCGGTCATCAGGCACGACGTGCTCAAGCAGCGCCGTCACGCCGGCCGCCATGTCGTCTTCCTGTGCAGGTGGCGCGCGGTAACCCATTACCGCAGCGTAGTTCTCTGCCGCGTGCGCCTGGCCGCGAACGAGATCGATCTCGACGTAGGTCAGCCCGGCTGATTCCATGGCGTAACGCAGGCGCCATTCATGCTCCCGCGGCGCGGTTTGGACTTCGCTTCGATGCGGGTCAACCACGGTCTCGCGAGACGTGGCGATGAGTTTTTCGGTCATGCCAGAGTGTCCGCGATATCGCGGGCGTGCAATCGGGCGAGGCGCGCCCGCAACCAGCTCAGCCTCTGGTCGGGGAGTCACAACTCGCTTGCAAGACCTTACCCTTCGAGCACCACCGAACGTCGAACTTCACGCGCAAGGTCGGTCGATTGCCGTGCAACATCCAAGCCCATGAAAGCATCGAACTGAATGCCGGGCGGCCCGATCATGGCTGGTCATCGTCGGACGTCACTGAACAAGAGATTGGCCAGCCCGGAGGGACTCGAACCCCCGACATCCGACTTAGAAGGTCGGTGCTCTATCCAGTTGAGCTACGGGCTGTGTCGAAGGCCGATCGCTGCGGCGCGCTGAAGCACCGGCGATGGCGTGGAGAAGGTGGTCGGGGCGGCGGGATTCGAACTCGCGACCTACTGGTCCCAAACCAGTTGCGCTACCAGGCTGCGCTACGCCCCGAAAACCGCGATTGTACTCAGGCGCCCGGCTGGCTCTGCTGACTGGTGCGGCGCGCCGGCAGCATCAACTGGCGCGACACCGCCACACACTGCTGGATGTGCTGTTCGCAGACGAATTTCAACGACGTGAAGGTGAGTGCTGCCGACACCGCCTGCCCGGCGATGGGCACGAACTTGGCGGCTTGCTGGGTCGTCAGCCGCACGCCGACGAGGCGCAGCATCGTCATCACCAGTTCACGCGTGACGAGCCGGCCCACCAGCATGCCGCCGCCGGCCGACAAGGCCTTGTAGACGACCAGCCGGCGGTCCGGCGCGAGGCGCTCGACCTGTTCGGGGGTCAGGCCGAAGGCCCGGTTGATGCGCGGTATCAGCCGCATCAGCACGGCCACATCGGTGGCCCAGTCGAGGCCGGGGATCGGCACTACCGCTACACCGGCCGCGATCAGCGCACGCTGGTT
Organism: Rhizobacter sp.; assembly: GCA_025355745.1. Classification (GTDB taxonomy): domain Bacteria; phylum Pseudomonadota; class Gammaproteobacteria; order Burkholderiales; family Burkholderiaceae_C; genus LMDS01. The sequence continues at coordinate 10,133 of JANXZA010000156.1, read as the reverse complement.
CACCAGGCGCCGACACTGGCGCACGACGGCGTCGATCTCTTGCGGCGTGTCGGGCACCAGCACCCACTCGTCGGCTGCCTTGGCCGACGCGCCGCTTGGCGTTTTGTCCGCTGCCCTCATTGCCGCGCTGCGTGCATGCCGCTCAGCTCGATGTGCCCGAGCCCTTCAGCTTGCCGACGATGAACAGCAGCACGATGGCGCCGATCACCGAGGCGATGAAGCCGACCGGCGCGCCTTCGGCATACCAGCCCAGCGCGCGCCCGGCGAAGCCGGCAACAAATGATCCGGCGATGCCGACCAGCGCCGTGAGGATGATGCCCAGACTTTGCGTGCCGGGAAGAATGGCCCGCGCAATCAGGCCGACGACGAAGCCGATGATGGCCATCCAGATGTAGCTCATGAGAACGTTCCCCTTGTGCGACCCGCCACCGCAAGCCCGATGGCCGCAGCGCCATTGCTGGCGCACCCACTGTATCGCATGGCGTTGACTGCGGCCGCGCGCGGGCCGCAGCTCAGCCGATCAGTTGCGCCCAGACTTTTTCCAGGCGCTTCACGCTGACCGGCTGCGGCGTGCGCAGCTCCTGCGCGAACAGGCTGACGCGCAGCTCTTCGAGCAGCCAGCGGAACTCTTGCAGGCGCGTGTCGGGCACGCCTTTGCGTTCCGCCAACTGGCGCGCCTGGCGTTGTTCGAGCGGGCGCAGTTCGGCCAGCCGTTGCGCGTCGCGGGCCGGGTCGGCGCGCAGCTTATCGATCCGCATCACGATCCCTTTCAGGTAGCGCGGCAGATGGGCCAGTTGCGCCCACGGCGTGTCGGCGAGGAAGCGCTTGGGCATCAGGCGCGCGAGCTGTGCGGCGACATCATCGGCCACGTCTTTCGGGGCGCGCGCGTCTTTCAACTTGCGTGTCGCAGCAGCGTATTCGGCGAGCACGGTCGCCGCACTGCGGGCGATCTCGTTGGCAACCAGGGTCAGGCGCCCTCGCCCTTCATCGATGCGCCGTGTGAAGGCGGCTGCGTCGGTGGGCAAGGGGTCGGCAAGGAAGGCGCGGTCCAGCGCCACCTCGATGATCTGCGTGCGCAGTTCTTCGGCAGTACCGAGTGGCATGTAGGCGGCCGTCATCAGCTGCAGATCGGGGATGTTGCGTTCGAGGTATTTGAGCGCGTCGCGGATCTGCAAGGCGACCAGCCGGCGCAGGCCGGCGCGGTGCTTGCGGGCCGCGACATCGGGTTCGTCGAAGACTTCGATCTCGACGTGGGTGGTCTTGTCGATCAGCGCCGGGAAGCCGATCAACGACTGCGCGCCCTGACGCAACTCCATCAGCTCGGGGAGTTCGCCGAAGGTCCAGGTGGTGTGTTTTTGGGGGGTAGTGGTCACTGCTCCACCCTCACTTGCAGTGCGCGCCCCGGCTTGCAAGCCGGGGCCGCTCGTCGGGCTCGCCGCATGCGGCTGGAAAGCCCCGCCTCGCCCCCGACCCTCTCCCGCGAGCGGGAGAGGGAAAAGAGCACTGATCGACCGGCTCCCTCTCCCGCCCTCGGCACCGAAGGGGCCGTTCGTAGCCCTTGGAGAGGGTTGGGGTGAGGGTGAGGGCTGCACCACCGCCGCCACCTTCAACGCCGCCAGCGCCTGAAACGCCGAGCGTGCCTGACCGCCCAGCTCGGCCTTCAACGCGGCCAGGCTGCGCCCCATGCCAAGTTGGCGGCCGTGCTCATCGACGATGCGGAAGTTCATGAACAAGTGCGCCGCCACCTGTTCGAGCTTGAAGTCGGCCCGCTTCACGTCGACTGCGGTCTTGTCGCGCACGCTCTTCAGCAGCACATCGAGCAACCCGCCGCGCGCGAATTCAGCGCCGGCGATGAAGGCGTCGACATAGTCCGGCAAGGGCACGAGCCGCGAACGCGGCCGCTGGTGCAGGCTCTTCACCAACGCCAGCACCTTGTCCTTCAGCATGCCCGGCACAAGCCACTCGCAGCGCTCCTCGACGACCTGGTTCAGCGAGTAGATCGGCAGCGTCACGGTGACGCCGTCCTTCGCGTCGCCGGGCTCGTGCAGGTAGCTCGCCACGCAGTCGATGCCGCCCAGGCGCAGCACCTTCGGGAACGCTGCAGTCGTGATGCCGGCGGCCTCGTGGCGCATCAGCTCTTCGCGCGTCAGCAGCAGCAGGTTCGGCTGGCGCTTCACCTCGTCGCGGTACCAGCGCTCCAGGCTGTGGCCGCTGTGCACGTCGGCCGGCAGTTGCTGGTCGTAGAAGGCGTGGATCAGTTCGTCGTCGACCAGCACGTCTTGCCGACGCGACTTGTGTTCGATCTCCTCCACCTGGGCGATGAGCTTGCGGTTCGCGGCGATGAACGGCAGCCTGCGCTCGGGTGAATCCGGCCACTCGCCTGCCACCAAGGCTTCGCGAATGAATATTTCGCGCGCAGCAGCCGGGTCGACATTGCCGAAGTTCACGCGCCGGTTGCTGTAGATCACGATGCCGTACAAGGTGGCACGCTCGAGCGCGATCACCTCGGCGGCCTTCTTCTCCCAGTGCGGTTCCAGCAGCTGCGTCTTGATGATGTGGCCTGCTATCTGCGGCAGCCACTGCGGCTCGATCGCGGCCAGGCCGCGGCCGAACAGCCGCGTCGTCTCGACCAGCTCGGCCGCGACGATCCAGCGCCCCGGCTTCTTCGACAGGTTCACGCCCGGATGCCGATAGAAGCGGATGCCGCGCGCGCCCAGATACCAGTCGTCCTCATCGCTCTTGCAGCCGATGTTGCCGAGCAGGCCCGACAGCATCGACAGATGCATCTGCTCGTAGGTGGCCGGCGTGCGGTTCAGGCGCCAGCCGTGTTCGGCCACCACGGTGTGAAGCTGCGCATGCAGGTCGCGCCACTCGCGCACTCGGCGCGGCGAGATGAAGTTGTCGCGCAGCAGTTGCTCCTGCTTGCGCACCGAGAGCTTGGCCGGCGCGTCGGCAGCGTGGGCCGTGGGAGCGATCCCGGCCCTGGTCCGCCCCGCGCTCTGGCCTGGCCTCTGGCTGGCGTCGTGACGATGCCCGCCGCGCACCTCGTCGAGCCACGCCCAGAGCTTCAGATCGCCGATGAATTCCGACTTGTCGTCGTCGAACTTCTTGTGCGCCGCGTCGGCCGCCTGCTGGTGTTCGAGCGGCCGGTCGCGCACGTCCTGCACGCTGAATGCGGCGGCGATGATCAGCACCTCGGTCAGGCATTCACGGTGCCGCGCTTCGAGGATCATGCGGCCGACACGCGGGTCGAGCGGCAGCCTCGACAGCTCGCGCCCGATCGGCGTCAGCTCGTTGAAATCATCGACCGCGCCGAGCTCGGCCAGCAGCTGGTAGCCGTCCGAGATGGCGCGCTTCGGCGGCGCCTCCAGAAACGGAAAATCTTCGACGCTGCCCAGCCCCAGGGCCTTCATCCGCAGGATCACGCCGGCCAGCGATGAGCGCAGGATCTCCGGGTCGCTGAAGGCCGGCCGGGCGGTGAAATCCTTCTCGTCGTAGAGGCGGATGCAGATGCCGTCGCTGACCCGCCCGCAGCGCCCCGCGCGCTGGTTCGCGGCCGCCTGGCTGATCGGCTCGACCAGCAACTGCTCGACCTTGCTGCGGTAGCTGTAGCGCTTCACGCGTGCGGTGCCGGCGTCGATCACGTACTGGATGCCGGGCACCGTCAGCGAGGTCTCGGCAACGTTCGTTGCGAGCACGATGCGGCGGGCGCTGTGCGGCTCGAAGATGTGGTCCTGCTCCTGCTGGCTCAGGCGCGCGAACAGGGGCACGACCTCAACGCCGGGCGGGCTCTTTTTGCGCAGATGCTCGGCAGCTTCGCGGATCTCCCGTTCGCCGGGCAGGAAGACGAGCACGTCGCCCGAGCCTTCACGCCACAGCTCATCGACCGCCGCGCTGATCGCGTCGTTCAGGTCGAACTCGCGGCTCTCCTCGAACGGCCGCCAGCGCTGCTCGACCGGGAACATGCGGCCCGAGACCTGGATCACCGGCGCCGGCCCGACGCCTGACGCGAAGTGGTGAGCGAAGCGGTCGGCATCGATCGTGGCCGAGGTGACGATCACCTTCAGGTCGGGCCGGCGCGGCAGGATCTGCCGCAAGTGGCCGAGCAGGAAGTCGATGTTCAGGCTGCGCTCGTGGGCCTCGTCGATGATGATCGTGTCGTAGGCGCGCAGCAACGGGTCGCTCTGGGTCTCGGCCAGCAGGATGCCGTCGGTCATCAGCTTGACGCTGGCACCGGGCTGCAAGCGGTCTTGAAACCGCACCTTGAAGCCGACGATTTCACCGAGCGGTGTCTTCAGTTCCTCGGCAATGCGTTTGGCCACGCTCGACGCGGCGATGCGCCGCGGCTGGGTGTGGCCGATCAGCTTGCCGCCGCCGCCGGCACCCTCCTTGACCGAGCCGGCTCGGCCGCGGCCGAGCTGCAGCGCGATCTTCGGCAACTGGGTGGTCTTGCCCGAGCCGGTCTCACCGCAGACGATGATGACCTGGTGCTGCTGCAGCGCGAGTGCGATCTCGTCGCGCCGCGCCGAGACCGGCAGCGACTCCGGGAAGGTGATCGGTGGCAGCGGGTTGGCAGCAGGCCCGAGGCGCCTGGCGGGCAGCGGCAGGGGCGCGGGGGTCGAAGGCAAGGAAGACGGATCGGCGTTGAGCATGTGGCGCCGATTATCCGCAGGCGGCGCCCGCCGTCGGCCCTCAGGCTTCGGCCCTCAGGCTTCGGCCGTCAGGCTTCAGTCGTCGTTCGCGGCGCTCGCTGCCGCGCCGCCGGCCTCGACGAAGTTCGCGAAGCCGGCCCGCCCCTGCGCTTGCGCCGCTGCCGCCAGCCCGACCGCGCGGCGCAACAACGCATCCGGCTGGGTGCCGTCTTGCGGGTACTGGCCGATGCCGAGCGCCGCGGCCACCGTGACCTCGCTGCCGGCCACCGTGAAGGGCTTCATCAGCGCCGCCACCAGCTTGGCGCCGACCCGCGCCGCATCGTCGGCGCTGAGCAAGGCGCCGAGCAGCACCGCGAATGAATCGTCGCCGAGCGCGGCAACCACATCGCTGGCCCGCACGCCGGCGCGCAGCCGCACCGCGACGCGCCGCCGCAGCACGTTCGCTGCCTTGCGGCCGAGCCGGGCCTCGGTGGTCGCCAGGCCTTCGATGCGCAGCGCCAGCAAGGCCATCGGCGCAGGTTCGCGTTCGCGCAACGCCAGCAGGTGGCTCATGTGCTCGATGAGTTGCTGCTGGTGCGGCAGGCCGGTGTCGAGATCGGTCGCATAGGCGGTGCGCGCTTCGCGTTCGAGGCGCTTGCGCTCGATGGCGGCGCGAACCCGCAGCGCCAAGGTGGGTGCGTGCAAATCTTCCGGCGCCAGCACGTCTTGTGCACCGCATTGCAACCAGCCGAGCACGACCGCGGCATCGGGTTCGTGGCCGACGATCAGGGTGGCCGTGAGCGCTGCGAACGCGGCCACGTCAGCCAAGTTGACGCCGTGCCCAGCACCGTCTGGTGCGGCGGCGATCAGCAATGCATCGCAGCCCGGGCGCGCGAGTCGGGCCAGCGCCCCGGCCCGGTCGTCGAAGGGCTCGATCACGAACGGGCCGTAAGCCGACGCGGCCAGCATGCGCAGGCTTTCGTTCGGCAGCGCGACCAGGATCGCGAGAGTCAATGGGCGAGGTGGCATGGCGGGTTGCGGTCGGCGTCGTCGGTGCAGGTTGGAAGAATAGCGCGCGATCAGCGGGTCACCGCCAGCACCTGATCGTGCATTCGTTCGCGTCAGGGCTGCAACCTGCCTGCGCATCGAGGTCACGTCAAAGTCCCACCTCCTAGAATCGGTGGCTTACCTATTGGGCGCCCAGTCGTGTCGTTGAAGAAGCTCGGTCGCTATGACATCATCAAACCGCTGGGCAAGGGTGCGATGGGTCTCGTCTACGAGGCGCACGACCCGAACATCAACCGAGCGGTGGCGATCAAGACGATTCGCGTCGACCAGTTGTCGGAAGACATGGCGGCGGAATACGAGTCGCGGTTTCGCTCCGAGACGCAGGCCGGCGGGCGCCTGCAGCACCCCAACATCATCGGCGTGTACGACGCCGGCCGTGATCAGGGCCTGGCCTTCATGGTCATGGAACTGGTGCGTGGCGGCGACCTGCGCCAGCAGCTCGACCAGGGCAGGCGCCTGACCTTCGACCGCTCGATGAGCATCATGAAGGAGTTGCTGAGCGCGCTCAGCTTTGCCCACGAGCAAGGCATCATTCACCGCGACATCAAGCCCGCGAACGTGATGCTCGACCCGAACGGCCGCGTCAAGCTCGGTGACTTCGGCGTGGCGCGCATCACCGATGTCGGCGAGGCCACGCGCACCCAGGGCTCGATGGTCGGCACGCTGAAGTACATGTCGCCGGAACAGGTGATCGGCGCCAAGGTCGATGCCCGCACCGACCTGTTCGCGGCCGGCGTGGTGCTCTACCAGCTCGTCACCGGCACCAAGCCGTTCGAGGGCGACAGCGACTTTGCGATCATGCAGGCGATCGCGCAGCAAGACCCGCCGCGGCCATCGACCTTGAACCTGAGCCTGCCGGCGGGTGTTGACGCCGTCGTCTTCAAGGCCTTGGCGAAGAACCGCGACAACCGGTATGCGTCGGCCAAGGATTTCGCGCTGGCGCTGCGCGCAGTGACGCAGCATGCCGCGGCCGGCATCCATGCGCTGTCACCGTCGCCGCCCACCCCAGCCCCGCCGCCTTTGCCACCGGCGCGGCCGGAAGCGGGCGCCGGCGCCACCAGCACCGGGACCCGTGCCGCCCCCTCGGGCAGCGGCGGCACCAACACGTCGCCGTCGGCCGTATCGCAAGAGATGGAGCTGCTGTACTGGAAAGACATCCAGGACTCTGCCGACCCGGAAGACTTCCAGGGCTTCCTGCAGCAATTTCCGATCGGGGTCTACGCCGGATTGGCGCAGCGCCGGTTGCGCAAGCTTGCCAGCGCGACGTCCGAGCGCACCGGCAGCCAGTCGGTGGCGGGGCCGTCGGTCAGTTCGATGCAGGCTCGCCTGAAGGAAGCCGTCTTGCCTGCGACAGCGAAGCCTGCGGCCCCGGCTGCGGCCAACATCGACTTCGATTCCGAGGCATTCGAAGCGACTCGAATCGCGCCCGCAGCCGCACCCAGTGCCGAAGCGTCGGCGGCCGACCGTACCGCACGCGAAGCGACTGCCCGGCGTGCCGCCGAAGATGCTGCGCGCCGCCAGGTGGAGGAGGCCCGCCACAAGGCCGAAGAAGCTGCCCTGGCAAAGAAGGCAGCGGACGCGCAGGTCGTCCGCAAGGCCGAAGCAGAACGCGAGACCCGCGACGCCCAGGCCGCTGAAGCGAAGCGCCTCCTCGAAGACGCCCGACTTGCCAAGGAGGCCGAACAGGCCGCGCGGGAGGCCGAAAGACAGGCCGAAAGACAGGCCGAAAAACAGGCACAGGCCGAACAACTCGCCGCACAACTGGCCGCGGAACAAGCGGAGCAACGGGCCCTGCTGGCCCACGAAGCAGAACAAGCCCGGCGTGTCGAGCAGCAGCGCGCTGAGGTCGCGGCCCGCGAGGCCGAAGAACGCCGCATTGCCGCTGCCGCGCTGAAGGCGCAGCAGGCGGCCCAGGCGAAAAAGGCTGACGAGGCGGAGCGCGAACGCAAGGTGGCGCAAGCCGCAGCGCAAGCCGCCGAGAAGTTGCGCCAGGCCGAGGAAGACGAAGCCCGCAAGCGGGCCGAAGCCGCGCGCCTCGACGAGGCTTCACGCGTTCTCGAAGCGCAGCGCGCCGAGGCTGCGCAACGGGCACGCCAGGCCCTTCTGGATCAGCAGGTGCGCGACGCCGAGGAGGAGGTGCGCGAGAAGGCCGCCCGCGCTGAACAAGCCGAAGTGGCGCGCAAGGCCAAGGCAGCGGAAGCGGCCGAGAACGCCCGTCTTGCGCAGCTGGCGCAAGACGCCGAGAAGACGCGGTTGGCGGAGGAAGGCAAGCGCGCAGCGGCCGCCAGAGCGGCCGAGGAAGCAAGGTTGGAAGCGCGGAAGGCCGATGCGCAGAAAGCGAAGGCGCTTGAGATCGAGGCAAGGAGGGCCGAAGCAGAGAGGGCCGAAGCAGAGAGGGCCGAAGCCCGCAGGGCCGAATCACGGAACGCTGAGCTGAAACAAGCTGCGGCCGAGAAAGCTGAGGCAGCCGAGCGCACCCGCGCCGCCCGGCAAATCGAAGAAGCCCGTCAGGCGCAAGCATTGCGCGTGGCGGAAGAAGCTCGCAAGGTAGAGCTTGCGAAGGCCTTGCGCCGGGCCCAGGCCAGCCGGGCCGAGGACGACCGCAAGTCGGAACAAGCGCAGCGTGCGGCCGAGTTGCGCTGGATCGTCGCACCTCGCACCACGCTGCCGGACGATGAGTCCAAGGTCACATTGGCGCCGACGACGGCACGCGCTGCGGTCGATGCCGACACCACCCGCGTCGGTCCGACCTCGCTGCAAGGCGCCCCAGCCACCAGTGTCGAGACGAAAGAGTCGGGCGTTGCGATCCTTGAGGTCACGACGACCCGCACCGCGATCGATGCCTTGCTGCTTGAGCCTGCCCCGGCGCCAGTGCTACCACGTGCCCCACCACTCGTGCCCGTGTCCGTGCCTGTATCCGTACCTGTATCCGTACCTGTACTTCAGTCGGCTGGCGCGCGGAAGGTCTCCGCATCGCCCGCCGCAGAACCCAAGGCCGGTAACGGGCGCCTCATCGCCATCGCGGCCGCCATTGCCGTGCTCGGCGCAGGCGGCGCGTGGCTGGCCCTGCGAGACACCAAGAGCCCGGCTGAAACCGCACCGGTGCCGCGCCCGACGCTGCCCGACACGCCGCCGGCGACAGCCCCGGCGCCACCGGTGGCCGAGCCGCCCGCAAGACCGCAGACCGCACCGGTCGCGCCGATGCCAGCGCCCCCCGAGCCGGCCGCGTCGATGGCGGTTCCGGTCGATGTGGCCATGCCTTTGGTTCAGGCCAAGGCGCTGGAACGCACCGATCTGCGTGCCGCCATCGCGGCCTACGAGAAGGTCGCCAACGGCTCCGAAAAGAAGGAAGCCGCCGAAGCTGTGCGTCGCTTGTGGGAGCTCAACCGTGATGGCGGCAAGGGCGTGACGAGCAACCCCGAACAAGCCCAGCGTTGGTACGACCGGGCGCGAAAGATGGGCCTGAAGCTGCCCGCATGGAAGCCCGAGCGGCCTGGCCAGCCGCCAGCGCCGGCACCCGCCACGACGATTCCGACGCCCTCGGTGGCGGCGCCGGCTGCTACCCCTCAAGCTGCGCCAGCGCCAGCGCCGGTGCCCGCACCGGTAGCTGTACCTGCACCGATTGCGCCGGCTCCGCCGCGTGAGCCACCGCCACCCGCCCCGCAACCGGCAACCGCACCGGCACCCGCACCGGCGCCGGCGCCCGCGGCGAAGGCCACACCGGCCGAACTCTTCGAGCGCGGACAGCGGCTCGAGGGCACAAGCCTGCGCCAGGCCGAGTCTGCCTACAAGGAGGCCGCCGACCAGGGGCACGGCCCGTCGCAGAAGCGCATGTGGGAATTGCTTCTGAAGTCCGGCCGTGACCGCGAAGCGGTGGGCTGGCAGCGCAAAGCCTGGGACCAGCGGGTGCCTGGGGTGCCGGAGCCCATCGCACCGATACGGTTCTGACGATGTGGTGCACTTGAGAGCTGCGAGCAGTCTGCCGCGTTGGGCTTCCGTCAATGCCGGCAGGTTGATGCGCTCCACAGCCATGGCCCGGACACCATGCGCGGGTTCATTTCGCAACCCGAGACATCGTTCCCTCGCCTTGCTGGTCAACTTGATAGCTGCCTTGCCATCGGTCCCCGTTCTCCCACAGCATCACCCCCCGGCCCGTCCTTGATGCCACCTTTCCATTGACGCTTGAACTGATCGCCGCGCGTCCACAGAAACGTGCCTTCACCATCGGGCAGGCCGATCTTCAGGTTGCCGACATACATGTCGCCAGATGCGTAGATCATCCGGCCGCGCCCGTGTCAGCGACCGGCGTAATCAGGCCACTTCGGAGTCGGCGTAATCAGGCCACGTGAGGGCTGGTCTGGCAGGTAGCGGAGTCGGCATCTGCCGGCCAACGCGGAGTCGGCATATACCGGCCACTTGAGAGTCGGCATATAC
>JANXZA010000044.1 GCA_025355745.1 Rhizobacter sp. | reverse complement strand
CACGTTGCGCGGGATCACGGTGTTGAACACCTTGTCGCCAAAGTGCGCCTTGAGTTGTTCGCTGACTTGCTGCTGCAAGGTGATGCGAGGGTCGAACATCACGCGCAGCAGGCCGATGATTTCCAGTGCCGGGTTCAGGTTGGCGTGGACCTGCTTGATGGTGTTGACCAGGTCGCTCAGTCCCTCCAGCGCGAAGTACTCGCACTGCATTGGCACGACCACGCCGTGCGCGCAGCACAGGCCGTTCAGCGTCAGCAGGCTGAGCGATGGCGGGCAGTCGATCAACACGAAATCGTAATCGTCGTTGATGGCTGCGAGAGCGCCCTTGAGCCGCCGGTCGCGCCGTTCCAGTCCCACCAGTTCGACCTCGGCGCCCGCCAGCTCGCGGTTCGCGCCGAGTACGTCGTAGCCGCCTTTCGGGCTGCGCTGGCGCGCTTCGGCGATGCTGGCGGTTTCCAGCAGCACATCGTAAATCGACAGCTCCAGCGCGCGCTTGTCGACACCCGAGCCCATGGTTGCGTTGCCTTGCGGGTCGAGGTCGACCACCAACACGCGCTTGCCGATCTGGCTCAGCCCGGCTGCCAGGTTGACGGTGGTGGTCGTTTTGCCGACGCCGCCCTTTTGATTGGCGATGCAGAATATTCTGGCCATGGCGCGGGCGTGAGAGAGGAGGCCTGCAGCAGGCCAAGGGGACATCGAAGTGTGTCGGGCCAGGCGAAAGTCTTGCCCGGCCAGCGATTATAGAGACGCAGTTTTGGTGCCGATCTGTTCGACGAACGGCCGAATCCATACAAGGCAGCGCGCCGCGCCGAGCCCCGGAACGCTCAGTTGTTCCACGTGAAACACCTCGACGTCGGCAGGCAGGTTGTCAATCTCCTCGGTCGGGTGCTTGCCCTTCATTGCCAACCACGCGCCATCAGCGGCGAGGTGCCTGCGGGTCAGGCGGATGAAATCAGCCAGTGATGCGAAGGCGCGCGACGTGACGATATCGAAGGCCGATAACTGCAGTTGCTCGACGCGCGCATGCTCGGCGTGAAGATTGCGCAGCTGCAATTCGCCGGCCACTTGTCTGACGAACGCGGCTTTCTTGCCGACGGCGTCAACGCAGGTCACGTCGATCTGCGGATTCAATGCCGCGATCACCACCCCTGGCAGACCGCCGCCGCTTCCCACGTCGAGCAGGCGACGGGCGCCGCTGCCGCAAAACCTGCGCAATGGTTGAATCAGGGCCAGGCAATCGGCCAGGTGTTGGGTGAGCATCTGCGCCGGGTTGCGCACTGCGGTCAGGTTGTAGGTGCCGTTCCAGCGTTGAAGCAGCGCGAGGTAAGCGATGAGCACGTCTGCCTGCGATGCGCTGAGCGGAACGGCAAGGGCAGCAGCCGCGGCATTAAGTGAAGTCAGCGCTCCAGCGTCTGCTGACGGCTTTGCGTCCTCAGGCGGAGACATTGACGGGGCTGTCTTCAAGTCTGGCGAAGCCTTTGAAGCGGCCCTTTTTCAAGTGCACAAGCAACAGCGAAACGGCGGCCGGTGTGATGCCGGAAATTCGCGACGCTTGCCCCAAGGTCTCGGGCCGATGCTTGCCGAGCTTTTGGCGAGCCTCGAATGACAGCGCCTGAACCTGGCCGTAGTCAAGATCATCCGGGAGCTTCAAGCCTTCGTAGTGAGCGGCGCGGCCAACATCACGATTCTGCTTGTCGATGTAGCCAGCGTACTTGATGCTGACTTGCACCTGTTCGATCACTGCATCCGCCAACGGTTGACCAAACTCGGCACGCAGTGTCTCGCGCGTCGTGGCCTGGTCGGGCCGCGCGATCACGGCAATCTCGCTCAATGCATCGAAATCGACATCGGGTCGCTTCAGCAAATCAGCCAGCGTGTGCTCGTGCTCCAGTACGGCGCCCAGCAGGCGAACGGCATCCCCCTCGGGCAGCGCCGAGGCGCGCACCCAGGTCGATTTCATGCGCGCTGTTTCACGTGAAACAGCGTCGCGCTTTCGGTTGAAGGCCTCCCATCGCACATCGTCGACCAGGCCCAGTTCTCGGCCGGTATCGGTCAGCCGCGCATCGGCGTTGTCTTCCCGAAGCTGGAGCCGAAACTCCGCTCGGCTGGTGAACATTCGGTACGGCTCGGTCACGCCCTTGGTGATCAGGTCGTCGACCAGAACCCCGAGATAAGCCTGGTCCCGCCCCGGCAGCCAGGCCGTCCGGCCGCGCACCTGAAGTGCGGCGTTGATGCCGGCAAACAGGCCCTGCGCAGCGGCTTCCTCATAACCCGTCGTGCCGTTGATCTGGCCGGCGAAGAACAGGCCCGCGATCGACCTCGTCTCGAAGCTCGACCGCAGCTCGCGCGGGTCAAAGTAGTCATATTCGATCGCGTAGCCCGGCCGAAGAATGTGCGCCTGTTCCAGCCCGACGATGGTGTGCACCGCCGCGAGTTGCACATCGAAGGGCAGGGAGGTCGAGATGCCGTTTGGGTAGAACTCGTGCGTGCTCAGGCCTTCGGGCTCGAGGAAGATCTGGTGCGACGATTTGTCGGCAAAGCGGTTCACCTTGTCTTCGATGCTCGGGCAGTAGCGCGGCCCCACGCCGTCGATCAGCCCGGTGAACATCGGGCTGCGGTCGAAACCGGCGCGAATGATCGCGTGGGTGCGCTCGTTGGTGTGAGTGATCCAGCACGGCAACTGCCTCGGGTGCTGCGCGGCGGTGCCCATGAAGCTGAACACCGGAACGCCCTCGCGTGCCGGCGTGCCGTCGGCGGCCGGCATGCCGTCACCGGGCTGTGGTGTCAGCACGCTGAAGTTGATCGAGCGGCCGTCCAGGCGCGGCGGGGTGCCGGTTTTCAGCCGGCCTTGCGGCAGCTCCAGTTCCTTCAATCGAGCCGACAGCGCCACGGCGGGTGGGTCACCCGCGCGCCCGGCGCTGTGACTTTCCAGGCCGACGTGAATCTTGCCGTCGAGGAAGGTGCCAGCGGTCAGCACCACCGCGCGCGCCGGGAAGCGGACGCCGCCCTGCGTCACGGCACCGGCGATCCGGTCACCCTCCAGCATCAGGTCGTCGCAGGCACCCTGAAACAACCACAGGTTCGGCTGATTCTCAAGCCGCTGCCGGATGGCAGCCTTGTACAGAACCCGGTCTGCCTGCGCGCGGGTGGCGCGGACGGCCGGCCCCTTCGAGCCGTTCAGGATCCGGAACTGGATGCCGGCTTCATCGGTGGCTGCCGCCATCGCGCCGCCCAGCGCATCGATCTCCTTCACGAGATGGCCTTTGCCGATGCCGCCGATCGACGGGTTGCAGCTCATCTGGCCCAGCGTTTCGATGTTGTGCGTGAGCAGCAGGGTGGCGGCACCCATGCGGGCAGCGGCCAATGCGGCTTCGGTGCCAGCATGGCCGCCGCCGACCACGATCACGTCGAATTGCCTGGGGAACAACATCCGATTGCCTATTTTTTGAGCAGAGGAGGATTGTAGGCAGTGTCCGGCCCGGCGTCATCGACTCGGCGCGAGGCGACTGCGCGGCCAGCGCCCCGATCAGCCGGGCCGCAGCATCTCGGTGTGCGGGATGCCGTCTTCGATGTAGCGCTCACCGACGATCACAAAGCCGGCCTGCGCATAGAACTTTTCGAGCTGCGACTGGGCCGAAATGCGAATGCCCTGACCGGGAAACGCCTGCTCCGTCAATGCAATCGCGCGCCGCACCAACTCCCGCCCCAAGCCCGTGCCGCGCGCCTGCGCCGCCGTGATCACCCGGCCGATCGACGGTTCGGCATATTTCAGCCCCGGATGCACGACACGCGCATAGGCCGACGGCAGCTTGCGCGATGCCGGCCAGGCGGCGAGATGGAACGAGCCGGCATCGAAGCCGTCAGCGTCCAGGTACGCACACGCTTGTTCCGCGGAAAAGACCTGTTGGCGTGCCCGGTAGATGGCGTCCAGCTCATGCACGCTCAGGTCGTCAAAGCGGCACCAGCGCCACGCCGGCGCCTCGCTCGGCGTGGGTTGCGCGGGTGGCGCCACGGCCCCCAGCGGCATCGGCGCGCCGGACGCGAACGATGCGCTCTGAATCAGGCCGCGTTCGACGCTGTAGATGCAGACAAGCTCGACCGTTCCCGGCCCGGCCGGCAAGTTTCGCGTCACCACCTCGCGATCAACGACCAGCTTGCCCATGACGCTGCGTGAAATCAGCCGGGCGTGCAAATTCGATTCGCTGAACCGGGCCTGCATGCGCGCGCGAATTTCGGCGTGTCCGCTGGCCAGCAGCGTGGCCGGGTGCTCGTACTGGGTCGCGTCCGGTGCGTAGGTGGCGAGCCAAGCGTCGAGGTCTTTGGCGTTGTAGGCATCGAGCTGGCGCTGCACCACCGCCTCGGGAGATGAGAAGGGCGGCATGACGGGAAACCGAGGTTGCAAAACCAGCATTCTCACCGCGCGATCAACGCCAGTGCCGGTGCCGGGGCCAACGCGGCGGCGGTCAGCGCACCGCCGCGCTGCGCAGCGCGCGGGCAACGAAGGCGACGCCACCGATCGTCAGCACCGCACACACCAGGAACGGCACGGCGAACTGCGTTGCCGTCAGCGCCTCGCCCTTCAGCACATGCGTCATCAGCACGTTCTGGGCGAGCGCCGGCACCCACAGGTACCAGGGCGATTCGCCACCGAGGCTAAACACATTGATGAGCGGCAGCAGCGAGGCTGCCAGCATCACCACGGTGGTGCTGGCCTGCGCCTCCTTGAAGGTCTTGCAGCGTATCGCCACTGCCATCAGCAGGGCCGAGATGGCGGCCGCGAACGGCAGCAGAACCAGCAGAAACAGCCCCGCCTCGCGCGGCCCGTACTGAAACATGGCGGCCAGCGTGTCGCTGCGCAGCAGCCACTGGCCCGGCAGGAAGCTGAAGCAGCTCAGCAGCGCGATCAGCATTGCCACGGCCGCCACCGCGCCCCACTTGCCGAGCACCAGCGCGCCCCTGGCGGCCGGGTTCATCAGCAGCGGTTCGAGCGAGCCGCGCTCGCGCTCGCCTGCGGTGGTGTCGAGGGCAGCATTCAACGCGCCGGTCAGCACCGCCATCAGAACGAAGAAGGGCAGCATGCCGGTGATCTGCGTTGCCCGCGTCTGGCTGCTGGCGAGGTCGCGCTCTTCAACTTGCACCGGCTCCAGCGCATCCACCGACATGCCGCGCAGCGCCAGCGTGAGCGCGCCGCGCTCGCGGTTGAAGCCGGCAAGCAGCCGCAACGTGCGCCCGGTGCTGGCCTGCGAGCGCTGGTTCGCGCTGTCGGACACCACCTCGACCAACGGCATGTCGCCACGCGCCAGCGCCGTTTCGAAGTCGGCTGGCACGACGACCACCGCATCGGTCAGGCTGGCATTGCGCAGCTGAGCTTCGTAGTCGGCCGGCGCCTCCTTCACGATGAAGGTCTGGCGCTCGAAAAAATTCTTCAGGCTCGGCGCCCGGGCCAACCCGGCCACGAGTACCTCGCGCTGTTCGGCTTGCGCTTCGAGCGACGCCACCAGGCCCGAGATCGCCAGCAGCACCAACGGCCCCATCAGCACGGCCGAGACCAGCACCGTGAGCAAGGTGCGGCGGTCGCGCAGCGAGTCGGTCAGTTCCTTCCGAAAGACGGTCAGCACGGCGCGCAGCGTCGGGTTCATGGCAACGTCTGTGGTGCGGCACCGGGCGGCACGGGCTGCGCTTGCGCTGCGAACGCCAGTGCGACGAAGGCCTCCTCGAAGTCGTGTTCACCCGTTTGCGCCAGCAGTTCGGGCACGGTCCCGCAGGCCACGGTGACGCCGTGCGCCATCACCACCACCTGGTCGCACAGGCGCTCGACCTCTTGCATGATGTGGGTAGAAAACACGATGCATTTGGAGCCGCCGGCCGGTGTGCGCAGCCAGCGCAGGCTCTCGCGCAGGGCGCGGGTGGCCAGCACATCGAGGCCGTTCGTCGGCTCGTCCAGCACGATGTTGGCCGGGTCGTGCACGAGGGCCCGCGCCAGCGCCGTCTTCATGCGCTCGCCCTGGCTGAAGCCCTCGGTGCGGCGCTCGAGCAGCGCGGTCATGTCGAACATCTGCGCCAGCGCCTCGGCGCGGGCATGCGCGGCGTCGGACGCCATGCCTTGCAGGCGGCCGTAGTAGACGATGTTCTCGCGCGCACTCAGGCGCGGGTACAGGCCGCGCGCATCCGACAGCACGCCCATGCGTGCCAGCGCTTCGCGCGGGCGCTGCGCCACATCGATGCTGTCCACCGTCATGCGGCCGGCGTCGGGCGATATCAGGCCGGCCAGCATGCGCAGCGTGGTCGTCTTGCCGGCGCCGTTCGGGCCGAGCAGGCCGGTGATTTGGCCATCCTGGGCCCGGAAGCTGACCGCCCTGACGGCGTCAACATACGGCCTATGTGTGCGCTTACTTATTGCAAATATGTTTTCCGGTAGAGCAAAGCGCTTGGAAAGACTCTCAACTCCAATCACTTGTCAGCCTTCGATGGAAGGTTCTGCAATCCGGGCGGCTGAAAGGCCGGCGGCCGTGGGATCGCCGACAGGCAGGTCGCATCGACCGCAATGGCGTCGCGATCGTCGGCGGCATCGATGAAGCGGTAGACCACGTCGCGCGCGCAACCGATGGCCATCACGCCGTGGCCGGCGTTGGGCACGACGACGTGCCGGGCGCTCGCACCCAGCGCCTTTGCGATGCGCTCGCCATGGCGCGGCGGTGTCACCGGATCGAGCCCGCCGCTGAACAGCAAGGTCGGCGACGCGCTGGGCCCGACGCGGTAGAACGCCGCCGGCACGGCGCCGCGCGGCCAGCGCGCGCAGACACGTTCGTACAGCGCGGCCTGGTCGGTGCCGAAGTCGGCGCCCGGCGGGTTCGGCGAGGCGCGCCCGGTGTCGGCCAGGCTCGCAATGTCTTCGGCGCAAACGACCGAAAAGTGCATGCCCATCGCGGGCGGGATGGCCTTGCCCGATGTCAGCAGCGCGCCAAGGCCGATCAACCCTTCATAGCGCCCGGCGGCGGCTTGCGTCACAGCGGCAGGCAGCGCGGCCGCCACGGCGGGCGAGTACAGCGCGCCGCGCACGGCGCCGAGCAGCATCTCGCGCGTCATCTGGAAGGGCTCGGCGACGCCACCGGAGGGAGGCGTCGCAGTCGCCGGTTTCGGCAGGCTCTTCAGCAGCGCCGACCAGTCGGTGCGCAGGCTCGGAAAGCGCCGCAGGCAGGCTGCGTCATGCTCGCAGTCGCGCAGCAGCGCGTCCCAGGCGGCCTGGCCGTCGGTCGAGAAACTGGCAGGCAGCGCCATGTCGGGCGGCGCCACGGCATCGAGCACGCTGCGTCGCACGGCGGCGGGGAACTGGCGCTGGTACTCGAGCGCGGCGCGCGTGCCATAAGACACGCCGACGAGGTTGATGCGCGCCGCACCGAGCTGGCGGCGCACGGCGTCCAGGTCCTGCATCGCGATCGCCGTCGTGAACAGGCCCAGGTCGGCCGGCGCGTGGACGTAAGGCAGCTTCAGCAGGACCGCCTGGCACGCCATCAATTGCTCGAAGGGCCGGTTCGGGTCGGCTTGCGCCGCCAGCGACTCGTGGCGCGTGTCGGCGCAGGCGAGTGGCGCCGAGCGGCCGGTGCCGCGCTGGTCGACGTAGACGATGTCGCGCCGGTTGTTCAACCGGCTGAACAGCGCCAGGGTGGGCGGCGCAATGTCGATCGCGCTTTGCCCGGGGCCGCCGGCCAGCATGAACACCGGGTCCGGCAGCTTGCGGCGCGCCAGCGCCGGCACGACGACGTAACGCACATCGATGTGCGCACCGGTCGGCAGCGCCGGGTCGAGTGGGCGCTGCACCACGCCGCACAGCACGCTGTGGCGCAGGCCGGGAAGGCGGCATTCGGACAACGGTTGCGCAGCGGCGGCCGACGCGCACTGGATCGCCAGCGCCGCGAGGCCGACGCACAACGCTGTGGCCGCACGCAACGCTACTCGCCCAGCAAGCGCTTGATTTCGCCGCTGGCTATCAGCGCATCCAGCTCCGACGCGCCGCCCACCAGCGAGCCTTTCACGAACACCATCGGGAAGGTCGGCCAGCCGGCCCACATCTTCAGCGCGTTGCGTTCGCGCCAGCGGCCGAGGTAGCTGCCGAACTCGAGGTAGTGAAAAGCGATCTCGGCGGCCGCGAGCGACTTGCGGGCCTTGCGGCAGAAAGGGTTGCCGGCCATGCCGACCACCAGCACCGGGTTCGAGGCGGTGGCCGACTGCACGTTGTGCACGATGTCGACGTGCAGATTTGCGACGGTGTCGCGGATGGCGGGGTGCAGGCGCGCTTCTTCGAGGGTCTGGCGAGACATGGGCAAGGTCCGGTCAAAGACGCGAGCGTAGCCGATGCCTGCGCGGCGGATGTGCGATGGTATTGCGCCGATATCGCACCGGTGATGCGCCGGTGATGCGCCGGTCGTGCGCCGGTTCCGCTGCGGCTTCAGGTTGCCAGACCCCCGCTCTGGAAATCGGCCATGGCCTGGCGCAGTTCCAGCGCCGTGTTCATCACGAACGGCCCGTGCTGCGCGATCGGTTCGTGCAGCGGCCGGCCCGCGACCAGCAGCACGCGGGCGATTTCGTCGAGTGCGCCAGCGGCTGCCAGGCGCACGCCATCGGCTTGCGCGTCATTGGCAAGAATCGCCATGCGCTCACTGTCGACGCGGGTCGGCCGGGACTCACCAAGCGCAGCGCCCACGTTCAATGCCGCGCCGCCAAAGGCGTACACGAACGCGTTGTGCCCGGCCGGCACCGGCACGTCGATCGATGTGCCGGGCGGCAGCGTGATGTCGAGCACCAGCGGCTCGGTGGTGGGCCGGCTCACGGCGCCGGCCACGCCGAGCGCCTCGCCCGCGATCACACGCACCGACACGCCGCCCGGCAGCGCAAGCAGCGGAACGTCAGACGGCGACACATCGCGGTACGTCGGCGCGATCATCTTGTCGCGCGCCGCCAGGTTGACCCAGAGCTGGAAGCCGGCCATCCGGCCTTCCTGCTGCTCAGGCATTTCAGAGTGGATGATGCCGCGCCCGGCCGTCATCCACTGCACGCTGCCGGGCTCGAGCAGGCCGACGTTGCCCACGCTGTCCTGATGCCGCATGCGGCCTTCGAGCATGATGGTCACGGTCTCGAAGCCGCGGTGCGGGTGGCTCGGAAAGCCGCCGATGTAGTCGCTTGCGGCGTCGCTGCCAAAGGCGTCGAGCATCAGGTACGGGTCAAGCCGCTGTTGCAGCGGCTGCGTCAGCACGCGCGTCAGCTTCACGCCGTCGCCGTCCGAGGTGGCCTGGCCGCGCACGATGCGCTCGACCGTTCTGGAACGCTGGATCGACATGGGACGGACTTCGCGGATCGGGGTGGATGTCGTGTTCATGGCTTCAATGTAGAGGCACGGCGCACCTCTGCAAGGACCGGTCTTTGCACCCAGCCTTCAAACCCCCCGAACGTGTGCGCACAGCGCCCGGCCTCGGAACGCGGTGTAATGCACCTCCCTTCACTCGCAACCACCGCACCATGAAGCTCTACTACACCCCCGGCGCGTGTTCCATGTCCCCGCACATCGTGCTGTGTGAATCCGGCCTGCCGTTCGAGCTGGTGCCCGCCAACCTCAAGACCCATCAACTCGCCGACGGCAGCGACTTCTACGCCGTCAGCCCGAAGGGCTACGTGCCCTTGCTCGAACTCGACAACGGCGAGCGTCTGTCCGAAGGCCCAGCCATCGTGCAGTACATCGCCGACCAGGTGCCGGCCAAGCAGCTCGCGCCGGCGAATGGCACGATGGCGCGCTACCACCTCCAGGAGTGGCTCAACTTCACCACCAGCGAACTTCACAAGGGCTTCAGCGTGCTGTTCAACCCGGTGATGCCGGAAGAGGCCAAGGCGCTGGCCCGCACCCGACTGATGCTGCGCTTCACCTGGGTCAACGGCCAGCTCGAAGGCAAGCAGTACCTGATGGGCGACACCTTCAGCGTCGCCGATGCCTACCTCTTCACGGTCGGCAACTGGGCCGGGCACGTCGCCCTGGACATCACCGGCCTGCCGCACCTCGCGGCCTTCATGGCGCGCGTTGCCGCCAGGCCCGCAGTGCAGTCGGCGATGAAGGCCGAAGGCCTGATCAAGTAGCCGGCATGCGTTTCGCCCGCAGCGTCATCGGATGTGCAGTCAGCGGGCTGGCGCTCGGGCTGTCGTGGGCGAGTGCTGACGTACTGGCGGGCGCAACGGCGGGCGCAGCGCCTGCCGCTGCGCCCGTGCCCGGCCGCTACGCCGCGCAGTTGTGCGTGTCCCTCTCGGCCGCCCCGCTGCGCTGCGGCGCAGCCGAGGTCGACTGGCAGCGCGACGGCCAGGCGCACGTGCGCGTCAGCGACATCAGCTACCGGCTGCAGTTGACCCGTAGCCAGGTCGAGGTGGTGCTGTTGCACGGCACGATGCAGATCGACGAGTTCGTCTCGCCCTTCGCCTGGGTGGGCAGCTCATTGAAGTTTGCCGATGCCGCTCGCAGCACCGGCTACGAGCTGCGTCTGGGCGGGCGCAAACCGGCGCGTCCCTGACGCGGCTGGGACTTCAGCCTCTGCCTCAGCTTCGCACCAGCAGCGCGTTGCCGAGCACGATGCCCACGCCGGTCAGCGCCAGCGAGCCGAGCAGGTGCACCAGGGCCGTGGCCAGCGCCCAGCCGTACTGCTGACGCCCGATCAGCGCGACGACCTCGACCGAGAAGGTCGAGAACGTCGTCAACCCGCCCATGAACCCGGTGATCACCAGCAGCCGCCACTCTGGTGCCAGCGTGCTGTGGTTCGAGAAGTACGAGCTCGCCACGCCGACCAGCAGGCCGCCCAGCAGGTTCGCCGCCACGGTGCCCAGCGGCAGCGTCGGGAACACCGGGTTCAGCCACTGGCCCAGTCCCCAGCGCAGCCAGGCCCCGAAACCCGCGCCACCGAACACCGCGAGAAAGGCGTACCCGCTCATGTTGCTACGTTAGGAAAAGTCAAATCGAAAACCTCAACTCACCACCGCAGAGGCGCAGAGGCGCAGAGAACGCGAAGGATCGCAGAGAAAAGCAATCACTTGAATTCTTGAATTAACT
The DNA here is from genome assembly GCA_025355745.1 of Rhizobacter sp. Taxonomy (GTDB): domain Bacteria; phylum Pseudomonadota; class Gammaproteobacteria; order Burkholderiales; family Burkholderiaceae_C; genus LMDS01. The sequence continues at coordinate 222 of JANXZA010000044.1, read as the reverse complement.
CTGCGCAACTCTGCGTTCTCCGCGCCTCTGCGGTGAATGAATTGGCTTTTGCGTTGAGTCAACATCGATGGCCCCGCCACTCCATCAGCTCAAGTGCGCCGCCGCCAGCAAGGCCTTGGTATAAGCCTCGCGCGGCGCGTCGAAAAGGGCCTGCGCCTCGCCTTCCTCGATCACGTTGCCGTCCTTCATCACCATCACACGGTGCGACATCGCGCGCACCAC
>JANXZA010000039.1 GCA_025355745.1 Rhizobacter sp. | reverse complement strand
GGAATAGGTGCTTCGACAGCCAGTTGGAACGCGACCTGGGTGTCCGGGCCCTGCCAAAGCAACTTCTCGAAGGTCGCGCTGCGCATTCGAACGGCTTCGTGAACGTCTCCCCGGCTTCGAATCAAATCGCTGAGGAGTCCGATGACGTCGAGGAACGTACTCTTCCCACTGGCGTTAGGACCCACCAGCGCGTGAATTGCGCCGAGTGGTTGATTCACCGCCTTCAGGCTTCGGAAGTGGCGCGTCTCGATCCGTGAAAACATCTGTTGTGTTTCGCTGCCTTTTTCAGCTCGGTAGAACTTGGCATCATCGACCGACGGCGCGCCCGTTCGCCGATCAATCGGCCCGGGTGCCTGCCGCAGCGCCTTACTCGATCGCCTTCACCATGTCCTCGACCACCTTCTTCAACGTCATCCTCGGCGGCTTCGGCGGCGAGGCGACGACGGCCATGGCCGGATCGGCCGAAGCGCGGCCGGTGAAGAGCGGCAGCGCCGACGACGCCGCCTTCATCCTCGGCAACGCCGAGACGGTGGTCATCGTGCCGGGCTACGGCCTGGCCGTGGCCCGCGCCCAGCACGCGGTGAAGGAGCTGGCCGAGAAGCTGATCCACAAGGGCATCCGCGTCAAGTACGCGATCCATCCGGTGGCCGGCCGCATGCCGGGCCACATGAACGTGCTGCTCGCCGAGGCCGAGGTGCCGTACGACCAGGTGTTCGAGATGGAGGACATCAACGGCGAGTTCGGGCAGGTCGATGTGGCCATCATCCTGGGCGCCAACGACGTGGTGAACCCTGCCGCGCTGATCAAGGGCACGGCGATCTACGGCATGCCGATCCTGGAGGCCTACAAGGCCAAGACCATCATCGTCAACAAGCGCTCCATGGCGGCGGGCTACGCCGGGCTGGACAACGAACTGTTCTACATGGACAAGACCATGATGGTCTTCGGCGACGCGAAGAAGGTGGTCGAGGACATGGTGAAGGCGATCGAGTAGGGCGCTGCGGCTCGTGGGCAAGCGGCGGACGCAGTCCCTTGCGGCGCGCTGTAATACAATCGAAGCACTTGTATTCATCGGTGCCCGCCATGACCCTCACCGTTCGCCTCGACAGCGCCGTCGAATCCGCGCTCGAACGCTATTGCATCGAGCGCGGCGTGACCAAGAGCCTGGTCGTGCAGGAGTGCCTGGCCACCTACTTGCTGGCCGATCAGGCGCAGGGCGCCACGGCCCGGCACGCCGCCGCCACAACCCAACCGGCCTCGGTGAGTGCCAACTACAAGGCCTTCGCCGACGCCGGCTTCATCGGCGCCGGCGAGCTTGGTGGCGGCTCGGCAGACAAGGCTGCGGTGCGTGCCCGGGCGATGCAGCGAATCCGCCGCGCGGCGGAATGACGGCGGCAGGCGTGAGAAGCGGCGATACGGTCGCGTCGGGCAAGGGCGCGAGCCCTCGCGTGCTGCTCGATACCGGCCCGCTGGTCGCGCTGTATGCGCGAGACGATCGCCGGCATGCATCGGTAACGCAGTGGATGGCGTCGTTCCGCGGCGAATTGCACACCGTTGAGCCGGTGCTGACGGAAGCCGCGTACTTTCTGCCCCCGCGCACCCGCGCGGTGCTGGCAGATCTGGCCATGAGCGGGGCATTGCACTTGCACCGGCCCGACGCTGCCGGCTATTCGCGCATCGCGGCGCTGATGCGAAAGTACGCCGCCCGCGACCCCGACTGGGCCGATATCGTGCTGGTCTGGCTCGCTGAAATCACCGGCATCACGCGCATCGCCACCCTCGACGTGGCCGACTTCAGCGTCTACCGCATCCACGGCCGCAAGCGCTTCGAACTCGAACTGCTGCGCTGAACCGCCGGCCCCACGCACCGGCCGCTACCCCGCGAGCAGGGTCGCCACCTCGGCCGCCGAGCGCACGCCCAGCTTGGCGTAGACCCGCGCGCGGTGAACCTCGACCGTGCGCACCGACACATGCAGCTCGTCGGCGATGACCTTGTTGAGCCTGCCGGCCGCCACCCGCAGCATCACCTCGTGCTCGCGCTCGGTCAGGCTGGCCAGGCGCGCGTGCCGCTCTTCGGCGCGGGCGTCGGTCTGGTGCATCGCAGCGTCCACCGCCAGCGCCTGCTCGACGCGGTCGGCGAGCGCGTTGTCGCTGTACGGCTTCTCCAGAAAATCGAACGCGCCCTTCTTCAGCGCATCGACGGCCATCGGGATATCGCCATGGCCGCTCAGGAACAGCACCGGGTTGCGCAGCCGCCGCGCCACCAGCTCGTCGAACACGCGCAGGCCCGACATCGGCGCCATCCGGATGTCGATCAGGAACACGCCGGACAACGGGCGCGGCGTGGCATCCACGGTGGCCAGCAGCGCCGGGCCGCTGGCATGGGCGCGCACATCGAGGCCGCGCGAGGCGAGCAGAAAACCTAACGCGTCAAGTACTGCGGCTTCATCGTCGAGCAGGTAGACGATTCGGGCCGCAGCGGCGAGGACAGCGGGCGCAGCGCTCATGCCGCCGCCACCTCGGCCGCCTCGGCCGCCACCGCGACCACGCTCACCGCCACCGGCAAGGTCATCGAGAAGCAGGCCCCGCCGCCCGGCGCTTCGTGGGCATCGAGCGCACCGTGGTGGGCCTCGACGATCGAGCGGCAGATCGCCAGCCCCATGCCCATGCCTTCGACCTTGGTCGAGTAGAACGGCGCACACAGCGCCTCGATGCGCCGGCCCTGCAGGCCCGGGCCGTTGTCGCTCACGTCGATGCGCACGAAGCGCTGGTCGGGGGTGCGCAAGGTGCGCACTTCGATGCGCCGTTCACGCAGCGCGGCGGCGTCGCTGTTTGCGTCCGGCTCGGCCAACGCATCGCTGGCATTGCGCACCAGGTTGATCACGACCTGTTCGACCAGCACCGCATCGGCCACCACCTCGGGCAGGTTCGCATCCAGCTGCAAGCTGAGTTGCACGCCGCGCCGCTCGAGTTCACGCTGCAACAGCGCCACGCCGCCTTCGACGATGGCGTTCAGCGAGCCGGGCTCGAGCTGCGGTTCGCGCCGCGTCAGGAACGCGCGGATGCGCTGCACGATGCGCCCGGCCTGCGCCGCCTGCTCGCCCAGGCGCTGCAGCGCGCGCAGCACCAGCGGGTCGGCCGGCTGCGCGGCATCGGTGCGTTGCAGCGAGTTGAGCACGCCGGCGCTGTAGCTCGAGATCGCCGTCAGCGGCTGGTTCAGCTCGTGCGCCAGGGTGGCCGCCACTTCGCCCAGCATCGTCAGGCGGGCGTGGTGCGCCATCGTTTCGGTCTGGCCGCGTTCGCGGTCGAGCAGCCGCTTCGGTTCGGTGATGTCGAGGATCGAGCCCATCCAGCCGACCTGCCGGCCCAGCGCATCGACCAGCGGCGCCTCGAAGATCATCACGTCGAGCCGCCGGCCATCACGGTGGTGCCAGCGGGTCTCGTAGCCGCCGCGCGGCGCCTGGCCGGCCATGTTGCGCTCGTGGCGCTGCATGCTTTGCTCCACCGAGTCGGGCGGCCAGTAAGGCATCGGCGGCAGCCGGCCGACCAGCTCGTCGAGGCTCCAGCCGACCATGTCGGCCAGCGCCCGGTTCACATAGACCAGCCGGCCTTGCAGGTCGCGCGCGCGCAGGCCGACGGTGAGCGAGTCTTCCATCGCGCTGCGCCACGCGGCCTCGGTGCGCCAGGCGCGCTCGGCACGCGACACGTCGCGCACCTGGCGCCGCAGCATCCAGGTGATGGCGCCGATCAGCACCACGAAGCCGGCCACCATCGTCATCGGAAAGCTCCGGTACCAGGGCGTGACGCGGTCCCGCGCGCTGAGTTCGAGGTAGGCATCGGCGAGGGTCGGCTCCAGGCTCGTGCGTTGCGTCTGGCGGCCGGGCAGCGTCGGCAGGTCGCGGCCCTCGGTGGTGGAGGCGATCACGCCGCCGAAGCTGTCGACCAGCCGCACGTCGTACTTGCGCGCCAGCCACCAGGGCACGGTCTGGCGCAGCACCTCGGTCGGCGAATAGCGCGCCACCAGCGCGCCGCCCTTTGCCAGGCGCGCCTGCAGATGCGCCGACAGGCCGACGCTCGGGGTGTTGACGATGCGCGCGTCCGGCGCCTGCGTCTGTTCGGGCAGGTGGGCGACGATGCGGTTCGCGGCGTCGAGCCAGGTGATGCTGACCCAGAAGCGGTGCAGGCCTTGCTGCACCTCGGAAGCGGCCGCGAAGGCCGGCGGCGCCTGGCTGCGGCGCTCCAGGTTCTGCGCGAGTTGCTGCAGCAGCCCGGCCTCGCGCTCGATGCGCGCACTGAACTGCGCTTCGAGCGAGAGCGCGTCCGAGATCAGCTCGGCGCGCTGCTCTTCAAGTTCGGCCTGCTCGGAGGCGCGCAGCCAGCCCAGCACGGCTGCGACGAAGGCCAGCGACAACAGCAGCGGCAGCGCCCAGAGGCCGCGGCGCAAACGCGGGCGCGGCGGCAGGGCCAGCGCGGGGTGGGGTGGGGCGAAGGCCGGCTCGGGCATGGCGCCGAGTCTAAGAGCGCAGCCGCGCTGCGCTGCGGTCTGCGCCCGAACACGTATCGCACGACCTGCAAATGTGGAAATCCACAACTACCCAGGCGCCGGCGCGCGCCGCAGAATCCGCCGACACAACCCTGCCCCGTCCCGTCCCGTCCCGTGGCGGCAGCGCCGACCTTTCGTTTCAAGGAGACCGACCGATGACGCACACCACGCGCCGCCTGATGCTTGTCGCTGCCGCAGCGGCCTTCGCCATCACCGTACCGGCCGCCCAGGCCCAGGCCCCGGCGCCGATCATCATCAAGTTCAGCCACGTCGTGGCGCCCGACACGCCGAAGGGCAAGGGCGCGATCAAGTTCAAGGAGCTCGCCGAAGAGCGAACCAAGGGCAAGGTCAAGGTCGAGGTCTATCCGAACAGCCAGCTCTACAAGGACAAGGAAGAACTCGAAGCATTGCAGCTCGGTTCGGTGCAGATGCTGGCACCGTCGCTGGCCAAGTTCGGCCCGCTCGGCGTGAAGGAGTTCGAGGTCTTCGACCTGCCCTTCATCTTCAAGGACCAGGCCGCGTTCCGCGCCGTGACCGATGGCGCGGTCGGCGCCGACCTGTTCGCCAGGCTCGAACCCAAGGGCATCCACGGCCTGGCGTATTGGGACAACGGCTTTCACATCATGAGCGCCAACAAGCCGCTGCACAGCGTGGCCGACTTCAAGGGCCAGAAGATGCGGATCCAGTCGTCGAAGGTGCTCGACGCGCAGATGCGCGCGCTCGGCGCGATCCCGCAGGTGATGGCGTTTTCGGAGCTGTATGCGGCGCTGCAGTCGGGCGTGGTCGATGGCACCGAGGGCGTGCCGTCGAACTTCTACACGCAGAAGATTTTCGAAGTGCAAAAGCACATCACCCTGTCGAACCACGGCCACCTGGCGTATGCGGTGATCGTCAACAAGAAGTTCTGGGACGCGCTGCCGGCCGACATCCGCACCACGCTGACCGGCGCCGTGAAAGACGCCACCACTTACGCCAACGCCATCGCCGCGACCGAGAACGCCGAGGCGCTCGACAAGATCAGGGCGAGCGGCAAGAGCACCGTCTACACGCCCACCGCCGCCGAGACGGTCGAGTGGAAGAAGGCGCTGATGCCGGTCCACAAGGAAATGGAAGCGCGCGTCGGCAAGTCGACGATCGACGCGGTCTACAAGGCCACCGGCTTCGTCGCGCCAAAGTAGTCCTGCCCTGCCTAAATAGCGCAGACCACAGAGCGAATTCATTCACCGCAGAGGAACGGAGTTGACGGAGTTGTCGCAGAGAAAACATTGATTTCTTACTCTGCGTCAACTCCATTCACTCCGTCGCTCTGCGGTGAGACTTGTAGTAAAGCCTCCCGAGGAGATCCGATGCTCAACCGCATCCTCAACCACCTGGAGGAATGGCTCATCGCCTTCCTCATCGGTGCCGCCACGCTGGTGATCTTTTTCGCGGTGGTGCACCGTTTCCTGTCGGGCGTGCCCTGGATTCAAGACTACACGGTGAAGATGAACGTGAGCTGGGCCCAGGAGCTGTGCATCTTCATGTTCGTCTGGATGGCCAAGTTCGGCGCTGCCTATGGCGTGCGCACCGGCATCCATGTCGGTGTCGACGTGATCATCCGCAAGCTCACCGGCACACCGCAGAAGATGCTGGTGCTGTTCGGCCTGTTCGCCGGTGCGCTCTTCACCGGCACGGTGGCCGCACTGGGCGCGAACTTCGTCTGGCACATGTCGCAGACCGACCAGGTCTCGGCCGACCTGGAAGTGCCGATGTGGATGGTCTACCTGTGCGTGCCGCTCGGCTCGTCGCTGATGAGCTACCGCTTTCTGCAGGTCGCGTACAGCTACCTGAAGACCGGTGAACTGCCACGCCACGACCACGGCCATGTCGAAGGCATCGAAGACGTCGGCCCGCTCGCGGTGCCGAGCGAACAGGAACTGAAGGGAGTCCGCTGATGAACTCGCTCATCATCTTCGTGCTGCTGATCGTGCTGATGCTCACCGGCATGCCGATCAGCATCTCGCTCGGCCTGACCGTGCTGACCTTCCTGTTCACGCTGACCGACGTGCCGATCCAGTCGGTCGCGCTGAAGCTGTTCACCGGCATCGAGAAGTTCGAGATCATGGCGATCCCGTTCTTCATCCTGGCCGGCAACCTGCTGACGCACGGCGGCGTGGCGCGCCGCATGATCCGTTTCGCCACCTCGATGCTCGGCCACTTCTACGGCGGCCTGGGGCTGGCCGGCGTGCTGGCCTGTGCGCTGTTCGCAGCGGTGTCGGGCTCGAGCCCGGCCTGCGTGGTGGCGATCGGCTCGGTGATCCTGCCGGCGATGGTCAAGCAGGGCTTCCCAAGGAACTTCGGCGCCGGCGTGATCACCACCTCGGGCGCGCTGGGCATCCTGATCCCGCCGTCGATCGCGATGGTGATGTATTCGGTCTCGACCAACGTGTCGGTCGGAGCGATGTTCATCGCCGGCATCGTGCCCGGCATCGCGATGGCCACCGCGCTCGGCCTGACCACCTGGTACATCGCGCGCAAGAACGACTACCCGCGCATGCCCAAGGCGAGCTGGACCGAACGCTGGGTTGCGTTCAAGGAAAGCGCCTGGGGCCTGATGCTGATCGTGGTCGTGATGGGCGGCATCTACAGCGGCATCTTCACGCCCACCGAAGCGGCCGCGATGGCGGCGGTGTACGCCTTCATCGTGACCGTGTTCATCTACAAGGACATGCCGCTCAAGCGCATCCCGAAGGTGCTGCTCGACTCCGCCAGCATGAGCGCGATGCTCCTGTACATCATCACCAACGCGGTGCTGTTCAGCTTCCTGATGACGAGTGAAAACATCCCGCAGGCAATGGCCGACTGGTTGATCGGCCAGGGCTTCGGGCCGATCGCCTTCCTGCTGGTCGTCAACGTGCTGTTGCTGATGGCCGGCAACGTGATGGAGCCGAGCTCGATCATCCTGATCATGGCGCCGATCCTGTTTCCGGTGGCGATCAAACTGGGCATCGACCCGATCCACTTCGGCATCCTGATCGTCGTCAACATGGAAGTCGGCATGTGCCATCCGCCGGTCGGGCTGAACCTGTACGTGGCCTCCGGCATCACCAAGATGGGCATCAGCGAACTGACGGTGGCGGTGTGGCCGTGGCTGGCGACGATGCTGGTGTTCCTGGTGGTCGTCACCTACTGGCCGGGGCTGTCGCTGTGGCTGCCGCACCTGCTGATGAAATAGCCTGCGCGTCGATCGCCGTGATTCGGCTTCAGTGACTCTGCAACCACCGACGGAGACTCTCATGGACAAAGACCCCAGCGCGCGGCCCTTTTACCGGTCGCTGTACTTCCAGGTCATCACCGCCATCATCCTGGGCGTGGTCCTCGGCCACTTCTACCCGCAGACCGGCGAGGCGATGAAGCCGCTCGGCGACGGCTTCATCAAGCTGATCAAGATGATCATCGCGCCGATCATCTTCTGCACCGTGGTGGTGGGCATCGCCGGCATGGAAGACATGAAGAAGGTCGGCAAGACCGGCGGCCTGGCGCTGCTGTACTTCGAGGTGGTGAGCAGCGTCGCGCTGATCGTCGGCCTGGTCATCATCAACCTCGTGCAGCCTGGCGTCGGCATGAACATCGACGCTGCCACGCTCGACACGAAGGCCATCAGCGCCTACACCGGCCCGGGCAAGATGACCTCGACCACCGACTTCGTGCTCAACGTGATCCCGAGCACGGTGGTCGATGCGTTCGCCAAGGGCGAGATCCTGCAGGTGCTGCTGATCGCGGTGATGTTCGGCTTCGCGCTGCACCGCTTCGGCGGCCGCGGCACGCTGGTGTTCGACTTCATCGAGAAGTTTTCGCACGTGCTCTTCACGATCGTCGGCTACATCATGAAGGTGGCGCCGATCGGCGCGTTCGGCGCGATGGCGTTCACGATCGGCAAGTACGGCGTGGGCTCGCTGGTGTCGCTCGGCGCGTTGATGGCGACCTTCTACGCCACCTGCCTGTTCTTCATCTTCGCGGTGCTCGGCACCATTGCGCGCGTCAACGGCTTTTCGATCTGGAAGTTCATCAAGTACATCAAGGAAGAGCTGATGATCGTGCTCGGCACCTCGTCGAGCGAGGCCGCACTTCCACGCATGATGGTCAAGATGGAGAACCTTGGCGCGAAGAAATCCGTCGTCGGGCTGGTGATCCCGACCGGCTATTCGTTCAACCTCGACGGCACCTCGATCTACCTGACGATGGCCGCCGTGTTCATCGCCCAGGCCACCAACACGCCGATGACGATCACGCAGCAGATCACGCTGTTGCTGGTGCTGCTGCTGACCTCGAAGGGCGCGGCCGGCGTGACCGGCAGCGGCTTCATCGTGCTGGCGGCCACGCTGTCGGCGGTCGGCCATGTGCCGGTGGCCGGGCTGGCGCTGATCCTGGGCATCGACCGCTTCATGTCGGAGGCGCGCGCGCTGACGAACCTGATCGGCAACGGCGTGGCCACCCTCGTGGTCGCGAGGTGGACCGGCGATCTGGACCAGGAGCAACTGCAGCGCGAACTCGATCACCCGAGTGCGGCCGAATCCGATGAGCCCGAGGCCGTGCTCGACGCCGTCGAGCAGCACATGCCGGCCTCTGCGGGGCGCTGAATCAGCGCGCCCGCCATGACGCCATCGCCTGCCCTTGCCGCGCGCCCGAAGCAACCGCTGCGCGGCCTGAAGATCATCGAGTTCGAAGGCATCGGCCCCGGGCCGCTGGCCGGCCGCATGCTGGTGCAGGCCGGCGCCGAGGTGACCTTGATCGCCCGGCCGGGCGGCAACAGCATGTCGGCCCAGCTTGGCGGCGCCGACCACCCGATGCGCCTGGGCAAGCAGCTGGTCGTGATCGATCTGAAATCGGCCGAGGGCGTGGCGCAGGCCCTCGAGCTGATCGCGCCGGCCGATGCGCTGATCGAAGGCAACCGCCCCGGCGTGATGGAACGGCTCGGCCTCGCCCCGCAGGTCTGCCATGCGCGCAATCCGACGCTGGTCTATGGCCGCATGACGGGCTGGGGCCAGCACGGGCCGCTGGCCAACGCGGCAGGCCACGACCTGAACTATGTGGCGCTGACGGGGCTGCTGTCGCTCTCGGCGCGGCCCGGCGAACGGCCGATGCTGCCGCCCACGGTGGTCGGCGATGGCGCGGGCGCGCTCGGCCTGGCGTACGGCATCGTCTGCGGTGTGTTGCAGGCGCGGCTGAGCGGCCAGGGCACGGTGGTCGACGCAGCCATCGTCGACATCACCTCGATGCTCGGCGGCCTGGCGCAGTGGCTGCATGGCAGCGGCGCGCTGGGCGGCATCCACAATGGGGCGCACGGCGATGAACGCGTACCGAGCGCATTCCACGACTCGCCGTTCTACGACGTGTACGAATGCGCCGATGGCCGCTTCATCACGCTCGGTGCGCTCGAACCGCAGTTCTATGCGCTGCTGCTGCAAAAGCTCGAACTGACCGATGTCGACCCGCGCGCGCAATACGTCACCTCGACCTGGCCGCCGTTGAAGGCGCGCTTCAGCGCGCTGTTCCGCAGCCGCACGCGCGACCAGTGGAGCGCGTTGCTCGAAGGCAGCGACGTGTGCTTCGCGCCGGTGCTGACCTTGACCGAGGCGGCCTCGCACCCGCACAACCTGGCGCGCGGCGCGTTTGATGCGGCGCCGGGTGGCGGCGTGCAGGCCGCAGCGGCGCCGCGGTTCGGGGCCGCGTAACAGCGCCCCCGCCCGCCCTGTTCTTTGCCACCGCCATCAATCCGGTCTGGTGTCGGTGCCGGCTGATGGCAGCCCCACGCGCCATCGATGCTCGCGCAGAAATTCGACCCTCGGTCGGTGGCTGGTCGGGCGCTGAAATTCGGTCGTGCATCGATCCAGCCAGATTTGAATTGCCACGCCGCCGGCATTGGCTCTGACAATGAGACGCAGGTCATCTTCCACGGCGAAGTAGCCGTGTTCGAAGAGACGATCGTGCAAGGCGCAGAAGCAAATCGTGTTCGACAGTTTCCCGCGTGCATCGGAGCGGTCTGCCCATCGTGCGACGTGGCTGGTCACAAGCAGCCGGGGGTCGCGGGTGTCGCACAGCGCACACCGCCCGCGATAGTTCGCCAGCGTCAGGCGCCGCAACGCGTCCTGGCCCCTGCGCAGCCGCGCTGCCCCCACTTCGATTCCGACAGGTACGTCGGGCACCAGCAACGCATCTCGAATGATGGCGTTCTCGACGATGTCATCCGCCAATTCCTCGCGAGTGAGATCGACTGCCTGATCTGTCAGCACATAGACACCGCCGGAGGAAAAGAACAGCTTGCCCTCGTCGCGCAATTCCTGGAGGACGCGACTGACGGTTTGGGCGGGCGTCTTGCCAGTCGAGCCCGCTGCCGATGCCATCGAGGGCAACTCCTGCTCAAGGAAGGGACTGCGGGCGATCTTTGACGTGCGGTTTCTCAACGTGTACCGGCGCAGCCCGTCAAGCACAACCTCTCGCCACGTTGTTGGCATGCGTTGCCCTTTCCTTGCCTTTATTCGCGCGCATTTCGTCCGCTGCGCCTCTCAACCCGGCTTGCGATACTCGTTCCCGATCCACGCCGAAGCGCTGGCGGCGTTCAGCCTGAAGCCGGGCGCGACGCTCGTGTGCGCAAGTTCGATGCCGCCCGCATCGAACGCGCTGAGCCGCGCCGACGGGTTGTCTTCATCGGGCTCGATGTCGAGCGTGACCTTGATGCGGGCCGCCCCCGCGCTCACCGTCACGCTCTTGTGCAGGTCGGCGTGGAGCTGCTGCTCGTGGCGGCGCAGCACCTCGGCGGCAGTCTTCACCAGGGTCGAGAACGCCGGCCCGTCGAGCGGCTTCGGGTTCTTCTTGTCGCGCCCCATCGTCCACGGGCCGACCAGTGCCGGCTCGGCCTCGCCGGCCTTCGTCATCGCCACCGCCCAGCCTTCGTCGTCCTCGTTCTTGATGACGCTGGCGGTCCAGCCGTCGGCGCGCCACAGGCGCGGCTCGTGCACCTCGGCATGCGGGTCGGCCGCAGGGTCAGCGGGGTCGGCGGGGTTCGGGGTCGGTGGAATGGCGGGCATGTGGGCGAGTATCGCCGCCGCCGCCGCCGCCCGCACCAGCGAAAGATCAAGCGTACGAATCGGACGCCGGAGATTCAAGGCGCATCAATTCGCGCTGCGGTCTGTACGCTGAACGACTGCGTTAGCCCAGCGCCAGCCGCACCGCGTCGGCCAGGGTCAGCGCCGCGCCGGCCGAGCGCAAGGCCTCGATGCGCTGCGCGTCGAGCTGACACGCCGCCAGGCGCCGCACGCGGCGCAGGTCGCGTTGGTCGGCCGGGCTCAGCGGGCCGAATCGCGTCTGCCAGAACACTTGCGCGAAGGCGGCGATCTGGACCGCGCGTTGCGGGTCGCGCTGGTGGGCCAGCGCGCGCGGCAGGTTCCACAACACATAGGCGAGTTCGTGCAGTGCCAGGCACTCCCAGGCCAGATGTGCGCCTTCGCGAAAGCTTGCCACGGCCTCGCGCCAGCGGTGCAGTTCGCTGTGCGCGTTGCCGCGCACGTTGAGCACCTGGCTCAGGCGCCGCCAGTCGTGCAGCGCGCGCGCGGCGGGCTCGATCTGCGCCAGCCGCGCCAGCGTTTCCGCGTGGCGGCCGGCGTTCTGCGCACACACCGCCAGGTTGTACAGGCCGCTGTTGATGGCATGGCGGTTGCCGCCCTGCTCCCACAGCGCCAGCGCCTGGGCGTGCAGCGCTTCGCCCTCGGCGTGCGCGCCCTGGTGGTTGACGACAAAGGCGCGCAGCGCCAGCACGCTGGCCAGCAGCTCGGTGTCGTTGGTCGCGCGCGCCAGCGCCTCGGCTTCGTCCAGCGGGGCGGTGACGCCATCGGTCTGGCGCGTGGCACGCCAGCGCACGCGCGCCACCGCGTGCAGCGCCCGAGCCCGCCACGGCGCGCCGGTTGGTGCGCCCTCGAGGCCGAGCGTGGCGTGCTGCAGTGCGGCGTCGCGGCGGCCGGCCATGAACAGCAGCGGGCCGAGCAGGCTGTGGCCCTGGCTGCGCAGGGCCGGGTCGGCACACCGCGCCACCGCCTGCGCCAGCGAGGCCAGGCCATCGGCCGGCAGTTCCACGTCTTCAAGCACGCGGCGCAGCGGCAGCATCAGGCGGACGGCGGATTCGGGTGGGGCGATGACGTCTGCGCCAGCGCCGGCAGTTGCGGGCTTGGACCCAGTGCCAGCGGGCGCGGCGGCGGCTCCTTCGCCGGCCGGCGCAGCATCGGCCGCGGCGCTCGCCAGCGCCGCCAACAGGTTCGGCATCTCCAGCCGCACTTCGGCCAGCGATGGCGTCGCCGGCAGCGCACGCGCCCACTCAGTGAGCCAGGCACGGTGAGCCGCACGCAGCGCGGCCGCGTCGACGGGCGCGAGTTGCAGTGCGGCGTATTCGCGCACCGGCTCGAAGGTCGCATAGCGGTTTGCGCTGCCCGTGTCAGCGGCAACGCTGGTACTCGAGCGCAGCAGCGAGTGCGAGACCAGCGCATCGAGCTGCACGCTGGCGTCGATGGCCAGGCCGCCGCACACCGCCTGCACGGCTGCTGCGCTGAAGCCGCCGTGGAACACGGTCAGCGCGGCGAGCAGGCGCGCCTGCGCGGCGTCGAGCAAGCGCCAGCTCCACTCGACCACTCGCAGCATCGAGGCGTGGCGCAGGTCGCCCACGCCGCGCGGCCCGCTGCGGCTCAGCAGCGCCAGCGCCTGGCCGCCCGGCGCCATGCGCGCCGCGCGCAGCAGCTCGACCATGCTCGCCGGCGCGATGCTGCGCACCCGCGCGGCAGCGAGTTCGATCGCCAGCGGCATGCCTTCAAGCAAGTGCACGATGTCGATCAGCGCGGCGAGGTTGCCCGGCTCGATGTGAAAGTCTGCGCGCACCGCGCGCGCCCGATCGACGAACAGTGCCAGCGCCGGGTTGATGGCGGCCTCGTCCAATGGCAAGGTGGGTAGCGCTTGCAGCGCCGGCAGCGCCAGCGGCTGGATCGCGAATTCGCGTTCGCCGTCCAGCCCGAGCACGCGCCGCGAAGTGACCAGCAGGTGCAGCTCCGGGACCGCCGCGGCGAGCTGCGCGACCACGTCTTCGGCGATGCCCGAAAGCTGCTCGAAGTTGTCGAGCACGAGCAGCGCGCGGCGGCCGGCGAGTGCGGCGATGAGCGGCGCAAACGCGTCGTCGTCCTGCTGGCGCAGGTGCAGGCTGGCGAGCAGCGCGTCGAACACCTGGGCCCGCGTCGCGCAGTTGACGAGCGGCACGAAGGCGATGAAATCGAAAGGCGGCGCGCCACCGGCTTGCGGCCCTGACAGCGTGCCCGCGGGCGTGCGGCCGGCGTCACGAAACGCCGCCGCCAGCTCGACCGCGAGCCGCGTCTTGCCGCTGCCGCCCGGCCCGAGCAAAGTCACGAGCCGATGGCCGAGCACCTCGGCGCGCAAGCGTGCGCCTTCCGACTCCCGGCCGAAGAAGCGCGTCAGGTAGACCGGCAGCGAACTGCGTGCGACGTCGACCGGCCGGGCCGGATCGGTGCCGTGCGCCGCCGGTGCTGCCTGAACCGGCGGCGACGCATCAACGCGTTCGAACAGCGTGGCCAGGCGCAGCCGCTCAGTGTGGATCCACTCGTCGTAAAAGCCCGGCAGCAACTCGCCGGCGTACAGGCCGAACGCATCCGCCGGCCGGCCTTCGCGCAGGCAGCGTTCGAAGCGCTGCACGTCGGTCTCGAACGCGCCGGGCGCGACGCGCACGCTGAGCCGGTCTGCCAGCAGCGCCGGAGTGGTTGCCGATGCCGGCCCAGGCAGCTCGAGCAGCTGGCGCAACGTAAACAAGGCCTGGCGCAGGCGATTGCGCCCCGCCGCCAGCGCCACGCCCGGCCAAAGCAGTTCGATCAGTTCCTCGCGGGCGTGGCTGCGCTGCGGGAACAGCACCAGCCGCGCCAGCAACGCGGCCACGCTGCGGCTGCCGAAGTGGCTCAGCAGCTCGTCGCCGCGCCGCACCTGCAAGCCGCCGAGCAATTGCACCTGCCACAGCGCAGCGACCGGCAGCGATGCCGAGAGCGAGAGAGATTCCGGGGGCGACTCCGTGTGCGGCATGAACAACGCTTCGGCGCGCGGCTGCGCAACAGCGCCGATGGTAGCCAGCCTGGGCGTGGCCGGCCCTCGCGCACCGCCACCGATTCGGGGGTGTCCGGCGCAGGTCGGCCGGGTGTGTGAATGCCGAGCGGCGAAGCCAGGTTGAATACTTTAGGTCTCAACGAAAGGCGGCTTTGCGACCCACCCTCTCCCGCGTGCGGGAGAGGTGCCCGCTTGACTCCCTCTCCCGCTCGCGGGAAAGGGTTGGGGTGAGGCCGCCGGGCCGCCGCACCGTCACCCTCGCCGGACTCGCTTCCTCTCCTCCCCCGCCGCCACCACGATCGGCAGCGCGGCATCCGACTTCACTTCCCGCAGCACGATGCTGGAGCGCACATGCGTCACGCCGGGCAGCTTGAAGATCGTCTCGTGCAGGCACTGTTCGTAGGCCTTGATGTCTTCGACCAGCACCGTCAGGATGTAGTCGGCCTGGCCGGTGGTGGACAGGCAGCGCACGATCTGCGGGCTCGCGGCCACGGCGCGCTCGAAGCGCCGCACCAGCGCTTCGGTGTGCTCGGCCAGGTTCGCTTCGACGATGACGAGCAGGTTCAACCCGACCTTCTCGCGGTCGACGATGGCCGTGTAGCCGCGAATCACACCCGCCGCTTCCAAGTCCTTGATGCGCTTCCAGCACGGCGTGCTCGACAGCCCGACCGCGTCGGCGATGGCCTGCACTGTCTGGCGCGAGTCGCGCTGCAGCTCGGTGAGGATGGCGCGGCTGTAGCGGTCCAGCGGAATGGTGTTCGCGTTCATGGCGGTTTTGCAGAATGATTTTCTGAAATGTAGGCGGTTGCGGTCGAACGAAGGAGCCGATTCGCTGCCGGCGGGTCAATACTGCCGGCCACTGCCTCGCTGCGAGCCGCGCCATGACTGCCACCGCCACCGCCCCCCTCGTCCGCCCCGACTACCAGCTCAGTCACAACCTCTGGGCCACCGACGGCCAGGTCTTCCTGACCGGCACGCAGGCGCTGGTGCGGCTGATGCTGATGCAGCGCGCGCGCGATGCACAGGCCGGTCTGAACACGCAGGGCTTCGTCAGCGGCTATCGCGGCTCGCCGCTCGGCATGCTCGACCAGGCGATCTGGAAGGCCGGGCCGAAGTTCACTGAGGCCGGCATCCGCTTCGTGCCGGCCATCAATGAGGAACTCGGCGCCACCCAGGTGCTGGGCACGCAGCGCGTCGAATC
Organism: Rhizobacter sp.; assembly: GCA_025355745.1. GTDB lineage: Bacteria > Pseudomonadota > Gammaproteobacteria > Burkholderiales > Burkholderiaceae_C > LMDS01. The sequence goes on along the minus strand of JANXZA010000039.1, from coordinate 8,642 downwards.
CGACCCGCAGCGCACCGTCGAAGGCGTGTTCTCGATGTGGTACGGCAAGGGCCCGGGCGTGGACCGCGCCGGCGATGCGCTGAAGCACGGCAACGCGTACGGCTCGTCGCCCCACGGCGGCGTGCTGGTGGTGGCGGGCGACGACCACGGCTGCGTCTCGTCGTCGATGCCGCACCAGAGCGATCAGTTGCTGCAGGCCTTCCACATGCCGGTGCTGCAGCCCGCCAACGTGGCCGAGTACCTGGAGTACGGTTTGTACGGCTGGGCGCTGTCGCGCTACTCGGGCAACTGGGTCGGGTTCGCGGCCTTGTCAGAAGTGGTCGAGAGCGGCTCGACGCTGGACCTGGATGCGATCAATGCGCGCGTCGCGGCCTGGCAGGACGCCGACGCCGTGCGCGCCGCCACCGGCCACTCAGCGCCGGCCGACGGCCTGCACTACCGATGGCCCGACCTGCCATCACTGAGCCTCGAGACGCGGCTGGTGGACAAGCTGAAGGCGGTGGCGGCGTTCGCGAGGGTCAACAGCATCGACCGCCAGGTGATCACGTCGGCGCACGCCACGGTGGGCATCGTCACCTGCGGCAAGGCGCACTTCGATCTGATGGAGGTGCTGCGCCGACTGGAGATTTCACCCGACATGCTGGCGGCGGCCGGCGTGCGGCTCTACAAGGTCGGCCTGTCGTTCCCGATCGAGACCACGCGCATGCAGGCCTTCGCGCAAGGCCTGGACGAAATCCTCGTCGTCGAAGAGAAGGGCGCGGTCGTCGAGACGCAACTGCGCGACCTGTTTTACAACGCGCAGGCCGATGCGCGCCCGGTGCTGATCGGCAAGCGTGCGGCCGATGGCTCGGCTCTTGTCTCGGCGGTCGGCGAGTTGCGGCCCTCGCGGCTGATCGAGATCGTCGCCGACTGGCTGGTGCGCCACTTCCCCGACAACGCGACCTTCAACGACCACCGCCGCCATGTGCGCGACTTCACGCCACCGGCGCTGCTTGCCAATGATGCCGACAGCGTCAAGCGCGTGCCCTACTTCTGCGCCGGCTGCCCGCACAACACCAGCACGGTCGTGCCCGAAGGCTCGAGCGCGCGCGCCGGCATCGGCTGCCACTTCATGGCGAACTGGATGAACCGCGACACGGCGGGCCTGATCCAGATGGGCGGCGAGGGCGTGGACTGGGTCTCGCACTCGATGTTCACGACCACCAGGCACATCTTCCAGAACCTCGGCGACGGCACCTACTACCACTCGGGCTACCTGGCGATCCGCCAGGCCGTGGCGGCGAAGGCGACCCTGACCTACAAGATCCTCTACAACGACGCGGTGGCGATGACCGGCGGCCAGCCGGTGGACGGAGTCATCAGCGTGGATCGCATCGCGCGCCAGGTCGAAAGCGAAGGCGTGACGCAGGTGGTGGTGGTCAGCGACGAGATCGCGAAGTACGACGCGATCAAGGATCGCTTCCCCGCCGGCACCGAGTTCCACGACCGCGCCGAGCTCGATGCCGTGCAGCGCCGGCTGCGCGAGATGCCCGGCGTCACGGTGCTGATCTACGAGCAGACTTGCGCGGCCGAGAAGCGCCGGCGGCGCAAGAAGGGCGAGCTGGTCGACCCGGCCAAACGCCTGTTTATCAACGAGGCCGTCTGCGAAGGCTGCGGCGACTGTTCGGTGCAAAGCAACTGCGTCGCGGTGCTGCCGCATGCAACGCCGTTAGGCCGCAAACGCAAGATCGATCAGAGCAGCTGCAACAAGGACTATTCGTGCGCGAAGGGCTTCTGCCCGAGCTTCGTCGGCGTGCTGGGCGGGGCGCTGCGCAAGAAGGCCGGGGTGTTGGGTGGCGCCGGCAAGGCCGAGTTCACGCGGCGTGTCGATGCCTTGCCACGGCCGGCACCGCACTCGTGGACCGGGCCGTACGACCTGCTCGTCACCGGCGTCGGCGGCACCGGCGTGGTCACCGTCGGCGCGGTCATCGCGATGGCCGCGCACCTCGAAGGCAAGAGCGCCAGCGTGCTCGACTTCATGGGCTTTGCGCAGAAAGGCGGCTCGGTGCTGAGCTTCGTGCGCCTGGCCGACGTGCCCGAGCGCCTGAACCAGGTCCGCATCGACACCCAGCAGGCGGATGCGATCCTGGCCTGCGACCTGGTCGTCGGCGCCTCGCCCGAGGCACTGCAGACGGTGCGCCATGGCCGGACGCGCGTGCTGGCCAACTTGCACGAGGTGCCGGTGGCCGAATCGCTGAAGAACCCGGACGCGAGCTTGAAGGTCGAGCTGCTGCTGGCCAAGCTCGAATTCGTCGCCGGTGCGCAGCAGGTCGAGACCTTCGATGCCCAGCGCTTGGCCGAAGCCTTCCTCGGCGACTCGATCGTCTCGAACATCCTGGCGATGGGTTATGCGTGGCAGCGCGGGCTGATCCCGGTCAGTCTGGAGGCGCTGCTGCATGCGATCACGCTGAACGGCGTGGCGGTGGCATCGAACCTGGCGGCGTTCGCGCTCGGGCGGCTCGCGGCGGGCGACCCGCAGGGGTGTGAAGCGCTGCTGGGCGCGCCGGCTGAGGCGGCGGTGGAAGCGACGCTTCACGAGCCGCTCGATGCGCTGGTCGCCCGCGGCGTGGCGCACCTCACGGCGTATCAGAACGCGGCGTATGCGCAGCGCTTCGTCGATGGCGTCGAGCGAGTGCGGGTGCATGAAGCATCACTGGCGGCCGACGCGGCCCTGCCGCTGGCCCAGGCCGTCGCGCGCAATCTGTTGAAGCTGATGGCCTACAAGGATGAGTACGAGGTCGCGCGGCTCTACACCGACGGCGCCTTCCGCGCCGCGCTCGACCAGCAGTTCGAAGGCGATGTGAGGCTCGAGTTCTACATGGCGCCGCCGCTGATCGCGCGCGGCAAGCATGGCGCGGCGCCGCGCAAGCTGCGGATCGGCGGCTGGCTGCTGCCGGTGCTGAAGCTGGTCGCGCTCGGCAAGGGCTTGCGCGGCACTGCGCTCGACCCGTTCGGGCACACGGCCGAGCGGCGCATGGAGCGCGCCTTGATCGGGCAGTACGAGGCGCGCGTGACGGCGCTGCTGCCGGGCGTGTCGGCCGACAACCTGAAGCTGGCCACCGCCATCGCCAACGTGCCGCAAACGATGCGCGGCTACGGCCACGTGAAAATCGCCAACGTCGCGTTGGCACGGGCGCGCGAGGCGGAGTTGCTGCACCGCTTCGACCCGAAGCGCTACCCGCGCCCTGCGATGGCGCCAGTGGCCGGCCAGTTGCGCGGCATCCCCGTGGTCTCGGCCTGACCGCTCATTGTTTCTCCCTCTCCCACTTCAGGAGAGGCTCCTTCTTCCTCCCTCTCCCGCCCGCGGGAGGGTTGGGGTGACGGTCGGCGCACTACGCCAACTTCAGCGCTACTCGCCGGCCCTCACCTCTGTCCTCTCCGCGAGGGGAGAGGGAGTAAGAGGAAGAGGAAGAGGAAGAGGGAGCCAACCTCACCTCACCAGCGCATCGTGCAGCGCCACGAACTCCTGCGTCAGCTTGTGCCGTGCATCGAGGTGAATCATCGGCCGGGCCAGCTCGTGCGATTCCTTGATCTTGACGCTGGCGCTCAGGTAGGGCTGCAACACCGGCAGCCCTTCGTCGATCAGTTCCTGCACCGTGCGCTGCGGCAGGTTCGCGCGCGGCTGGAACTGGTTCACGACGATACCTTCGACCACCAAGTCCTTGTTGTGATCGGCCTGAATCTCCTGCACGCTTTCCAGCAGGCCGTAGAGCGCGCGGCGCGAGAAGTCGTCGCAGTCGAACGGGATCAGGCAGCCCTGCGCCGCGATCAGCGCCGAGCGGGTGTAGAAGTTCAGCGCCGGCGGCGTGTCGATATAGACCACGTCATAGTCGGGCGCCAACTCGACCAGCGCGTCGCGCAGCTTGTAGATCTTGTAGCGGCTCTCGAGCTTGCCGTGCAGTTCATCGAGGCGCGGGCTCGAAGGCATCAGGTGCAGATGCTCCCACGGCGTCTCGGTGATGAAGTCGGTGGTGGCCGGCGCGCGCACGCTGAACTTCAGGGTCTGCTCGAAGAACTCGGCCGCGCCGTCCATCGCCGCGTCGGCCGCGTCGCCCATCAGGTAGCGCGTCGAGTTGCCCTGCGGGTCGAGGTCGACCACCAGCGTGCGCCCACCCTGGAATGCGCTGATGGCCGCGAGGTTGCAGGTAATGGTCGACTTGCCGACGCCGCCCTTCTGGTTGAACACGACGTGACGCATGGTGAATTTCCAAGGTGGGGAGGGTGGGGCTGACGCGCGTTTCAAGCGTTGCCACCGCGCTGGCCGGCGGGCTCGATTGTGCATTGCAGCATATGACCCGGCGTGGCGGCGCGAACCCACCTGCCTTCGGCCGGCGCACGCGCTGCACCGGCGTTCACTTCTTTCCAGCCGCTTGGTCGTTTCGACGCCGGACTGTTCTCTGTCGCCCGCGTTGCGGCTTCGTTGCAGGCGGTGTTCAGCACGTCGACCTGAGGGGCAAGCCGGAGCGGTCAGATCGCATCGGATCGGATGCTCGCCCGGCTTCCGACGCCCGTCAGCGCCATGCGCAGACTTGCCATCGAAACTCAGGCCATCGCTCCGCGCTGCGCTTGTGAAGCCGCACGTCCGGGTCGAGCGAATTGTTCAACGACCGCCCGGAAGATTGCCCGCTGCCATCAAACGCTGCGCACTGTGTCGGCCGTCCTGGCCACCCCGCTGGCCACGACCGCCTGCGTTGGTGGAGACAATGCCTCAGAGGCCGGTCCGTTGCGAGTAATGCCTAACGAGATTGCACGCGTACTCTCAGGCAGCGGCACCGGCAGCAGCAGCGTCGGTGGTCGCTGCCGCGCCGATGGTGCCGAATCCGAAGGCGACCTGAGGGCTCTTTCTAACTCCCTCTCCCGCCTGCTGCGGCAGCTCAACGCCCGCCGCGAAGGCGCTGGTTGTCGGCCTGCAGATCTTCGACGAGTCTGGCGTAGATCTGCAGGTGTTCGCCCAATGCGCGCAGCCGTTCGGCGGTGCGCGCGCCCAGGCCCAGCAGCAGCTTGGCGGCCACACGCGGGTGCTGGTCGATCAGCCCCTCGAGTGCCTTGCGCGACAGCATGGCCGCCTGCACCGGCGACAGCGTCACGCAATTGGCAGAGCGTGGCGCATCGTCGAGCAAGGCCATCTCGCCGATGATGCTGCCCGGCCCCAGCACCGAGATCGCAAGCGGGCCCGACAGCACCCCAGCCGAGGTGTCCACCGACACCTCGCCTTCGAGCAGCAGCAGCAGGTGGTCGAGCTTCGAGTCGTCGCCCTGGCGCAGCAGCGTCGTGCCGCGCGGGAAGTTCACCAGCTGCATGTGCGTGACCACGCGCAACGCTTCGTCGGTGCTCAAGTTCAGCACGGCGTTGCGGCTGCTCAGCAGGGCAGCGGCGCGCTGCATCACGGCTTCGGCACCGGCACCGGGCCGCAGGCGCTGCGGCGCGAGGGGGTCGGAGGGGTGGCGGCTGTCGAGAGGGTTCACGCGTCAACGGTATCACTTCCCGGCGCGCGCACTACCGATCGGCGCCGCGATCGAGCACGGTTTCATGCACCGCCGGCAGGATGACCTCGAGCAGTTCGCAGTCGTCCGACCAGCCGACGACGGTGTGGCGGATCCCCGGAGGCTGGGTCCAGCACGCGCCGGCCCGCATCACCTGCACGCCGTGGCCTTCGAAGTCGGTCGAGAACCAGCCCTTGAGCACGTAGACGAGCTGAAACTGCAGGTTGTGATGATGGCGCTCGCTCCATTCGGGGCTGAACGGCGCGGTCATGCGGATCACATGCGCCTGCGCCAGGCCATGGGTGGCCGCAGCGACGCCGAGGTCGCGGTAGGCGCTGTAGCTGCGCAGGCCGCCGGGCTTGAAGTCGGCTTCGGCGAGGTGGCTGATGTTGAAGGTCTGGGCGGGAGCGGTATCGGTTGCCATCCATGGCTCCAGTTCATCGAGGAAGGTCAAGGCCGGTGTCGGGTTGTCGTACGCGGTGAATATACCGATGTCTATCAGGTCCGCCTCAGCGGCCGACGAGAACCTGGCCTTCACCGAACGCCACGGGTCACAAGTGAAGTGATTGCGACTGGGTTCGGATCCCCAATATTTGTATTGGAAGCTGCGGAGTTTGTGACCGAAAGGGTTTCCATGCTTGACCTGCAAGGCATTGGCATAATCTGCCAATCCTGATCCAGCGAGCCTGTTCTCGCACTTTTGGAGCCAACGGCATGCCCACACGCAACGTAGTTTTGAGCGAGCATCAGCACGAGCTGGTGGAGACTCTGGTGCAGTCCGGGCGCTACCAGAACGCCAGCGAGGTACTGCGAGAAGGACTGCGCCTCATCGAGGAGCGCGAGCGCATTGAGGAAGCCAAGCTCAAGGCCCTCAAGCAAGCGGCCCGCCAGGGCTGGGCGGATGTCTCTGCGGGGCGGTACGCCGATGTTGCAGATGATCAGATCGAGAACTTCGTTGGGCAGTTGGGTCGTCGTGCCGCCCGGCTGGCCAAGACGGCGAGCTGATGCGTCGCTATCGCCTGTCGGACGCCGCCCAGGCCGATGTCATCGACATTCTTGCCTGGACGCACGAGCAATTCGGCGAGGCCGCGCGGTTGCGCCATGAGCGCCTGATTGTCGCGGCGCTTCGCGACGTGGTGACACAGCCAGACCGGCCGGGCAGTATCGCGCGCCCGGAACTCGGCGCGGGCGTTCGATCATGGCACCTGCGACTGAGTCGAGGTGCCGTGGGCACCAGTGCGGGCACAGTCCGCCGACCGCGCCACTTCCTGATTTACCGCTTTGAGCCCGCCCTGCTCGTGGTTGGCCGGGTACTGCACGACGCCATGGAGTTGGCGCGGCACTTGGACCCCGATTCGTCCTGGAAATAGCCGTCGACATGCGTTGGTGCGGTGCCTGCCTGCTTGCGGAGGCTGCGTCATCTCGAAGCGCTGTTGGCGGAGCGCAGCGCGTTGTTGATGACACGACAGCGCACCGCTGCGAGATCAAGATGATGCCGTGCTGGCCGAGTGTTTCGTCAACGTAGGCGTTCGGTCGGCAAGCGTTGGCGAGCGATCCCTGAGAATGCCATCGGTCTGCAGGGTGTGCTGGAGGCGATCACCGTCGACAAGGCGTTCTGAAGACTGCGGCCACCGAAGTATGTCCGGTTGCCGGCGAGAAAGCCTGCCGCTTCAAAGGGCGCCCCCAACCTGTTGATGCCCTTGGCCGCGCAACGAAGCAGACTCTCTCGTCCACGCACTCCCTGACTTCAGGGCCGCAGTAGTACGCGTCTGTAGGCGATTCGACCTTGGAGCCCCGCGCTCCGCGCCCCGCGTTCGTCTGTCAGGCTCTACCCGTGGCACCCTTTGTACTTCTTGCCCGAGCCGCAGGGGCAGGGGTCGTTCCGACCAACCTTTGAGGTCGTTGCGCGAGAGCTTGGGCGAGGGGGCGGAACGAACTGGGTGACCCAGTCGCTGTACTGCTTTGGGTCTGCCGTTCCGAAGAAATTCCAGGCCTTGTTCAACTCTTTGTAGTGGGCTTGCTGCTCGGTGGGCCAAGTTTCGCACGGCATCAAAACGAAGTCTTCGGCGACGCTGCCGTTCGAGAACTTTGGCGCTTCGATGCCGATACCGATGACTTTCACCAGTTTGGGGAACTTGTTCTTCGCGGCGCCGCATGCGATCTCGAGAATTGCGTGCCGCTTCTCGCGAAAATCGGCCTCCAAGCGGAGCGCTTCCGGCACACGGAGCTGCAGAAGAACGTAGCCGACGTTCCCCTCGTACGAAGGAAGATATGTGACCTGCCGCGTGAAGGAGCCAGTTTCGGGAAACCGATCGACTGCATTCAGCATCTTGTCGGCTAAGCCGCGTCGCATGAAGCGCGGCTCCTTCACCATCTCGTAGCTGGCGCTCTGCCCCAGCATGATGTTGGAGTTGCTGCCGAGCGTCCCATCAAGGCTGTTCTGGCAGGTGCGCTGGATCAGCTCGTCCCAAAAGTACGAGATGCGGTCCTCGTCTTTCGTGATCCTGTACAAGTCTGTTTGAGCGAAGTCACGCCACTCTCCCTCGCCGATCATTACGCCGTTCACCTTCTCCTTGCTCGGGCCGATGACGTGTCGTTTGGTCGCATCGTCGTAGTTCGGCAGGTAGTGACCGAGAAGATCCTCTTCTCCGCAATAGGTCAAGTAATCGAAGGCGGAAGCGGCACGTACCTTCTCGCGCAAGTACGCTGCAAAGTCACTTACCGTTTCGAGCTCGCGCAGCACGATAGGCATGTTGTCGCTGTCGAGAATGTGGACGGGGTTGCGCCTGTCGATTTCGATGTGAAACGGCTGGGTGAGCCCGCCCTCGCTCGCCGCGTAGGTGATAGCAAGGCTTCCGTAGACGTTCTGCGGTGATGCGCGCTCGCACGCTTCCTTGGCGCCGTGGGCGACAATGATCTTGTGGATGGTGACGTTCTCCCTGTCAAATTCGAACGGGAACGGCCTCTCTCGCTTGCCATCTAGTGTAGTGTTTGATTCTTGAGTGAACCTAAATGAGTTACCCGCCTCCAATGCTCTACTTTGGTTTGCATTGGAGTGAGCAATTGCGAGTTGCCCCGACGATTGTGTTGACGGATGAACAGGAGAGCGAGTTGACCCGG
>JANXZA010000021.1 GCA_025355745.1 Rhizobacter sp. | reverse complement strand
TGCGGCGGAAATGCCGCAGCCAGTGCACGGGTCGATGCCGCCGCAGGGCGCGGCGCGGCGCCGGGCTCGGGCGCCGGCAGTGTCGGATACAGGGCAGACAGCACTGGCGCCGGCACCGTGAGGGTGGCCGCGTGGTCGCTCTGCTGGCCGTGGTGGCAGTGCTCGGCGCAGAGCGCGGCAAAGGCCGGGTCGATCGCAGCGGTCATGCCGTCGCAGTCGGGCATCGCGTGGTGTGTCGCCGCAGCGCTGGCGCCGCCGGCCATCGTCATACCTGCCGCCGCCGGCGCCCCCGGGCACGCATAGGCCGAGACCGCGAGCTGCGCAAGCAGCACCACGCCGATCAAGGCGCGGGCAATGGTTCTCAGCAGGCGGGTGGGCATGGTGTCAAGGGCCTTGACGAGAGGTGCAAACTTGTTCGCAGCAATGCACTCGGGCGCACTGAGTTTAGCCGCCCGCGCGCTTCGAGCCCCGCAGCCGCAGCGCGTTCGAGATCACCGACACCGAACTCAGGCTCATCGCCAGCGCCGCGATCATCGGCGACAGCAGCCAGCCGGTGAACGGGTACAGCACGCCGGCCGCCAGCGGCACGCCGAGCGCGTTGTAGACGAAGGCGAAGCCGAGGTTCTGCTTCATGTTGGTGATCGTCTCGCGCGAGATCACGCGCGCCAGCGCGATGCCGCGCAAGTCGCCCTTCACCAGCGTGACCTGGGCGCTGTTCATCGCCACGTCGGTGCCGGTGCCCATCGCCACGCCGACATCGGCCTTCGCCAGCGCCGGCGCGTCGTTGATGCCGTCGCCGGCCATCGCGACGATGCGGCCTTCGCGTTGCAAGCGATCGACCAGCGCCAGCTTGTCGGCCGGCTTGACCTCGCCGTGCACTTCGCCGATGCCGAGCCTGGCCGCCACGGCCTTGGCCGTCGTCAGGCCGTCGCCGGTGGCCATGATGACGCGCAGCCCATCGGCCTTCAGGGCGGCCAGCGCCTCGGCCGTGCTGGCCTTGACCGGGTCGGACACGGCCAGCAGCCCGGCCGCCTTGCCATCGACCGCCAGCAGCATCACGCTCGCGCCCTCGGCGCGCAGGGCTTCGGCCTGCGCCTTCAGCGAATCGACCGGCACCTGCAAATGCGCCATCAACGCCGTGTTGCCGAGCGCCAGCTTCTTGCCGGCGACGCTTCCCTGCACGCCGATGCCGGTGCTCGACTCAAACCCCTCGGCCTTGTCGAGCGCCAGCCCGCGCTCGCGCGCCGCACGCACGATCGCATCGGCCAGCGGGTGCTCGCTGCCTTGATCCAGGCTGGCGGCCAGGCGCAGCACCTCGTCGTCGCTGAAGCCGGGTGCCGCCACGGCCCGATCAAAGGTCGGCCGGCCTTCGGTCAAGGTGCCGGTCTTGTCGACGATCAAGGTGTCGACCTTGCGGAAGTTCTCGATCGCGGCGGCGTCGCGGAACAACACACCGTTCGTGGCGGCCTTGCCGGTGGCGACCATGATCGACATCGGCGTGGCCAGGCCGAGCGCGCACGGGCAGGCGATGATGAGCACGGCCACGGCGTTGATCAAGCCGTAGACCCAGCTTGGCTCGGGACCGAAAACCCCCCACACGAAGAAGGTCAGCACCGCGATGCTGACCACCGCGCCGACGAACCAGCCCGCCACCTGGTCGGCCATGCGCTGCATCGGCGCCTTCGAGCGCTGCGCCTGCACCACCATCTGCACGATGCTCGCAAGCACCGTCTGCGAGCCGACCTTCTCGGTGCGCATCACCAGCGCGCCGTTGGTGTTCAAGGTCGCGCCGATCAGCTTGTCGCCGGCGCGTTTGCTGACCGGCAGCGGCTCGCCGGTCAACATCGATTCATCGACCGCGCTCGCACCTTCGACCACCACGCCATCGACCGGCACCTTCTCGCCGGGCCGCACCCGCAAGGTGTCGCCGACATGCACATGGGTGAGCGGCACATCTTCTTCGCCGCCGCCGGCGTTGATGCGGCGCGCCGTTTTCGGCGCCAGGCCGAGCAGCGACCTGATCGCCGCCGAGGTCTGCGAGCGCGCCTTCAGTTCGAGCAACTGGCCGAGCAAGGTCAGCGAGATGATCACCGCCGCCGCCTCAAAATAGACCGACACCCTGCCCATCGACGAGAAGGAGGCCGGAAACACACCCGGCGCCACGGTCGCAACGACGCTGTAGGCGAAGGCCGCAGCCGTGCCCAGGCCGATCAAGGTCCACATGTTCGGGCTGCGATGGATCACGGACTGCACGGCGCGCTCGAAGAACGGCCAACCGGCCCAGAGCACGATCGGCACGGTCAGCACGAGTTCGATCCAGCTCTGCGTGCGCATCTCGAACCACTGGAACCGGTGACCCACCATCGCCAGCAACGTAACGATGATCGTGAGCGGCAAGGTCCAGACGAAGCGGCGCCGAAAGTCCGTCAGCTCCGGGTTCTCGCCGTCGTCGAGCGTGGGCATCTCGGGCTCCAGCGCCATGCCGCATTTCGGGCAGGCGCCGGGGTGGTCCTGGCGCACCTCGGGGTGCATCGGGCAGGTGTAGGTCGCGCCTTCGACGGCGGGCTCGGGCACGGCGGGCGCGGCCCCGGGCGCGCTCTGCGGCGCCGTCTCGGCGGCGAGCTTCGCGAGGTACTTCGCCGGGTCGGCCGCGAACTTCGCCTTGCAGCCGGCGCTGCAGAAGTAGAACGGCCGGCCCTCATGCCGCACCGCATGTGCCGATGCCGGCGTCACCGTCATCCCGCACACCGGGTCCTTCAGCGCCACCGCAAGTCTGTCATTCATCGCGTTCTCCAGTTGCGGGCACAGCGGCCCGGGTGCTTCGGGCCCGGGCCACCCGAGTGTCGCCGGCAGGATCAGCCGGGTGGACGATCTGCGTCAATCGAACGAGCGGAAGTGCGCTGAGTCACGACGCGAAAGCGCGTGCAGCGCCCGCTGGCCGAGGCAGATTCGAGGGCAGCGACCCACGGGAACGCTGCAAGAATCGAAGGCCCATCGATTTCAGGACGAGGAGCGACCATGACGAAACCCGACCGCAGCGTCATTGCGGCCATCGCGGCGGCGGCGCTGTTCGGCCTGAGCACGCCGCTGGCGAAGACGCTGGTCGGCAGCGTCTCGCCGCTGCTGCTGTCGGGCCTCTTGTATGCCGGCTCCGGGCTCGGCCTGGCGGCCATCCTGCTCGTTCGCGCGCTGCTCGGCGGCGGCCATGCCATCACCCGGCCGCGCGGCGCCGATGTGGGCTGGCTGCTCGGCGCCATCGCCGCCGGCGGCGCGATTGGCCCCTACCTTCTGATGCGCGGGCTGCAAAGCACCGACGCGGCCACCGCCTCTCTGATCCTCAACCTGGAAGGCGTGCTCACCGCGCTGCTCGCCTGGTTCGTCTTCAAGGAAAACTTCGACCGCCGCATCGCGCTCGGCATGGCCTTGATCGTGGCCGGCGGGCTCGTGCTGTCAGCCGGAGCGCTGACGCACGCGGCCAGCCTGGGCGGCGCGCTGGCGATCGTCGGCGCCTGCCTGGCCTGGGCGATCGACAACAACCTGACGCGCAAGGTCTCGATCCACGACGCCATGTTCATCGCCTGCGCGAAAGGCCTGATCGCCGGCGGCGCGAGCGTGGCCCTGGCGCTGGCGAACGGCGCGCAGTGGCCGGCAGCCGGTGTGATCGCGCAGGCCGGCCTGCTCGGCTTCATCGGCTATGGCCTGAGCCTGACGCTGTTCGTGGTCGCGTTGCGCGGCCTGGGCACGGCCCGCACCGGCGCCTACTTTTCACTCGCGCCCTTCCTCGGCGCCGGCCTGGCGGTGGCACTCGGCGCGCCGCTGACCGCCACCTTGCTGGCGGCCGCGGCGTTGATGGCGGCCGGCGTGTGGCTGCACCTGACCGAGCACCATGAGCATGCGCACCGGCACAGCGCCCAGACCCACGCCCATGCCCACCGCCACGACGCGCACCACCACCACGAACACGCCGCCGGCTGGGACGGCGCCGAGCCGCACACCCACACCCATGCGCATGCCCCGCTGCAACATGCCCACGCGCACTACCCGGATGTGCACCACCGCCACGATCACTGAGTCCTGACGTTATCGCACCTTCCGGTTTGTTATTTCGATTACTATCGAAGCATGGAAGAACTGGACGTCATCAAAGGCCTGACCGCCATCGCCCACCCGCTGCGCCTGAAGGTGTTCCGCGCCCTCGTCGTCGTCGGCCGGCCCGGGCTGACCCCCGGCACCATCGCCGAGGCTCTCGACGTGCCGGCGGCCACGCTGTCGTTCCACCTGAAGGAACTGGTGCAGGCCGGGCTGGTGACGCAGGAGCGCGCGAGCCGCAACCTGATCTACCGCGCCGCCTACGACCGGATGAACGGCCTGCTCGCCTACCTCACCGAAAACTGCTGCCAGGGCGCCGGGTGCCTCGACGAATCGGCGGCTTCCTGCCACCGCTGACGAATGAATCCTGATGTCTGACAAGGTCTACAACGTGCTGTTCATCTGCACCGGCAACTCGGCCCGTTCGATCCTGGCCGAAGGGCTGCTGAACCACCTCGGTCGCGGCCGCTTCGTCGCCCACTCGGCCGGCAGCCAGCCGAGCGGCACCGTCAACCCGTTCGCGCTGTCGACCTTGCAGGCCCTGCGCATCCCGTGCGACAGCATGCGCAGCAAGAACTTGGACGAGTTCGCAACCCTTCTTCACCGCCGCTCGATTTCGTCTCCACCGTCTGCGACAACGCCGCTGGCGAGATGTGCCCGGTCTGGCCCGGCCAGCCGATGACGGCCCATTGGGGCGTGTCGGACCCGGCGGCGTTCGTCGGCCCTGATGACGAGAAAGCACGCGTCTTCATGGCCACCGCCGTGACCCTCAAGCGACGCATCGAGCTGATGCTCGCGCTGCCGATCCAAGCGCTCGACGCGATGACGATCCGGAGCGGCTGATGCCCTATCGGCGCGAATGGAACCTGCCCTTGGGCGATACGCGCACCGACCTTGCCAGCGCGGCGATGCTGCTGGCAGTCGTCGATCCGCTGCTGAAGGCCTTGCTGCCGGTGCTGGTCGTGATGGCCTGGCCGCGCGCTGCGGCTGAGCCACTGGCGCCCGGGTTCGGCGCCGAGCCTGTTTTTTCATGCAGGTGCTGGCTGCAATGCTGTGGATGGAGGGAGCGAAGTACGCTTCGCACCGCTGGCACCACCGCAGCCGGGCGCTGTGGTGGCTGCACGCGTTGCATCACAGCAGCCGGCGGCTCTACTCGCTGAACAACTTTCGCTTCCATCCGCTCAACCATGCAATCAACCAGCTGGTCAGCATCGGCCCGCTGCTGATGCTCGGCGTCCCGGCGGATGTGTTGTTAGCCGGCCACCCGAACATCGTCGAATCGTCGAATCGTCGGGCGAGGGCGGCGCCGGCGAATCAAGCTGAGGGTCGCTGAGGGTCGCCGATCGTCGCTTGCCGTCGCTCACCGTTTGCCGGATGCAACGCGGTGTCCAGCGAGAATATTCACCCGTCCAACCACCCGGGAAACTGCCGTGTCGCCTTTTGATTCAAGCCTGCCCAACGTCGAAGCTGCGCTGTTCGACCGGCCGACCGGCGCGCAGCTGAAGGCCGCCGCCTCGTCGACCCACGCGCCGCGTTTCCTGCTGCTCTACGGCTCGTTGCGCGAGCGCTCGTACAGCAAGCTGCTGACGCTCGAAGCGGCGCGCCTGCTGATCGCGATGGGCGGCGAAGTGCGTGTGTTCGACCCGGCC
>JANXZA010000010.1 GCA_025355745.1 Rhizobacter sp. | reverse complement strand
GCGATGGCGCTCAGGCCGGGACGGTTGAACAGGCCTTGCGGCGTGCTCATTTCGATGCCCTCGCAACAGCCGCAAGCCTCAGTCATGACAGCCCCTCGTCCGACGGGTACGTCGACCGTCCCCCGTGGGGAGGCCGCCAGGGGCTCGTCCCGCCGCGATCGTCGTGATGCTGGTCATCTTCATTTGCCACCTCCCGCCGTCAAGACCAGCCGGCCGCGTTCGGGGAAATTCGGGTTGTTGTCGAGCCGCGCGATCTCGAGCCGGCCGATGCGCAACAGCCCCTCGGCAAGCCCGACGCTGCCGGGCGCGGCGCGCCGCGCGAAGCGGGTCGCCACCACCGACTCCACCCCTTCCACCGCCTGCGCGGCGGCGATGATGCGGCTTAGGTAGACCGGCTCGCCGAAGCTGAAGTTGTCGGGGTGGAAGGCGCCGAGCCGGCCGTCCGCCAGCACGCCGCTGCCGAGCACCGCACGCACCGCGCGCAGCACGTCGGCGCGCAGGTAATCGCGCAGCACGCACAGGTGCAGTTCGATGTCGAGTGCGACGAAGTGCGGCGCATCGACCTCGAGGTCGTAGCCGGCCATCCTGAAGCGCTCCAGATGACGCCGCAGGCGCGCTTCGAAGGGCGCATCGACACCCGCACCGCCGAGCCGGTCGGCCGTCACGAAGACGGTGTGCCAACTGCCGGTCCAGCGCAAGCTCGCGGCGGCGCGCTGCACTTCGGCGCGGCGCTCGGCGGCTGCGGCGTAGTCGGCTGCGGTGACGGCGCGCTCTTGCGTGCGAAAGGCCTCGGGCGCGTCGCGCCGCACCGCCTCGATCGGCTCGGGTTCGATGCCTCCGGCAGCCGCCATCGGGTTCGTCGGCGCCTCGAAGTCACCGGCCGCAGTGCTGACGATGTGGGCGATGGCATCGGCGCCGATGTTGCCGGCCACGCCGTTGCCGACGCGGTAGGTGGCGGTGAACACCGTTCCCGGTTCGGGGCGCCGGCCGTGCGTGTCGTCGCCGAAGCGCAGCGTGGCGCGGCCGTCGTCTTCGGTCTCGACGACGAAGTCGTGGGCGGCCGCGTCGCTGGCCAGCAGGTCGCGCTGCACATGCCAGGCATCGAGGCGCGCGATCAACCTGCCGGTCAAGGTCTTCACCAGCGGCAGCGCCTCGTGCGGGTCGCGTTGCAGCAGGGCCGAGGCAGCGGCCCAGGTGTCGTCGTTGGCGAGTGCGCTCGGCAAGGCCGACGTTGGCGCGAGCAGCGCCGCGAGGTCGAAACCTTGGCTCAGCGGGCGCTGCGCGAAGGCGGGCCGGAAGCGCACCGGCACCGGCACATCGTCGGCGCGAACGCAGTCGTGGGCGCCGCTGCTGACGGGCGCGCGCAGCAGGCGCGGCGCGGGCACGGTGCCCAGCGCTTCGTGCTCCAGCGTGCGGCCGTGGTCGGCCAGCACGATGTTGCCGAGTGCTGCGCTGATGGCCAGGCCCGGCCGCTCGATCACCGACAGGCAGAGCGGGAACGGCAGCGCATCGGCGGCGTCCCATTCGATCTCGGTGATGTCGAGCGGCGTGTTCGATGACGGGGTGACAAACAGGCCGCCCGAAGGATCGGCGCCGACCTTCACGCTCGTCAATCGCACCGCGCAGCGCTTCGCCCGGTCGGCGTCGGCGGCGTCGAACGAGGTCGGGCTGAACACCTCCTTGAACACCAGCACATCGCCGACCGCCAGCAGCGGCAGCGCGCCGAGCAAGGTGGCGGCCGTGGCACCGCGCGGCAGGCAGCAGCCACGCTCGCCCCAGGTGTAGAACGCGAGCCGGTTCAGGTCGCGGTGCAAGGTCTTGTCGTGCGCGGTCTCGAATACCGTGGCGCCGGCGGCCAGCGCCTCGGTGAGCGGCTTGCTGCCCGGTTCCAGCACGGTAGGAGCCTCGGTGCCTGCGGTGCCGCGCGTCAGCAGCGGCGCGCCGCGCGTCAGCACCACGCCGTTGCGCGTGACCGACAGGTGGACCCAGGCGCGCGCATTGCAGCCATCGTGCAGCCGGTAGTCGACCAGCCGGGCATGGCGCCGCACCGAGATGCGCCGGCGCGCGGTGCCGAGGTAGGCCTCGTTCGCGATCGCGTCCTGCCGGTACGACAGGTTGTCGGCCAGGTAGGCCAGCAGTTCGACCAGGGTGATGCCGACGTCGGCGGCCGAGCGTTCGGTCCAGCCCGGCACGCGAAGGTTCATGCGGTCGAGCATCAGGCGCCGAAAGCCCGGGTAGTCCTTCGCGAGGTAGTCGATGTCGGGGCGGGCTGGCAGCGTCGGCGGGCACGTCACCGCGTCAGCGCAATCGAAGTCGGACGGGCATTCGACCTTGAACGAGAACTCGATGCTCGACAGGATCGGGTCGAAGCCGGCCGGCGCCTCGGTCGAGCCCGAATTCGCGAGCAGGTGCAGCGTGTAGCGCGCGAAGTCGCCGGCGCTGCGGGTGCGGACCACCAGCGTGCGCGGCAGATCGTCGATGCCATCGACCAGCGCCGGGTCGGTGCCGGCCGGCAGCGCATCGGCCGGCGCGACCCACTCGACCGCGACCTCCGGAATGCGCTCGCCGCCATCGATGCGAAGGTTGTCGGGCCCGAGCGTGAAGCCGGGCCGCAGCAGGCGCACGAACAGCGTGCGCTGGCGCAGCAGCGGGTCGGGTTCGAGGTGGTCGCGGACCTCGATGAACTCGATGCCGTTGGCGCTGCCGGAAAGCTTGATGACCTCGAGCCGTGCCAGCTCGCAGCAGTGGTATCTCATGCTGCACCTCCCGGAATCAGGAAGCTCGCGGTCTGCACCGAGGCGTCGCGCAGCACGCTGTAGCGCACCGTCACCTGCAGGGCCGAATCAATGGCCTCGACGCCGACCGCCTGGACCGCGATCAACTGCGACAGGTGCTGCTGCAACGCGCTCTGCACCAGGAACTGGGTGGTCGCGGCGAGCGTGACGCTGTTCGGCTCGAACACCAGCGCGAGCAGGCCGGCGCCGAAGTCGGGCCGCATCACGCGCTCGCCCGGGGTGGTGAAAAGCACCTGCTCGATCAGGTCGCGGATGTGCTCGGCCGCACCCGTCGCGGCGGTGCGGCCGGTGGCATCGAAGTGGTAGGGGAAGTCGAGGTGGCTGCGCATCGTTGGCCTCGTCGTCAGGTGGCGAGCACGCGGGTCTGCGCCACCAGCGCCAGCATCGGCGTGCCGGTGGGGATGCAGACCGACGAGCCGGCCAGCGTCGCGACCGGCACGCCGCCGGCGAGCACCCGCGTGGCCCCCATCAGCCACTGGCCGGTGACGCAGGGGGGGGTCGGCGTGCCGGTGAGTGCACAGGCGGCCACGGCATACGGCGACGCGATGGTCACGAGCGGCTGGCCCGACAGCGTGACGCGCGGGAACGGCGCGAGCGGCGTCGCCTGCCCGGCGTGCGTGCACAGCACCGTGGCGCCGAGATGCAGGATGGGGGCGGGCATCGTCAGGCTCGGTTCAGATGACCGTCAACGCGCCGGCGTTGAGGTCGGTGGTCGGGCCCAGCATCGAGATCACGGCGCCCTTGCCGTTGCTGATCGTGATGCCGATGGCGCTGACCGAAATCATCGCGCCGGCCGTGGTCTGGAGCAGGATGCCGCCGGTCGGGCCGGGCACGTCGCTGATGACGATGCCGTTCGTCAAAGTGGTCTGCAAGGTGATGCTGGCGAACACCGGCGGCGCGGCCTTCGCCAGGGCCGGCGTCTCGGCCGCGCTGCCCCAGTAGCCGCCGACCCAGATCGGGTACTCCGGGTCGCCCTTCTCGAACTCGATCCACACCCCCGCGCCGATCGGCGGCACCGTGAAGACGCCCATGTTCGGGCCGGCCACCGGCACGCAGGGCATGGCCCAGCTTGAGGGCAGCAGGCCGAGCACATCGGGCACCAGCGCCTGGATTCGCGCGATCTGCAGCGGGTCGATGTTGTTGACCACGGTGCCGCGGAACTTGCCGAAGAAGGGGCCGGTGCTCATGATGTGTTGGCTGGTTCAGACCGGCACCGACGCCACCGTCGACACCAACCCATTGCGCGCCAGCGAAAAGCTCTGCTTGTATTCCCCGCGCTTGATCTCGTGGGTGACGCTGCGCACGTAGTACAGGCCGTCGAAGGCCAGGCCGGCGCCGCGCACGCCGACGAGCTGGCGCGACTTCAGCACCCGGCCATAGCGCGCCACGTCGAGCCGGCCTTCGCCGAACACCGAGTCGCTGTGCTGGCCCGCATACGCCAGGCCGGTCAGCAGCGCCGACACCAGCGACTGCTGCGCCGTGCTGTCGAGGTTGACGACGCGGATCGGCAGTGGCGGCACCAGCCCGAGCGGCGGGTTCAGCGGCGTCACGTCGGGGATCGGAATGCCGATCGGCGCCTTGCTGATCGGCTCCTGAATGAACACGATCGGCATCGTCTTTCGTTCCTTGTCGAAGTTGAAGCTCAGCTCCTCGACATTGCTCAGCGCGTCCATGTTCACGCTCAGTGCCGGCTGCGCCGCACCGATGCGGATCTCCGGCCCCCAATAGGCTTTCGAGGTGGCCGGCACCGGCCCGGCTTCGAGGTAGAACACATAGCCGGCCTGCTGCGCGAGCCGCTTCACGTAGGCGTAGTCGGTGCCCTGCTGCTGCGGCACGCGCTGCACCGGCAGCGGCACGTCCTGCACGAGGCTCGGGATCACCAGCGGGATCACGCCGAACGCGGCGTACTTCGACAACACCAGCAGCACCCGCATCGCCGGCGGCATGGCCGGATACGGGATGCCGGGCAACTCGATGAAGTCCATCAGCGCCGACAGGTCCTTGCCCTTCACTACCAGCTTGCCGACACCGCCCTCGCCCGGCCGCGTCTCGACGTTCGTCGTCACGCCGTCGATCAGCACCTCGGCCTGGGCGCCGAACTGGACCACGAGCACGACCCGCATCAACGGCAGGCTGCCGCCACCGGTGAGCAGGAACAGCGTACTCAACGCCGACTTCGGCGCCAGATCGAAGGTCAGCTCGAAGCCGCTCTGGGTGTCGCCGGAACCGACCTCGACCTTGACCGCGCTCAAGGCCTCGACCACCTCGGCCGGCGCCGGCACGGGCACCGGGCCGATGCGCAACGAGAGCTTGATGGCGGGCATGGGCGTGGCCTGTCGGGTGTCGAGGTGTCGGCGTTCGGGCTCAACCGCCCGACATGCCGGGCGGTAGCGGAATGACAACGCGCGCGCCGACCGTGTCGGTCAGCCCGAACGGATCGATCACGGCGTTCGCATCGGCGATGCGCCAGTACAGCAGCGGGTCGGCGAGGTGCAGCGCGGCCAGCGTGTCGGGCCGCTCACCGGCGCGCACCAGGTGCTCGGCCGCGATGGCGATGCTGCTGCGCGCCGGCATGAAGCGGCGCGTGACGTAAGCCAGGCCCGATGCAACGGGCGCGTCGGGGCGCGGTGGCAACAGCGCCAGCGGCAGGCCGTGATAGCGGCTCGACGGGTCGAAGGGCGAGCTCGGGATCGCACCGGCGTCGATCAGCAGTTGGACCGGGTCGGTCATGGTGTGGTCCGATCGCATGTCATGGCAACGCGCTCAGGCCGAACGACTGCAGCGAGGCACTGCCGGTCTTGCCGGCCAGCGCCTCGCGGGTGCGCAGGTGGTTGATGAACATCGCGCCGCCGCGCTGCGTGAAGCCGAGGTCGTCGGTGGTCAGCACGCGCAGGCCGAGGCTGACCTTGGCGCGGATCGGGTTCAGCACCGCGTCGAAAGCTTCTTCGGTGATCGAGAAGTCGGTGACGCGCACCGGAACGACGCGGCTCGCGCTCCAGATGAACAGGATCAGCGGCGCGGGCGCCGCGAGGATCTCGAGCGTGCCCGCCGCAGCCTGCTCACCGAGCGCCTGCAACTCGGCGCTGCTCGGGTTCACCAGACCTTCAAGCGCGGCGAGTTGCGGCGCAATGCCGTAGGCCAGCGCGTTGGCATGCTGGTCGGGTTGTTCGAGTGCGTCGGTGGCGTCGATCTCGGCGTCGAGCTTGAGGGTCTCGATGGCCGGGCCCTTCAATCGGAACGGCTGGGCCCGCTCGCCGCCGCCCTCGCCGCCGACGCCCTGCACCTGGTAGCTGCGCGTCAGTGTGTCGGGGTTGTATTGCAGCGCGATGGTGCGCTTTACGGCGCCGCTCAACGCGTCGAGCACGACCAGCCCGCCCTTGACGAGGTGCGGTGACGACGAGAGGCTCATGTGCTGCGGCTCCGTGGGTGGGCGGTGTGGGTCACCCTGTCAACAGTCAGCCGGCACGCGCTTCTCGGGCGGCAGCGGGCCGAGCCTGGCGTCGATGAAGGCGCGGTCTTCCGGGGTGCAGTCGCCGGCCGTGTTGCTGCCATCGACCGTTTTCTTGCCCATCAGTTGCGGGCGTTCGACCTCGACCTCGACGCGGCGCAAATGCGGGAACACCTTCTCCCAGCGTGCGCGCTGCTTCAGCACCTTGCCGGCTGCGTCCTTGCCTTCGATGAAGGCGTCGATGTCGGCCAGCACCAGGGCGCGCAGTTGCGGGTCCTTGCGCTTCGCATCGTCGATGCCGAGCAGTTCGAGCCGCGCGTCTTCGGTCGGCTGGGCCTTCAGCCGGGCACTCATCTCGGCCACCAGGTCCTTGTCGCTCGCCTCCTTGCCTTCGCGCGTGCTCGACGCGCCGAGCGCTTCGTCTTCGCCTTGGCCCAGCGCCTGCGGCAGCGCGGCGCTGTCGACCCCCGGCTGCGCGGCGATGCGGCCGAGCGCATGGCGGGCGCGGCGCGCACCGAGCGCCTTGTTGTAGGAACGGTTCGCCTCGGGCGAGGCGTAACCAGCCACCTCGTTGACCTTGTAGCCGCTCTTGCTCAGGCCGGCGATGGTCAGGATCTTCGGCTCGAAATCCTGCTGCGGGTCGGGTGTGTCGCTGTCGAAGTTGTAGAACAGCTTGATGCGCTGCTTGTCGTGCGCCTGCGTCTCGACCGGCTCGGTGTGCTGCTTGACGATGCTGCGGCAGCGGTAGTCGGGCTTCGGCGCCGGGCAGGTGCATTCGTAGCAGTTGACCGCCGGCGGCTTGGCGGGGGTGCCGATCGTGCCGCCAGGCCCGCAGGTGAAGGTGCCGGGCTGGCCGCTGCCACCTTGGGTGGCGGTGCAGCCGAGCGTGAACGGGGCGCCGGGAATGTCGGTCTCGATGCGCTCGCTGAGTGTGCCTTGCGAAGTCGTCGGCCCACCGGCGGGAGTGCTTGACTTGTCAACATACTTGATTTCGATGCGCACCGGCCCGAGGTGCAACTGGCCGCCGACAAAACGCTCGACCTCGCGCGTGATGTCGGTGTTCGACACGCCCACACCGGCCTCGGCAATGACCTGCACCTTGTCGCTCGCGGTGTTGACGAGCAGCCGCAGCTTGACCTGCGCGGTCTGCTTCTGCGCACCGGCGCTGCTGTCGCCGGACAAGGTCGCGTCGAAGGTGTGGCTGACGCTGAAGCTGATGTGGCCGCTGGCCGAGATGGTGGCGCTGTTGACCGCGTCGCGCAGCGCGTCGGGGGCACTCGACGGGTCACGGCCGACACGGTTCATCAGGTCGGTCGCGGCGCGCGTCACGTCTTTCACGTCGAGGTTGGTGCCGGTGTCGAGCTGCATCTTGCCGTTGCAGACCTGATAGCGTGCTTTCACGGCCTGCGCCTGCTCGTCCCAGAACAGCACCTTGCTGCTGCGCGTGACGGCCTCCTTCCTGATGTTGTCGCGTGTGCAGGGCACGGCCACCACATCGCGCGTGACTTGTGTCGAGTGGCTGGCGTCGATCTCGCGCTCGGCCGTGCCGGTGCCGCTGGACGCTGACCCTGCCCCGGCCGGAGCGCGCTGCAAACGCGCCTGCACACCGGCTCCCGCCGAGCCGGCCCGCAGCGGCACGCCGCGCCCGGCCAGCACGGCGTCGGCCTGGGTCTCGGCTTCACGCTCAAGCGGGGTGTCGGGCGGATCGATCTCGAGCGACGCCAGCGCCGCGCCGGTGGCGGCGCCGCGCTGCTGCACGGTGTGGGTGAGTTCGTGCGCCAGCAGGTGCAGGCCGGCGCGCGAATCGGGCTGGTAGTGGCGCGCGCCGAAGTGCAGGTGCTGACCGACCGTGAAGGCCTGCGCGTTCAGCTCGCGCGCCGCCGTGTGGCTGGCCGCGTCGTTGTGGATGCGCACATCGGCGAAGCTGCTGCGATACAGCGGCTCGAGCCGCGCGCGCAAGGGTTGCGCCAGCGGCTGGCCGCCGCGTTCGAAGCCGTCGGTCAGCGTCGATGCGGGGCCAGCAGCGCGCGCGGATTCGGCCCCATCGCCGTGCCGCTGCACGCGCTTCTTGCGGCAGTTGTCGCACCCGCCCTGACATGCGCAGGCACGTT
Organism: Rhizobacter sp.; assembly: GCA_025355745.1. Classification (GTDB taxonomy): domain Bacteria; phylum Pseudomonadota; class Gammaproteobacteria; order Burkholderiales; family Burkholderiaceae_C; genus LMDS01. Next base: position 16,352 of record JANXZA010000010.1, on the reverse strand, counting down.
GCAGGCGTCGCGCCGGCAGGCCCGAGGCAGCGGCAGGGGTGGCAGTGCGCGAGGCCGTGCGCGCGGCGGGAGGCGCAGCAGCGGGAGCGATCAGCGAGGTCAGCAAGCCCATGGTCACTCGCCTCCGTTCACGCGCAGATGCGGCAGCACCTGGCTGGCCACTGCCGCACCGATCGGGCCGATGAGGTCGGCGCGGCGAACGGCTTGCGGGCCTGTGAGTTGAGAAGACAACGCAGCCTCCGATCGGCCACCGAGACGCGCTGCAAGGTCGGTCTGCAGCTGCATCACAAGGGCCGCCTGGTCGCCACCGAACGCGCGCATCAGGTCGGCATCAACCACCAGGCGCCCGATGTGCAGGTGCACGGGCTGGCGCGGGATCGTTGCAGCATCATCAAGCGACGAGCGTCTGTCCGTCGTCATGCGTTGCTCACGCAAACCTTCCAACTCACCACTGCACAGGCGCAGAGAACGCAGGGGAACGCCAAGAAATTCAGTCATTTGATTTCTCTGCGCATCTCTGCGCCCTCTGCGTCTCTGCGGTGCGTGAGTTGACTCTTGCATTCATGCACTTGCTCCGATCGGCAGGTTGAAGTTGCGTTCGAGCTTGGCGAACTCGGCACGCGCCGCGGCCAGCAGCACGGCCTGGCCGATCGGCTCGGCGCGCGCGGCGGCCAGGAAGGCGGCGTTCAAGGCCACGCCGCGAATGTGGCCGCCGGCCAGTTGCAGCTTCGCCAGCGCCTTGAAATCGACCTGGCCGAGCGGTGCCTGCGGCGGGAACTGGCGCCGCCAGAGCTGCTCGCGCGCGGCTTCGTCGGGGAACGGGAACTGCACGACGAAGCGGATGCGGCGCAGGAAGGCGCGATCCAGCGCACTCTTCATGTTGGTCGTCAGGATCGCCAGGCCGCGATAGCTCTCGACCCGCTGCAGCAGGTAGGCGACCTCGATGTTGGCGTAGCGGTCGTGGCTGTCCTTGACCTCGCTGCGCTTGCCGAACAGCGCGTCGGCCTCGTCGAACAACAGCACCGCACCGCTGCGCTCGGCAGCGTCGAACAGACGCGCCAGGTTCTTCTCGGTCTCGCCGATGTACTTGCTGACGGTGCTGGCCAGGTCGATGCGGTACAGGTCGAGCCCGGCTTCGTTGGCGATGGCCTCGGCGGCAAAGGTCTTGCCGGTGCCGCTGTCGCCCGCGAACAGTGCGGCAATGCCCAGGCCGCGCGGGCCTTGCGCGGCGAAGCCCCAGTCTTCGTGGACGCGATGGCGCTGGCGCAACTGGCCGACGATCTCGCGCAGTTGTGCGCTCAGCGGCGCAGGCAGCACCAGGTCTTCAATGTGCGCGCGGCTGTCGATGCGCTGGGCCAGCGCATCGAGGCCACCGCGCGCAGCTTCGCGCAGTGCGGACCAGATGGCGGTGTCGAGCGCGGTGGCGTCGAGCGCCACAGCGTCGGCCGTGCCCAGCGTCTCGGGCGCGATCGACGCGACGACCTGATCGAGCACCGCAGGCTCGACATGGAACTGCTGCAGCGCACGGTCCAGTGCGTGTTGCAAGGCCGACGGGGCCACAGCCCGGCCGGCGCTGCGGCCGGGCGGCATTCTTGATGCGAGCGGCGATGCGAGCGCCGAGGCCAGCGCCGAGGCCAGCGGCGACGGCACATCGAAGCGCAGCACCTGGCGCGCCGGCAGGTCGGCAATCGCCAGCGGGCTCAGCTCGCCGACCAGCAGCACGGGGCTGCGCAGCGCGGCGATACAGCGGGTGATGGTGGCGCCGTGGCTTGCTTCTTCCTGCGCTGTCGGCGCAAACACCACGGCGGCGCCGGCGAGTGCGGCTTCACGGTCGATGCGGCGCGCCAGCAGCAGCAGTTCGCGCGGCTCGGCCGCGAGCGCGCTCACATCGACCCACAAGGCGCGCGTGCCCGACGGTGCGAGGGCCGCAGGGGCTAACGCCCGGGCTGAGCGGCGGCGCGCGGCGTCGTGCGCCGGGTAAGCCAGCAGCACCAGCGGCGCGGCCAGCCCGGCCATGGCCTGGGCGATGCGCAGCGCGAGCGCGGAGTGCGCCGAACCGGCGCCGGCAGCGTTGCCTTGAGCGTCGACACCCGGACGGGGATCGGCATCGGCATCGACATCGGCATCGCCAGTGTCATCACTCAACACCGCCACGCCCGCCAGGGCAGCGTCGACCGCGGCCACGCCGATCAGCTCGTGCAGCATGCGTTCGTCGATGCGCAGCAGGCCCTGGCCGAAGCTGGCCGTGCTGTCGACGTCGAGCAGCGCCCAATGGCGCAGCGGGCGCGACGGCGAGAGCGCGTCCCAGTGCGGCTCGGCCAGCAGGTCGCGGGCGAGCGCGAAGCTCAGCCGCAGCGGCGCGCCAACTGCCTGGCCTTGCGCCGCCGCCAGCGCGTCGCGCAGCGCCGGGTCGATCTCGATGCCGGCGGCCAGCAGCAGCACGTCGGACTCGAAAGCGGTCAGGCCGAACAGGCGCGAGACGCGGGTCAGCGCGGGCTCGAAGTCGTCGTCCGCAAGGTCCGGCCCGATGCCGCCGTTGTCCATCGATGTGCCCGCCATGCGCGCTGCCAAACGCTCGCGCCACAGCGCCAGGCGTTGGGCCAGCCACTGCTGATTGCGCTGCGCCCAGCTACGGGCAGGCACGCTGGATCCGATCTCGGCATCGGCTTGCGGCCAAGGCTCCTGCAGCGCCGCGCCTTGAAGCGCAGCGTCATCCAGCCCGGCGGCGTGCAACACCGAACTTTCGGGCCGGTTCATGCCGGCACCACCAACCGTTGCGACAGGTCGAACTCGGGCGACGCGCCAGTCAGCGCGCTGCGCTTCACCAGCGGGCTGTCGACGCCGTCGACCCGCAGGCGCACCCAGCGCGGCCCGGCCGCCAGGCTGTTCGGAAACACGAACACCAGCGCGTCGCTGGCCAGCGCGCGCGGCCGGGCCTCGGCGTTGAAGCCGTCGAGCGCCAGGCTGGCGGCCTGGCCGACCCGCACCTGCGGCCGGCAGCGCAAGGTCACCGTGACCTGCGGCGGTGGCATGCCGTCGATGGGCACGGCGCCGCCGCGCACGGCCGCTGCGGCGGGCAGGCCGAGCACCACGTCGTCCACCAGCACCGGGTCGGCGGCGAGCGCCAGCGCCACGCCATTGCTGAGCCGGGGAACGGCCTCGCCGGGCGGCGTGATGCGCAACGAAAGTTGCCACAGGCCGGGAACGAAGGCGGCCTGGTCGGCGAGCGCGTTCGGCAGCGCCAGCGTGAAGCCGGTGCCGGCGGCGTCGGGGGTCACGGCGATCTCGATCGGCGTGGCGAGCCGCGCATGCATCAGCAGCGCCGTGGCACCGGCACCGGCCAGGCGCAGGCCGCTGACGGTGACGGTTTCGCCGAGCCGCGCCGCCGTCTGGCGCAGCGCCGGCGCGGCGCTGTACAGCGTGGGCAGCGGCGGCAGCAGGTCGGGGGTGACGACCACGCCGCGCTCACGCCCGGTGGCCGCATCGACAGGCCCGCGCGACAGCACCGGCAGCGGGCTGCGGGTCGGCCGGCGCACGTCGATCAACACCACCGACACCTGGTAGGCGGCAGTCGGCCGGTAGCGCGACTGGATCGCCGACCAGACCTTCGACCATTCCTCGGTCGAGAGTGCTGCGGGCGTGATGCGGATGGCCTCGATCTGGTCGGCCAGGTCGGACGCGGCCAGCAACTGGTATTCGGGCGGCAGCAGCGCCAGGTCGAGCGTGCCGGGGTTGAGCGCGCGGCGGATCGCGGCACGGTCGAGCATCGGCCGCTCGTGCAGCAACTGCATCGCGTAGCCGAGCAGGATCTCGGCCTGGAAGTCGCTGCGGCCATACGAGGTGACGAAGTAGTGCAGGTCGAGCGCCAGCGCCGGGCTGGCGATGCGCTCGCCGCCGGGCGCGCGCGCGGGCAGGTCGCGGTTGCGCCAGGCGGCGTTCTGCGTCGCCTGGTACATGAACAGGTTGAGCTGCGGCGGGTCTTGCGGCGCGTCGAGCTTGATCAGGTCGGGCGCCAGCGCGGTGACCGTCACCGTCGTGCCGAGCGCCACGGCTTCGACGATGCCGTTGTCGAGCAGGTTGCGCAGCACCGCGCTGACGGCGGCGATGGCCAGCGGCGAGCTCATGACGCGGCTTTCGGGCGCACGCCGGCGCGCAGATAGTCGGCCAGTGAGACCGCGGGTGCCTTGGGTTGACGCGGCGCTGGCGCGGGCTGGCGGGCGGCCGCCGCCGCGCGCACTTCGATGCGGTCGATGGTGACGTGCAGGGTCGGCGCGGGCGCCGCCGTCGCCGTGGCAGGGTCGGGCGCGCGGGCTTGCAGCGCAGCAGCCGACAAGGGCTGGCCCGGCGCGGCCCGTGGCAGCCCGCCGGGCTGCCAGAAGGCCGCCGTGGCGGCTCGCAACGGCACGCGCAGCGGCTTTGGTTCGAGTCGCCCTGTCAGCCCTCTTGACGGCTCGACCGGCGGGCCGCGCGGCGGCGTTTCCCGGTTCTGCAGGGCGCTCGGCGGTGCCGTGTGGGCCAGCGGACGCTGCGGCTGAAGCGCACGGTTCGTTCGCTGATCCGGCGTCGCGGGCGCGGCCGGAACCGGGCCGCGCAGTGCGCCACCGACCGACGCCTGCGGTGCGCCGTGACCGGCTGGCGGTGGATCCGCGTGCCACCGTGTCGCCATGCCTTCAAGCCACGCGCCGGCCGCTCCCGGCGCGGTGCCGACAGGCTGTGGGGACGACGCAGCCAGGCGTGAACCTGGTGAGCCCAGCGATGGCATCGGCGCCGACGCCATCCGTGGCGGCAATGCCGGCCGTGCCGCCGCCGCCGTGCTGGCGCGGCCGGGGTCGAGGCGGCGCAGAAAGTCCATCATGCCCGCACCAGTTGCAGGTAGGCCGCGCGCCGCAACGGCGACAACGCCAGCACCTCGTGCTGGGCCCAGCCATAGGCGCGGGCCAGCGTGTCGACGTCAATCAACAGCCGCTCGGCCTGCTCCTGCAGCTTGCGCCACAGCGCCAGGCCGATGTCGAACGGCGCCTGCCAGCGGGCGGCACAGCCCGGGCAGTCGAGCGCGAAGCTGATGCTGGCGCCAGGGTCAAGCGCTTCCATGCGCTCTGTCACCGCCCGGCGCACGGGCTCGGGCAGATCGGCGGTGCGGCACGGCTGGCCGTCGCGCGCCGCGCTCAGCACGCAGACCGACCAGAGTCGTTCGGCGAAGTCGGGGTCGGGGTCGAGGCCGGGGTCGAACCCGGTGGTGGGTTGCGGCCCTGCCGTCGATGCGAGCACCACCGCTTCGACATCAGGAACCCGAAATTCGATGCGATGGCCATCGAGGTCCAGCGCCTGCGGTGCGGCCGGCGGTGCGCCGTCGAGTTGCGGCGCAAGCGCCTCGCAGTCGGCCGCGAACTCGATCGTGGTGCCGCAGTGCGCACACGTGCTGAGCAGCTCGAGCCTGGCGCCGAACCAGCTCGCATGCAGCCGCATCAAGGCCGCATTGCGCGCTCCCAGCGTTCGCGGTGTCGATTGCGCACCGGCCGCGCGCAACAGGAGTTCGTCGCGGGTCCAGGGCGGCTGACCGAAGGCTGCTTCCCACAGCCGCAAGGTGGCCTCGGCGCGCAGCGGCTCGACGTCAACGGCGAACGCTGCGGGTACCTCGGCGGTTACGTCAGTGGGCACGGCACTGGGCATGTCGGTGGTCATGGCGGCGGCGCCTCGGCGGCGGGTTCAGGCAGGTGCCGACGAAGGTGGCCAAGGCCGCGTCAAGCCGGCTCGGTGAAGCTTGGCTCGGCCGGCTCGGCCACGTCAAGGTCGCGCTCCCAGCCTTCGTTTTCGAGCTTGATGTGCTGGATCGCGACGGCGTTCGCGTTCGCGTCCAGGTCGGGCAGGGCCTGGAACTCGGAGACCCAGGCGCGGAACACCTTGTAGGCCAGCACCAGCTGACCGGTCTCGTTGTAGACCTCGATGATCAGGTCCTTGCGGAAGTCTTTCAGCGAGACCTCGGCGCCCAGGCCGGAGCCGAAGTTCCAGACCTTGTTGGCCCACTTCTCGAACTCGGTGTCGTGCGTGACGCCGCGCTCGAGCGTGATCGCCTCGAACTTGGTGCGGCCCGGCGACTTGCGGCCGGTCGACGGGTCGCCGCCCTCGCGGTGCTCGACCACTTCGGTGCTGCGCTTGAGCGCCGAGACCTTGCTGATGCCGGCCACATAGCGGCCGTCCCACTTGACCCTGAATTTGAAGTTCTTGTACGGGTCGAAGCGCTGGGCATTGACGGAAAACTGGGCCATGCAAATTCTCCTGCGGAAATTGGCAAACGCGGGGCGGATGGATGGACTTGTAGATCGACGGCGGATCGATCAGGTCGCGATGTCGCCGGCGATCTGCTGCAGCTTGATGACGACGAACTCGGCTGGCTTCAACGGCGCGAAGCCGACGACGATGTTGACGATGCCGCTGTCGATGTCGGTCTGCGTCGTGGTCTCGCTGTCGCACTTGACGAAGTAGGCCTCGCGCGGCGACTTGCCCTGGAACGCGCCTTGGCGGAACAGGTTCTGCATGAAGGCGCCGAGGTTCAGGCGGATCTGCGCCCACAGCGGCTCGTCGTTCGGCTCGAACACCACCCACTGCGTGCCGCGGTACAGGCTCTCTTCGAGGAACAGCGCCATGCGCCGCACCGCCAGGTACTTCCACTCGCTGGCCAGGCTGTCGGCGCCCTTCAGCGTGCGCGAACCCCAGACGATGGGCCCGGTGTTCGGGAAGTTGCGCAGGCAGTTCACGCCGAGCGGGTTGATGGTGCCGTTCTCGGGGTCGGTCAGGGCCACGTCGAGCGCGAGCACGCCGACCAGCGTGGCATCGATGCCGGCGGCCGATTTCCAGACCCCGCGCGATGCATCGGTGCGGGCGATCACGCCGGCCACCGCGCCACACGGCGCGAACGGTTCGGGGCGGTTTTCGGCCAGCGGGTTGGCGATGCGGATGCGCGGGAAGAACAGCGCCGCGTTCTCGCTGCGTGCCGCCACGGCAGTGATGGCGCCGGCCGCCGTCACGCTCGCGGCGTCGAGCCAGCCGGCGCTGTTGAACGGCGGGTCAACAAGCACCATCGCGCGGCGCTCCTTCGCGTAGGCGATGGCCCCGTCCCAGGTCGGCTTGTCGACATCGGCGCTGGCCGAAAACGGTGGCACGACGAGCAGGTTGAACAGGTCGGCCTTCTCGAACGCGAAGATGCCTTGCTTGGTGGCGCGCAGGCCGGGGTCGGAAACCTGGGTCGCGTCGACCGGGTTGCCATCGGTCGCCGAGGTCGAAATGGCGGTGGCGGTGGCGTCGTCGAACGGGTCGGGCGCGACGGTCGCGGTGCTCGGCGTGGGCCGGCTCGTGAGCGTGGCGGCCGGGCCGCGCAGCAGCTTGCTGGCGCGCTTCAGCACCTCGCCGACGAAGCGCGGCGCGCCGAGCGTGATCGACACGTTCAGGTGCGATTCGGTGACGCCACTGCCCAGGTCCTTGACGCGCAGGTTGAACAGCGTGTCGACCGGGTTCACGGCCAGCACGGCCGGGTCGATGTCGTTGTCGACGCGCACTCGCAGCCGGGTGGCCCAGGCGCCGGGGTTTGCGGCCGTGAAGGTGGCGTTGCCGCCGCCGATCAAGGGCACGCTGCCGGTGCCGGCCGCGGCGCTGTCGTGAACCCGCACCACGAGCGCGTCGCTGCCGCCGTTCAGGAAGTAGTGATAGACGGCAAACGACATCGGGCTGTCGGCCCAGAGCCCGCCGAAGATGCGCTCGTAGTCGGCGAAGCTGAACAGGCGCACCGGGCTTTTTTCATCGTCGTCAACCGGGCCGCGCCGCGCCCGCCCGACGAAGCCGGTGATCGACGTGGCCACACCGGTGATGGTGCGCACGCCGCTGGGCAGCTCTTCGATGTAGACACCGGGGTAGGACAGGGCAACAGGCATCGCGGGCTCCTTGTTTCAGTTCATTGGCGCGTCGGCACGAGCAGCGCATAGAGCTGCGTGCCGTCCATCAGACGCAGGCTGCGCAGCTGCTTGCGCTCGACCAGCAGGTTCAACGCTGACTCCACCTCAAGCACACTCAGGCCGACCTGTGCGCCGAGCCACCAGTGCCGCACGCCTTGCGCCGAATCGGCCGCCAGCGGGTGCGCGCACAGGTAGTCCATGATCGCGGCCGCGACGGCTTCCATCGGCCCGTCCTGATGCGTGTTCATCCTCTCTCGCCTCGGGGAACAGGCAGTCGGTTTGCAAGGCCGGTGCCAGGCCCGGCGGCAGGCTCGCAAGTCCTTGTAGCGCCCCGGCAATCGCGCAGTTTTCACGCTGGTTGGGGTGCGTCGACATCGACCCATTCAGGAAGACCCGCAGTGCGCTGCGGCGCGCCGCTTGACGCCCGTTCAAGGGCTGGCTCGAAGCCCGATCGAAACGGCCAGCCGGGGTGGGTCGGTTGCGACCCGCTTGGGTCATTCGGAACCCGGTGAACGACGCATTGCGACGGCGCCGGGAACAGATCAATCTGCGGCGGTGCAAGCGTTCAGTCGAGCCCGGCCGGGCGCGCGATGCCGTGCTTCTTGAGCAACTTGCCGAAGGCCCGCCGCTCCTTGCCGGCCAGATGCGCGGCCCGCGTCACGTTGCCTTCGGCCTGCTTCATGATCTGTGCAACATAGTCGCATTCGAAGCGGCGCACGGCCTCGGCCTTGGCGCGGCGGAAGTCGACCGGGCGGAACGCCGCACCCGCAGCCGCACCCGCAGCCGCACCCGCCCCCGCGCCCGCGCCCGCGCCCGCTGGCGAGAACGACATCGGCTGCAACCCACCAGGCGCGGAGCCCTCGCCCATCAGCAACTCGCGCTGGACCCAGTTTTCGAGTTCGCGCACATTGCCGGGCCAGCGGTGACCATCCAGCCAGGCCAGCGTGGCCGCGTCGAACGCTCGCGCCGCAACCCGGTACTTGACGCTGTACAGGGCGTTGAAGTGCTGCGCCAGCAAGCGTGCATCACCGCTGCGTTCGCGCAGCGGCGGCAACTGCAGGTGCAGGATCTCCAGGCGGTACAGCAGGTCGGCGCGGAACTGCCCGGCGCGCACAAGTTCACCGAGCGGCTGGTTGCCGGCGGCGACCACGCGCACGTGCGTCACCAGTTCGCGGCTGCTGCCGAGCGGCCGGTAGCGCTGGTCTTGCAGGAACCGCAGCAGGGTGATCTGCGCCTTCGCGCTGAGGGCATCGATCTCGTCGAGAAAGAGCGTGCCGCCATTGGCCTCGGCGACCAGGCCGCAGCGGGCCGTCTTCGCATCGGTGAAGGCGCCGCGCTCGTGACCGAACAGCTCGGCTTCGAGAAGGTGGTCGGGCAAGGCCCCGCAGTTGACCGGCACGAAGGGCCCGGCGCGGCGCAGGCCGCCGTAATGAATGGAGCGGGCCGCAAGCTCCTTGCCGCAGCCGGTCTCGCCCTCGATCAGCACCGGGGCATCACTTCGGGCGATGCGCTGCAGGCGCTCGAGCATGGCCAGAAAGGCGGACGAGGCGCCGACGATGGCGGCATGCAGTGCGCCGGCGCTGGTGGGGCCGACATGGACCGCGCCATCGCCGCAGTCAGCCCCGTCATCGCCGTCATCGCCGTCATCGACAGGAACCCGTGTCGATTCCACCGGGGCCGGGGTGCGCAAAAACGGCGTCATGAGGCGGGCAATGGTCTGCCCGCGCTGCGCAGCGCGTCAATAGGCGAGCTAGGGGTGAGACGTAACGCCGCGTGACGGCGCCGCGCCGGCCGCGTGGCCCTTTACTTGATGCGCTTGAGCGACGGCCGGCCGCCTGCGGGCGGCTCGGGCGGCGGCGTGGGCAGGCCCGAGTCGGCCGCGGCATCGACCGGCGCCGCCTCGCGCGCCGCGTGTGTTTCGGTCAGCGCCAGGCGTGGCGTGCCACGCACCGGTGCGGCTGCGGCTGCGGCCGCGTCGTCCGCCGACGCCCCTTTGACCGCATGCACGCCATTGGGCGCCGGGAAGGCCATGCCCTGCCCGTTCTCGCGCGCATAGATCGCGATGACATGGTCCATCGGCACCATGATCTCGCGCGACGAGCCGCCGAAGCGGGCCTTGAACTCGATGAAGTCGTTGCCCAGCTTCAGGCCGCTGGTGGCCTCGAAGCCGACGTTCAGAACGATCTCGTTGTTCTTCACGTACTCGGAAGGCACGCGCACGCTGGCGTCGACGAACACCGCCACATAGGGCGTGAAGCCGTTGTCGGTGCACCAGTCGTGCAGCGCGCGCACCAGATACGGCCGGGTCGAGGTGCCTGCGGTGGCCGGGGCGATCGGAGGTGAACTCATGGCGGGCGGATCCGTGGCAGCGACAGCGTTGCAAGCCTACTTGCGCATCACCTTTTCAGACGGCGTGAGCGCCTCGATGTAGGCCGGGCGCGAGAAGATGCGCTCGGCGTACTTGAGCAGCGGCACGGCATTCTTCGACATGTCGATGCCGTAGTAGTCAAGGCGCCAGAGCAGCGGCGCAATCGCCACGTCGAGCATCGAGAAGTCGTCGCCCAGCATGTACTTGTTCTTCAGGAAGATCGGCGCGAGCTGCGTGAGGCGGTCGCGGATCTGCGAGCGGGCCTTCTCCAACTGCTTGTCGCTGCCCTTCATGCCGCGGCTTTCGAGCACGTTCACATGCGCGAACAGTTCCTTCTCGAAGTTGAACAGGAACAGGCGCACGCGGGCCCGCGCCACCGGGTCGCCGGGCATCAGTTGCGGGTGCGGGAAGCGCTCGTCGATGTACTCGTTGATGATGTGCGATTCGTACAGGATCAAGTCGCGCTCGACCAGGATCGGCACCTCGTTATACGGGTTCATCAGCGCGATGTCTTCGGGCTTGGCGAACAGGTCGACATCGCGAATCTCGAAGTCCATCCCCTTCTCGAACAGGACGAAGCGGCAACGGTGCGAGTAGGGGTCGGTGGTTCCGGAGTAAAGCACCATCATGGTGGCGGCTCCTTTCGAGGGCGAGGGCGGGGAAAACGAAAAACGCAGTGGGCGGCCGGGTGTGGCTCCTCCACTGCGCGCGGTGCCCGCTGCGCGTCGGGCAGCGGACAGGTGGATGGCTACTTCACGTCTTTCCAGTAGACGGCGTTGAGCCGCCATGTGAACACCGTGAGAAGGCCCAGGAACATGAGCACCCAGACGCCGATCTGGACACGCCTGGCCTGCGCCGGCTCGCCGATCCACTGCAGGTACGCGACGAGGTCGCCGACGGCTTCGTCGTAGCCGTGATCGTCGAGCTTGCCGGGGCTGACCTGCTCGAAGCCTTCGAAGCGCTGCGTGACCTTGGTCGGGTCGTGGTGGTCTTTTTCATCAACGTACTTCGCGGTGCGCTGGCCCTGCAACTCCCACAACACATGCGGCATCGCAACGCCCGGATAGGCCAGGTTGTTCCAGCCGGTCGGCTTGGTCGGGTCGCGGTAGTAGGTGCGAAGGTAGGTGTACAGATAATCGGCGCCGCTGCCGCCGGCACCGGCCCGCGAACGCGCGATCACCGACAGGTCGGGCGGCTGGGCGCCGAACCATTCCTTGGCCTGCTTCGGGTCGAGCGAGACCTTCATCGTGTCGCCGACCTTGTCGGTGGCGAACAACAGGTTCTGCTTGATCTGCAGCTCGGTCAGGCCGATGTCTTTCATGCGGTTGTAGCGCATGTAGGCCGCCGCATGGCAGTTCAGGCAGTAGTTGACAAACAGCTTCGCGCCGTTCTGCAGCGCGCTCATGTCCGACATTTTCTCGACCGGAAAGGTATCGAGGTGGTAACCGCCCTCGTTGGCCACCGCCACACTGGGCAAGCCGACCGAAATGCTCAACGCGGCCAGCAGTGAGAAGAGATATTTTTTCATTCGTGCAGCTCCGGCCCGGTTCAGTGGGCCGCAAAAGTGACGCGATCCGGCACCGGCTTGAAGTCGCCCATCCGGCTCCACCACGGCATCAGCAGGAAGAAGCCGAAGTACAGCAGCGTGCCGACCTGTGACACGTAGTTGCCCATATCCGACGGTGGCTGCGCGCCGAGGTAACCCAGCACCAGGAAGAAGAACACGAACACGCCGTAGACGATCTTGTGCCAGCTCGGCCGGTAGCGGATCGACTTCACCAGGCTGCGGTCGAGCCACGGCAGCGCAAAAAGGATGATCACCGCGCCGCCCATCACCACCACGCCCCAGAACTTGGCATCGAAGGCCTTCAGCAGGAACACGCCGGCCACCGCAGCAACCGCCAGCACCAGCTTGCCCTTGCCGCTCAGTCCGCCCTTGACGATGCCGAGCACGCCGGCCACGGCCAGGATCACGCTCAGCACGTTGACCATCAGGTCGTTGGTGGCGCGCAGCATCGAATAAAACGGCGTGAAGTACCAGACCGGCGCGATGTGCGCCGGCGTCTTCAACGGGTTGGCCTCGATGTAGTTGTTGTACTCAAGGAAGTAGCCGCCGCCTTCGGGGGCGAAGAACACCACCGCCGTGAAGATCATCAGGAACACGCTGGCCGCGAAGATGTCGTGCACGGTGTAGAACGGATGGAACGGAATGCCGTCGAGCGGAATGCCGCGAGCGTCCTTCTTCGCCTTGATCTCGACCCCGTCCGGGTTGTTCGAACCGACCTCGTGCAGCGCGATGATGTGCGCTGCCACCAGGCCGAGCAGCACGAGCGGCACGGCGATGACGTGGAAGCTGAAGAAGCGGTTCAATGTTGCATCGCCGACCACGTAGTCGCCGCGGATCAACAGCGCCAGATCGGGGCCGATGAAGGGCACGGCAGCGAACAGGTTGACGATCACCTGCGCACCCCAGTAGCTCATCTGGCCCCAGGGCAGCAGGTAGCCCATGAAGGCCTCGGCCATCAGGCACAGGAAGATGCCGCATCCGAAAATCCACACCAGTTCGCGCGGTTTGCGGTAGCTGCCGTACATCATGCCGCGGAACATGTGCAGGTAGACGACGATGAAGAAGGCGCTCGCGCCGGTGGAGTGCATGTAGCGGATGATCCAGCCGCCCGGCACGTCGCGCATGATGTATTCGACCGAGGCGAAGGCCAGGTTCGCATCGGGCTTGTAGTGCATCACCAGGAAAATACCGGTGACGATCTGGATCACCAGCACCAGCATCGCCAGCGAACCAAAGATGTAGAAGATATTGAAATTCTTCGGCGCGTAGTACTCGCCGACGTGCTCTTTGTACAGCTTGGACAGCGGGAACCGGTTGTCGACCCAGTTCAGCATCTTCTGCGGCGCCGTGGCGCCGGCGGGAGCTTCTTGGTAGGTGGCCATATCGTTCGTGCTCTGGAAAAGTTGGCGTCGGGACATGCCGAATTTTGGAGCCATCAGGGGTTGTTTCGGGGCTCCGGCTCGGGGTCGGCCGAGCGCCGTTTGAAACTAGGCTTTCTTGTCCTCGCCGATGATCAACCGGGTGTCGGACAGATACATGTGCGGCGGCACCTCAAGGTTATCGGGCGCCGGCTTGTTCTTGTAGACGCGGCCCGCCATGTCGAAGGTTGAACCGTGGCAGGGGCACAGGAAGCCGCCGGCCCAGTCGTCGGGCAAAGAGGCCTGCGCGCCGGGCGTGAACTTGTCGGAAGGCGAGCAGCCGAGGTGCGAACAGATGCCGACGACGACCAGGATCTCGGGCTTGATCGAGCGGTCTTCGTTGCGCGCGTAGGGCGGCGTCAACTCATCGGCCTTGCGCGCCGACTTCGGGTCGGCCAGCAGCGCATCGACCTTCGGCAGCGCGGCCAGCTGCTCGGGTGTGCGCTTGACGATCCACACCGGCTTGCCGCGCCACTCGACCGTCATCTTCTCGCCCGACTTGAGCGCGCTGATGTCGACCTCGACCGCCGCACCGGCAGCCCGCGCCCGTTCCGAGGGCTGAAAACTTCCGACGAACGGCGCGGCAGCGAAGCCTGCGCCGACGACACCGACACAACTGGAAGCGATGATCCAGGTGCGTTTGCCGCTGTCGATTGGTTGGTCACTCATAGAATTCCTCGAACGAAACGTCAGGTCAGGGTCAACCCGTGATTCTAGCGGACGAGTCGAGCCGTTCCGGTCTGGCCCCGCGGCTTCCCAGCTTCGTGAAATGGGTGGAGTTGATGCGGCGCCTGCGCCACAGCAGCGTGACCGCATCGAGAAGGCGGCGCGCGCCGTGACGGGTGGCGCCGCCCGAGCCCTTGCATTCTTGCCGGACTGAGGAATACTGCGCGGCGGCGCTGCTACGGGCCGGTATCACAACAATTCAATCACAGGAGAGAGAACCATGACCATTGCTTCGGAGTTCAAGGAATTCGCCATGAAGGGCAATGTCGTCGACCTCGCGGTCGGCGTCATCATCGGTGCGGCGTTTGGCAAGATCGTCGACTCGATCGTGAAAGACCTGATCATGCCGATCGTCGGCAAGATCTTCGGCGGACTCGACTTCTCCAACTACTTCATCATGTTGTCGAATCCGCCCGCAGAGTACAAAGGCGCAATGACCTACGACGCGCTCACCAAGGCCGGCGTACCGCTTTTCGCGTACGGCAACTTCATCACCGTGGCGATCAACTTCATCATCCTGGCCTTCATCATCTTCATGATGGTCAAGCAGATCAACCGACTGAAAAAGGACACCTTGCAAGCCGCCCCGCCGACCCCCGAAGAGGTGGTCTTGTTGCGCGAAATCCGCGATTCGCTGAAGAAGTAGGCGCTGCCGCCGGGGGCCGGCCGCGCCGGCGGCGCCCCCTTCACCGCGGTTTTGATCCGCCGCAGAGCCTGGCTTTGCGGCCTCTTCTCTGAGTTCATACTTAGCGCCGACGCGTTACGCTGAAGGGGCTGGAAACCCGGCGCACGCCGTTGCGCGCACCGTGCCCGAGATGACCCCCAACGAACCTCGATTGCAGGCCGCCATGACGGCGGCCATGAACCACATCAAGGCGACCGCCACGTCGACGGCGCAGCGTGTTTCGGAAAGCCTCTCGGTGCTGGCCCAATCGACCAGCCGCATCGCCGAGCGCGACCTCTTGAATTCGGTGCATTTCGACATGCGCCGCAACATGAACACCTTCCATCAGGTGTTCGACGCCGAACTTCGCGACAAGGTGGCGGCCGACATCTCGCCACGCCCTGACCCGGCCCGCAAGCTCGCCGCCGCCGACTGGCAGACCCTCAGCCTCGTTGACGACAGCGAGATGGAAGAGCGCATGTTCTCGGACCGGATCGGCCAGCAGATCTCGCACGCCAGCGAAGCCGAACTGCGCGAACTGGCGGCCTACATGGGTTCACTGCTGAACACCGGGCGCGCCGATCAAGACCGCAACCCGCTGCGCGCCGAAGTGCTCGGCGCCGCGCTCTACCGCGCCATCGAAGCGGTGTCGGATTCGGCCGACGCGCGCAAGCTGATGGCGCGCGAACTCGGCCAGGGAATGGCGCGCGACATGCCGGGCTGCTACGCCCGAATCCTGGCCGACCTGCAGTCTCGCGGCGTGCAGCCGGTGTCGTTGACGGTGCGCACGGTCGAGGGGCCGGGCAACCAGCTTCCCGGTGGCACGTCCGGCTATGCGTCGCTGAGCAGCCTGCGCAGCCAGCACGGCGAATTCGACGCGGGGTCGTCGGGATCGGGTGGCGTGGGCAGCGTGAGCAGCGTTAGTGGCGATGGGTCCAGTGGGCAGGGCTCGCGTCAGGGCGTGGGCGCTGCCTCGGGGGGTGTCGGTGGCGACAGCGGCGCGCGCAGCCCGGGCCAGCGCTCCGGCTCCGCAGACAACCAGGCCGATCTGCAACTGATGGCGCTGCTGCGCCGGCTGACCGCCATCGCGAGCCGCCCCGGCGAGCTCGACGCCGTGCCGCGCGGCGCGGCGGGCACCGGCCACGGCGCCGGCGCCAACAGCGGTTCGGGTCGTAGCAGCGGCTCGGGAATGTTCGCGAACCCGGCCAACCCCATCGGCGCGCAGGGCGGAGCGCCCTACGCAGGTGACGGCCACACCGGCCTGATGGCGGTGAACCTGATCCGGGCCCACCGTGAAGAGTTGCAGCAGGCCTCGACCGGCAAGCTCGACCACATGGTGATCGACGTGGTCGGCAGCCTGTTCGACCAGATCCTGTCCGACAGCCGGGTGCCGCCGCAGATGGCGCGCCAGATCGCGCGCCTGCAACTGCCGGTGCTGCGCGTGGCATTGAACGACGCCAACTTCTTCTCGTCGCGGCGCCACCCGGTGCGGCGCTTCGTGAACCGCATTGCCTCGCTGGCATGTGCCTTCGACGAATTCGATGAAGGCCCCGGCAAGCAGTTCCTGGCGCGTGTGCGCGAGCTGGTGCAGGAGATCGTCGAGGGCGACTTCGACCAGATCGATCTCTACGCATCGAAGCTCGCCGCGCTCGAGGCCTTCATC
>JANXZA010000001.1 GCA_025355745.1 Rhizobacter sp. | reverse complement strand
CTTCAGCGCTTCGAGAACTGCGCCAGGATGTCGCCGATGCTGCCCAGCCCGCCCTCGGGAACCTGGCCCTGCGGCGTAAGGTGGTCGACGACCTGCGGCAGCACCTGCGAGACCTGATCGGCGGCTTCGGCATGGCTGAGGCCGAGTTGTGCGGCGATCTTGCTGATCGCGTCGGAGCCGAGCACGTCGGTGACCTGGCTGCCCGAGATCGGCGCGTTCTGGCCGTGGCCGATCCACGAGCCGATGACATCGCCCATGCCGCCTTGCGTGAACCGGCCGATCAGATCGCCCAGGCCGCCCATGCCACCACCACCTGCGCCACCCGCGCCACCCGCGCCACTGACCGCTGCGCCCCCCTGCCCATGGCTGCTGTTCAACAGCATGCCGATCACCGCAGTCACCAACGCGGCCTGCGCCCCGCCGCCGCTCAACATGCCGCCGAGGCCGCCGCCCTGCCCGCCACCCTGCACTCCGCCGAGCCCACCGCCCTGGTTACCGGTCACTGCGCCGATCACTGAATCAAGCAAACCCATGGTCATCCCCCGTTAAGTTGACGCACGATTCTGAGTGAGGCGGCGCTGCATGGCAAGCCAGGCCAGCGCGGCGGCAGCGAGCAGCACCGGCGCGATCGAACCCAGGTTCAACCAGGTCCAGCCGCTGGTCGTGACGAGTGCGCCGGAGCTGAACGAGGTCAGTGTCATGGTCGTGAAAATGACCGTGTCCATCGCCGCCTGGGCGGTCGTCTTTTCTTCGGGCCGGTAGGCTTCGGTGAACAGCGTCGTGCCGCCAATGAAGAGGAAATTCCAGCCGATGCCGAGCGCCAGCAGGGCCACGGTAAAGCTCATCAGGTCGACCCCCGACAAGGCCACCGCGATGCACACCAGGTTGAGCCCCACGCCGACCGCCATCACCGGCAGGCAGCCGAAGCGCCGGATCAGCGAACCGGTGAAAAAGCTCGGCACGAACATGCCGAGCACATGCCACTCGAGCACCAGCGCCGTGCTCTTGAACGGGTGGGCGCATTGCGACATCGCGATCGGCGTGGCCGCCATCAGCAGGTTCATCACGCCGTAGCCGAGCGCACAGCCGAGCACGGCGACGATGAACACCGGCTGACGCGCAATCTCTCGCAGCGGCCGGCCGGGCCGGGCGGCACTTGGCAGCGGCAGCGGCGGGAAGCGGATGAACGACAGCACCAGCAGCGCCAGCAGCGCGACCGCCACCAGCGCCGCATACGCGCCCGCAAACGCCACCGGCAGTGCGTCGCGCGTGGCACTCGCCAGGTTCGGCCCGGCAACGGCGCCGATGATGCCGCCGGCCAGCACCCACGAGATCGCGCGCTCCTTGTAGCGCGGCGCCGCCAGCTCGGTGGCAGCGAAGCGGTACAGGCCGGCGTTGGCGTTGTAATAGCCGGCCAGCAGCGTGGCCGCGACGAGCAGCCAGAACTGGTGTGTCGACGCGGCATAGGCGCACAGCGCACTCGACCCGATCGCCACCAGCGTGCCGGCCTGGAACGCGCGCCGGCGCCCCCAGGCGCGCTGGTGGCGCGCCACCAGGCTGGCGCACAACGCGCCACCAGCCACATAGCCGGTGATCGGCAAGGTCGCCATCCACGGGCTCGGCGCCAGGCTCAGGCCGACCAGGCCGTTGATCGCCATGAAGGTCACGTTGTTGGTCAGGAACAGGCCCTGGCACAGGGTCAGCAGCAGCAGGTTCAGGTTCATCAAGCGCCTTCAGGAATGCGGCGCTTGCAGGCCGAGGTGGGCCAGCACGGCCAGCGGTGCGGTATCGGCGCGCAGCACCCGCAGCCCGAGCGAGACGGCCGTGAAGCCGACCGCGCGGGCGGCTGCTTCCTCGGCCGCCGACAGGCCGCCTTCGGGGCCGCTCAGGCACAGCACGCCGGCCGCCGGCGCGCGCGCCGAGTGCAGCGGCACGGCATCGCGCAGGCTGAGCAGCCAGCGCGCGCGGCCGTCGTCAGACCCGGCCGGAAGATCGCGCAGCCAGTCGGCCAGGGGGCTAACGGGCAAAATGAGCGGCACCTGCGTGCGCCCGCTCTGTTCGCAGGCCGCGAGTGCCACGGCCTGCCAGTGCGCGACCTTCTTCTGCGCCCGCTCGCCACTCAGGCGCAGCACCGAACGCTCGCACAGCAGCGGCTGGACGGCCGCCACGCCCAGCTCGGTGGCCTTCTCGACGACTGCGTCCATGCGTTCGTTGGCCGGCATGCCCAGCGCCAGGGTCACCGCCGCACCCAGCTCGCGATCCACCTCGTCGTGCATGCCGATCTGCACCGAAACCTCGCTGCGCCCCATCTGCGTCACCGCAGCGGCCCACTCCCCGCCCCGGCCGTTGAACAGCGTGATCGCCGCACCGGGTTGCAGGCGCAGCACCTGCACATGGCGCGCGGCCCCGGCGGGCAGCGCCAGGGCGGCACCGCTGTGCAGCGGCAGGTCGATGTAGAGGCGCGGTGGCATGGGCCGAGTTTGCCTGACGCCGTTGAGAGTCTTTCGATGGGCGGGTGCGGCCGGAATCGAATGCCGAACTCACCAACGCAGAGGACGCAGCGTGACGCAGAGAAATTCAAAGTCTTGTATTCACTCTGCGCAACTCTGCGTCACTCCGCGCCTCTGCGCTGAATGAGTTGGCTCTTGCCCTTGGGCTGACGCGCCGCTTCAGAGCTGCGCCGAACTCCGCAGCCAGTCGTCGATGATGGCGTGCGTGTAGGCGCTGGCGACCTCGGCGATGAAGCGCTGGAAGTCGACGTGGGCGCTGTCGTCGGCCCGGTCGGAGATGGTGCGCAGCACCGCAAAGCGGGTGCCGAAATCGGCGCACACCTGGGCCACCGCAGCGCCTTCCATCTCGACCGCCAGGGCCTGCGGCAACGCCGCCCGCAGCTCGCTGCTGTGCACCTCGCTGGCGACGAAGCGGTCGCCGCTGATGACCAGCCCCTGGTGCAGCACGGCGCGTTCGATGCCGAACCCGGCCAGCCGAGCGGCGCCGATCAGCGCCTCGGCACGCCCCAGGCAGCGCTGCGCCGCGCCGGCCAGCGCCTCGACCAGCGCGACATCGGCCTCGAACAGCGCGCGCCCGGTCAGCGGCACCTCGAAGCGCGGGAACAGCGGCGAGGCGTCCATGTCGTGTTGCAGCAGCCGCTGCGCGACGACCACATCACCGACCCGCACGCCGTGCTTCAAGCCGCCCGCCACACCGGTGAACACCAGCGCGCTGGCCTTGAAGGCGTGGATCAGCAGCGCCGCCGTGGTGGCCGCGGCGACCTTGCCGATGCCCGACAGCACCAGCACCACCGGGTGGCCGTGGATCTGGCCCGAGTGGAACTCCCGGCCGGCCAGGCGCACGCGGGCCGGATCGCGCAGCTCGGGCAGCAGGGCGCGCAGTTCTTCGTGGACCGCGCTGATGATGGCCACCGGCCCGGCGACCGGGCCCGCCTCAGCATCAATTGCCATAGAGCGCGCGCCGTGCGGCGGCCGCTGCGGCGTCGCCCTTGCGCTCGCGAATCTGCGTCAGGGCGCGCTGTGCCACAGCCTGCAGTTCATCGGCGGTGCCGGCCTTTTCCACCGCCAGGGTCAGCACAAAACCTCGCAGGCCGAGCTCGCTGGAGATGAGCTTGGTGAGCGCCGCCGTGAACTGGGCGTAGTCGAGCGGAGCGGCATCGGCAGCGACACCCGCCAAGGGCGAGACCACAGGCAACAAGGGTGGCGCGGGCGATGGCAGTGCTGCCGCGCGCTCCGGTGCCACCGGCCGTTGTGCTGCCGTGATCAGCCCGAGCGTTTGCAGGGTCAGAAAGTCGGCGGCCGAACTGCCCGCCAGGTCGCTCAGCAGCATTTCTTCGGAGCGAACGCCGTCGATCAGCAGCAACAGCGTACGTTGGGCACGCTCCCGAACCAGTGCGCGAGATCGAATCTCGACGCGCCCTGCTTCGGTCTTGGTCCAGATCACCGGTAAGTTCCCGTCAACGTCGCGTGCCCGCCCTGCATCGGGGCGCGCTACTCGCCTGTCAATGTATCAGCGGCCCCGCTCGCGCCCGTGTGCAAAGGTAGGCCGTGTCGGCGCGCACTGCGCGGTGTGTACTCAGGCCTTGTCGCGCAGTTCGCGGCGCAGGATCTTGCCCACATTGGTCTTCGGCAATTCGGTGCGGAACTCAACCGTCTTCGGCCGTTTGTAGCCGGTCAGATTGGCCTCGCACCAGGCGCGCACCATCGCCTCGGTCACGGCAGGGTCGCTGCGCACGATGACCAGCTTCACCGCCTCGCCCGCCTTGGCGTCGGGCACGCCAACGGCCGCACATTCGAGGATGCCCGGCATGCCCGAGACCACGTCTTCGACCTCGTTTGGATAGACGTTGAAGCCGCTGACCAGGATCATGTCCTTCTTGCGGTCCACGATCTTGAAGTAGCCGCGCTCGTCGACCACGCCGATGTCGCCGCTGCGGAAGAAGCCGTCGGCCGTCATGACCTTTTCGGTCTCGTCGGGGCGCTGCCAGTAGCCGGCCATCACCTGCGGGCCCTTGATGGCGATTTCGCCCGGCGTGCCCTGCGCCACCTCGTTGCCGTCGTCGTCGAGCAGCTTCAGTTCGGTGTTCGGCATCGGCAGGCCGATGTTGCCGCTGTAGGCGGTGCTGTCGACCGGGTTGCAGGTGGCAGACGGCGAGGTCTCGGACAGGCCGTAGCCTTCCACGATCGGGCAGCCGGTCTTGTCGAGCCAGAGCTTGGCGGTGGCGCTTTGCACCGCCATGCCGCCGCCCACCGAGATCACCAGCCCGCTCCAGTCAACGCTGCTGAAGTCAGCGTGATGCGCCATCGCGTTGAACAAGGTGTTGACAGCCGGGAAGCTGTGAAAGGTCTCGCCCTGCAGTTCCTTGAACACGCTCGGCAGATCGCGCGGGTTGGCGATCAGGATGTTCGCGCCGCCCATGCGCATCGCCAGCATCATGTTGGTGTTGAAGCCGAAGATGTGATAGATCGGCAGCGCGCAGATCGTCACGACCTGCTGGCCGGCGGGAATCTTCTTCAGCGCCGGCTGGTACCAGGCTTCGGCTTGCAGAATGTTTGCGACCAGGTTGCGGTGCAAGAGCACCGCGCCCTTGCTCACGCCGGTGGTGCCGCCGGTGTACTGCAGCACCGCGATGTCGTCCGGCCCCAAGGTTGCGGGCTTGAAACTTCTGCCCCGGCCCTGCGCCACCGCGTCGTTGAAGCGGATGGCGCCGGGCAGGTCAAACGCCGGCACCATCTTCTTCACCTTGCGCACCATGTAGTTGACGATCATCGCCTTCGGGAAGCCGAGCATGTCGCCCAGCGCCGTCAGCACGACCCTCTTCGTCGGCACTGCGGCCAGCACCTGCTGCAAGGTGGTCGCGAAGTTCTCGACCATGATGATGAGCTTGGCGCCCGAGTCTTTCAACTGGTGTTCGAGTTCGCGCGGCGTGTACAGCGGGTTCACGTTCACCACCACATAGCCGGCGCGCAGGATCGCCGCCACCGCCACCGGGTACTGCGGCACGTTGGGCATCATGATGGCGACGCGGTCGCCCTTGTCCAGCCCCTGCGCCTGCAGCCAGGCTGCGAGAGCGCGCGAAGCGTCATCGACCTGCGCGAAGCTGATCGACTTGCCCATGAACTTGTAGGCCATGCGGCCGGCGTACTTCCTGAAGCTCTCTTCGAGCAGCGCCACCAGCGACGGGTACTGCGCCACGTCGATGTTCGCCGGCACACCGGCGGGGTACTGCTTCAACCAGGTTTTTTCCATGTTGGCTCCGAGGAACAGGGTCGGATTTTGACGGAGGCTCGCCCTGGCGCGGCTAAGGTGTTTCGATACATCTTTTGCCGCGCAGCACAGGCTCTGGCCCCACATGAACAACGCTTTACCTTGCAGCGCACGGCCAGCCCCGCGTCTGCGGTCTGGCAGCCTTGTGCCTCATCGCCCGGTTGCAGCAGATCTCCGCCAATCCGGCCCATCTCGCGCACCAGCTCGGCTGGCCGGCCAGCCATGCGCCCAGCACCGATGGCCTGCTGCTGGCCGCGCAGCACCTCGGCCTGAAGGCCAGGCGCCACCGCAGCCACACCGACCGGCTGAACCTCGTGCCATTGCCAGCGCTGGCGCTGATGAACGACACCGCGAATGAATCCATCGGCGAGCCGGCGACCCGCGTCGTCATGCTCGCCCAATGCGATGGCCAGCGCGTGCTCTTCATGAACCCGGCCACGGCGGTGGCAGGCCAACCCGCCCGCACCACCATCGAACCGCTGGCCGTGTTCGCAACGCAGTGGAGCGGCGAGCTCATCCTGATCACCAGCCGGGCCAGCCTGGCCGGTGCACTGGCGAAGTTCGACTTCAGCGGCTTCATCCCGAGCCTTGTCAAGTACCGGCGCCTGTTCAGCGAGGTGCTCGTGGTCTCGCTGTTCGTGCAGCTCTTCGCGCTTGTGAGCCCACCATTCCTCCAGGTCGAGATGGACAAGGTGCTGGTGCACCGCAGCCTGACCACGCTCGATGTGCTGGTGGTTGGCCTGATCGCCGTCGTCGTGTTCGAGAGTGTGCTGACGACCTTGCGCACCTGCGTCTTCAGCAACACCACCAGCCGCATCGACGTGGAGCTGGGCGCGCGCCTGTTCCGCCATCTGGTGAACCTGCCGCTGGCCTACTTCCAGGCGCGCCGGGTCGGCGAC
>JANXZA010000269.1 GCA_025355745.1 Rhizobacter sp. | reverse complement strand
GCAGGCATCTTCGGGCCGGGCTCTGACCGTGGTCTGACGCGGAACTGAAGCCAAACTGACAAACTCAGGTGCAACCCTGTGGATTTGTTTTTTGATGTGAGAAATCGCACGTCAAATTCGCTGGCGCGGGAAAACCACGAGAGGGATCGCAGCGGTCGGTTGATGCACGTCAAGACGTGCAGTTCCCGCAGTGCGGCGGTGTTCGGAGGGCACCTTCACCACAGTGGAACGGAGTTGCGCAGAGTAAAAGCCTTCGACTTCACTCTGCGTCAACTCCGTCAACTCCTTCACTCTGCGGTGAGACTTTTCTCCGATGCCTCAGTACTTCAGCCGCGCCTGGTACGTTTGCAGCGCGGCGGCGCGCGCCTGGCCGAGGTTGTGCACGCCCTTCGCGTGCAGCAGGGGGATCAGCCCGAGGAAGACCTCGGCCGTGAGCAGCGCATCGCCCAGGGCCGTGTGCAGGCCGACCACCGGCAGGCCCAGGCGCTGCGCAATCGCCTCCAGCCGGTGCGAGGCCTGGTTCGGGTGCAGCCAGGCCGACAGCAGCAAGGTGTCGAGCACCGGTTGGTCGAAGCGCAGGCCGCTGAGGCCTTCCTTCAACTGCAGGAAGCGCAGGTCGAAGGCGGCGTTGTGCGCCACCAGCACGGTGTCGCGGGCGAAGGCGTGGAAGGCGGGCAGCACGTCTCCGATGGTCGGCTGGCCCGCCAGCATCTCGGGCCGCAGGCCGTGGACTTCGATCGACGCGGGCGACAGCGCGCGCTGCGGGTCGACGAGTTGATCGAAGCTCTCCTGCCGCAGCAACCTGCCGTTGACGATGCGCACCGCGCCGATCTGGATGATCTCGTCGCCCTCTGAGGGTTGCAGGCCGGTGGTCTCGGTGTCAAAAACCGTGCAGCTCAGTTCAGCGAGCGCGCGGTCGTCGAGCGCGAGGGTCTGCGCCGAAGTCTGGAACAGGTCGAAGTCGTAGAACTCGGGACGGCCGGCGTGGTTGGCGTGGCCGGCGAGATGATCGGCCGAGGCCGGGATCGAGGCCGAGGCCGCCACGGGCGGCGGCGGCGCGCCGGCGCAGGGCAGCAGGAAGCGGAAGAACGCCTCGTGCCGAACACGCTCGCGCTCGAACCAGAACTCGGCGCCGTGGCGCTCGATCACGTCACGCACCGTCAGCGGCGTGGCGTCGGCGCCGCTGCGCATCGCATCCATCTGCCAGCCCATCACGGTCTCGGTGCTCAGGCCCACACCAACCCAGACCAGGTCGAGCCGGGCGCGCGGGCCGGCAGCCTGCAGCCGCAGTTGCAGGCTGCGCACGGCGTGCTCATCGACGAGGCGCCCGGCGAGGTAGACAAGCGCCTGCAACAGCGAGTAGCTGTCGACCTGCAACCACAGTGCCGCGTCGACATCGCCCGCGCTGACCCGCACTGCGCTCGTCGCCTCGATGCGCCGCACCGCCGCCGCGACGAGATCGGTGCCCGCCATGTCCTCCATCGGCCAGCGGGTTTTCAGGCCGGCCAACACATCGGCAGCCAGGGTCTGGAGGCGCGCGGTCATGGCCGCCACCTCGTCGCGCACCACGGCCTGGAAACGGGCGCGCATCGGCGCCTCCAGGTCGGGCAGTTCGAGCATTTCGACTGCGGCCTGCACGTTGCCCAGCGACGCGCGGCTGCCTTCGGTCAGGCCGAGCAGCAAGCGGTCGCGCAGCGCCTCCTGGGCGAACTCGTGCGTGATGTCGTCGAGCATCAGCACGAAGCCGCTGAGCGTGGCGTTGGGGTTCGGTCCGGTGGCCGGGCCGGCGTCTTGCGTCAGCGCGTCGCGCAGGTCGGGCACGTCGCGCAGATCATTCACGTCGCTCACGTCATGCACCGCCGCCATCTGCACCCGCAGCAACTGCCCGCCCGGCGTGCTGGTGACGAACTGCGCCGACGGCTGGGCGACACCGGCTTGCACGCGCTGGCGGATCGTCTCGAGCGCATGCGTGACGAGCGCGCGATCGAACACCGCATAGATCGAGCGGCCCAGGCCGACCAGCTCGGCGCCACCCGCCGCCAGGGGCGCGGCCGACAAGGCGCGGAACTGCACGCGGGCGCGGTGGTTGTAGAGCAGGATGCGGCCGTCGAGGTTGCACACCAGCACGCTTTGCGTCAGCTCGGCCATCAGCGCCGAGAGCCGACTGCGTTCCTGCTCGATGGCGTGACTGGCCTGCGCGACCTGCTCGGCAACGTCCTGCTGGAAGCGCGTGCGCTGTTGCGCGAGCGCGTTCAGCGTGCCGGCCAGGCCGCGATTCGCCGCGCTGCCCTGCGCTTCGATGCCGCGAAGCCCACGTGCAGCGGCGTCGGTCAAGAGCACCTGGGCCTGCTCGTTGAGCCGCGCCGGCGCCTCGACGAAGCGCTCGAACAGGCGCGCCAGCCACCAGGCGGCCAGGGCGAAGGCGGCGAGCCAGAGCATCACGACCAGCATCGCGCGCGAGGCGAGCACGCCGGCCACCGCGTCGCGCTGCGCCGCGTCGAGCGTGGCGCCGACGAGCAACACGCTGGCGACGGCGAGCAGCGCCAGCGCGAAGCCGAACGCGGCGATCGCGAGTGGCAGGCGGTGAGCGGGTTTCAATGACGACATGAGGGGCGGTAGCAAGCGCAACATCGGAGCCTTTGATCGGAGCCTTTGATCGGAGCCTTTGACGCAAGCGGCTTCGCATGACTGGTTCCGCTTGATGAAATAGTTAGGTACAGACCACTTCAAGCGCCGCCGTCCAGCATCTCGCGCACCTTATGCACCAGCTCGCGGGTCGAGAACGGCTTCGTCATGTAGGCATCGGCGCCCGAGCCCAGGCCTTTCGCGACATCGGTGTCGCGGCCCTTGGCGGTCAGCATCAGGATCAGCGTGCCGTGCGCGGCGTCGTTGGCGCGCAGCGCCTGGCAGACCTCGAAGCCAGACATCTTCGGCATCATCGCGTCGAGCAGCACGAGCGCGGGCCGGTCGCGCAGGATCACCGCCAGCGCCTCCTCGCCGTCGCGCGCCACGCTGACTGCGTAGCCCTCGCGCTGCATCAGGTACTCGAGCGAAATCACGATGTTCGGCTCGTCGTCGGCGATCAGGATGTGCTGCGTCATGAGGGTTCTCCGGCCGGGTCTGCGGGTGCGTTCGCGGCTGCGTCCGCGGCTGCGTTGCGCGGCGCCTGCCACGGCAGTTCGAACACGAAGCATGCACCCGCGCCGCCGGGTGCCGGGTCCAGCCACAGGCGGCCGCCGAAATGTTCGACGATCTGGCGACTGATCGGCAGGCCCAGGCCCGTGCCCTGCGGCCGGTTTGCCGCAGCGCCGCCCTGGCGGAACTTCTCGAAGATCAGCGCGCGCTGCGCAGGCGCCACGCCGCTGCCGTTGTCATGCACCTCGACGCGCAGCCCGGCAGCCACGACCCGCAGCCGCAGCTCGACCCGCCCACCGTCGGGCGGCAGGAACTTGGCCGCGTTCGACAGCAGGTTCAGCAGCACCTGGGTCAGCCGGTCGGCGTCGAGGTGCAGCGCCGGCACGCTGTCGGGCGCATCCAGCACGACGCTGGCGCTGCGCTCGCGGAACATCGCGGCGGTGGTCTGCACCGCCTGCTGCAACAACGCACGCAGGTCGACCTCGGCGACGCTCCATTGCGCCTGGCCGGACTCGATCTTGGCCATGTCCAGCACCTGGTTGACGAGGCGGCTCAGGCGCCCGGTCTCGGCGTTGACGATGGCCAGGAACTGGGCCCGCTGCGCAGCCGGCATGTCCGGGTCGTCGGCCATCATCTCGGCCAGCGCGCGGATCGAGGTCAGCGGCGTGCGCAGCTCATGCGTCACCGACGACATGAAGTCGTCCTTCAGGCGGTCAAGGCTTTGCAGCTGCGCGTTCGCGGCGCGCAGCTGCGAAGCCTCATCGAGGATGCGCATGACATCGTCCAGGCCGAGCGTTTCCTCGTCCACCGTGGCCGCCACCATGGCGCGGGCCGAGGCGCTGCCGATCGCCCCGGCGAGCTGCGTCTCGACGAACTGCACGAGTTGCGCATCGGCCGGAATCTCCTCGATGCGGGCCACGCCACGCTGGCGCGCATAGGCGTCGAACAGCGCGGCGGCGCGCGCCGCGCCGAGGAAGCGGCTCGCCAGCGGCAGCAGTTCGCGCACCTGGGCGCGGCCGCGCCAGAACACCGGCCCGGTGGCCGTTGAGGCGGCGTCGAACACATCGACGAACAGCAGCGCCTGGCTGGCTTCGCGCGCCGACGGTGGCCGCCACAGCGAGACCGCGACGAAGGCCGTGATGTTGCCGACCAGGCTCCAGAACAGCGCATGGGTCAGGTTGTCAAGCCCGGCCAGACCGAGCAACTGCTCGGGCTTGAGCAGCGCGATGCCCCACGGCCCGTCGTGCAGGAAGCGCACGCCCGCCTCGCCCGCCAGCCAGCCCGACTTCGCCACCGACGGCAGCATCAGCGTGTAGGCCCACAGCGCGAAGCCGAGCAGCAGGCCGGCAAGCGCGCCGTTGCGCGTGCCGCCCTTCCAGTACAGCCCGGCCAGCATGGCCGGGGCGAACTGGGCCACGGCGGCAAAGCTGATCAGGCCGATGCTGACCAGCGCATAGGCCTCGCCGGCAATCGCGAAGTAGGCGTAACCGAGCAGCAGGATGGCGATGATCGCGGCGCGCCGGATGGCCAGCAGCAGGCCGCTCAGGTCAGCGTTAGTGGATGCGGTCGGCTCCGCGCCCGCCCCCACGCCCGACCCCACTCCCGACCCCACAGCGAGCGCACGCCGGCGCAGCACGGTGCGCAGCAGCATCGGCATCACCAGGTCGTTGCAGACCATCGTCGACACCGCGATGGCCTCGACGATGACCATGCCGGTGGCCGCCGCCAGCCCGCCGATGAAGACCCCCAGCGCCAGTGCGCCGTGGCCTTGCGACAGCGGCAGCGAAAGCACGAAGGTGTCGGCGTCCATCGTGCCCGGCCCGAAGTGCAGCAGGCCGCCGAGCGCGATCGGCAGCACGAACAGGTTGATCAGCAGCAGGTACAGCGGGAACACCCAGGCAGCGCGCTTCAGGTGCTGCTCGCTGACGTTCTCGACCACCATCATCTGGAACTGGCGCGGCAGGAACACCACCGACAGCATCGCCAGCAAGGTCAGCGCGAACCACTGTTCGTAGGCGAACTTCTGCGGCGCTGCCTGGGTCGGGTTCTGGGTCAGATTCAGCAGCGCGTGCAGCTCAGGCACCGCCAGCGCGCGCCCGAACAGATCGGCCGGGCCGTCGAACAGGCCCCAGGTGACGAAGCCGCCGGCGGCCAGGAACGCGATCAGCTTGACGACCGACTCGAACGCGATCGCCGCCACCAGGCCTTCGTGCTTTTCAGCGCTGCCCTGATGACGCGTTCCAAACACCATCGTGAAACCGGCCAGCGCGAGTGCGAAGTAGAAGGTGCTGTCGCGCCACCACGAAAGCGGTGCGGCCACCGGCGTGCCCAGCGGCGTGGTGAGCAGCGCGAAGCCGCTCGCCACCGCCTTCAGTTGCAGCGCGATGTAGGGCACGATGCCGACCACCGTGATCAGCGTCACGGTGCCGGCCAGCAGCGGGCTCTTGCCGTAGCGGCTGGCGATGAAGTCGGCAATCGAGGTGATGCGGTAGGCCTTGGCGATGCGGATCATCTTGCGCAGCACGACCCAGCCGAGCGCCATCGCCAGGGTCGGCCCGAGGTAGATCGGCAGGAACCACACGCCCGCACTCGCCGCCCGGCCGACGCTGCCGAAGTAGGTCCAGGCGGTGCAGTACACGCCCATCGACAGCGCATAGACCCAGGCGTTGCCGATCACCGAGCGGCCCTGACGCGCGCGCGCCTCGCCCCACGCGGCGACTGCGAACAGCAGCAGCAACCAGGCGAACGAGGCGCCTATGACGAGTGGGGTGACAAGTGGGGTCGCGAACATGGCGCCCTCACAGGCTGAGAGTTTTCTGGGCCGGTGTGAGCAGCCCACCTGAAACTTCAAACTCACCACCGCAGAGGCGCAGAGAACGCAGAGTTGCGCAGAGGAAATACAAACTGCTCTCTGGCAATTCCTCTTGCAATTCCTCTGCGATTCCTCCGCGTTCTCTGCGCCTCTGCGGTGCGTGAGTGGGCTTTTGCATTTCAAGGCACATCAAATGCCCCGTCAGTCGGCGCTGCGTTCCATCAGCACCGCCAGGGCCGCGATCAGGCTGGCCCAGAGCAGGAACAGCGCGGCCGGGAACAGCGGCAGGCCGAGCACGGTGGCGTCGCGGTCCCACAGCGCCAGCAGCGGGAAGTTCAGCAGCCCCCAGCCGGCCACGAACAGCGCGACGAGGCGCTGCCGCCCCAGAGCGCCGGAACTGTGTTGCATCGAAGTCTCCTCGTCAGCCGGCCTGACGTCCTACAGGCGTCACCAGACTCACCCGCCTCACAACGCATCAAGCCGGTAGTGCAGGCGCAGATGCTGACGGAAGTGGCGCACCACCGCCAGCGCTTCTTTCAACGTGTCGCGCTCGGCCCCCGCCAGTTCCGCCGGGCGCACCAGGTTATCGATGACCTCAGAGGCATCGCGCCGGCGCAACTGGTGGTCGAGCTTCAAGGCCATCAGCACATGCAGCGCAGCGGTCAGGTCGCGCGCCAGCGGCGCGCTGAGGTGGCCGCGCTCGGCCAGCACGCGCAGCCGCGCGCCGGTGGCGCGTTCGTGCACATGGTGCTGCAGCGCGAGCGCGCGCACGCCGTGCACGATCGGAAAAGTGCCGAGCTTCTTCAGGTCGAGCGGGGCGTTGTCAGCCGTGCCGAACGCCGCGATGCGCGCCCACCAGCCGCGGCCGGCGTCGAACTGGTCGGCGGCGGCTGCGAAGCGGGCGAAGAAGGCGTCGTTGTCGACCAGGTAGGCGTCGATGAAATGCAGCGCGTCTTGCAGCAGCGCGGCATCGCCGGCCACCGGCGCGGCGTCGAGAAAGATGGCCAGGTGCATCGCGCCGTCGGCGTCGCCGTCGAACATCCAGCCGCGCAAGGTCGCCTTGAAGCCGGCCACCGGCTGGCGCCAGAGCGGGTTGCTCAGCATGATGTTGCCGGGGCAGCGCGGGTAGCCGAAACCGATCAGCGCGGTGGTGAAGCGCTGCGCAATCACGTCGATGGCGTCGACGCCGGCCGGCTCGAAGTCGTTGCGCAGCAGCAGCGCGTTGTCCTGGTCGGTCTTCAGCAACTGCTCTGCGCGCCCTTCGCTGCCCATCATCACAAGACAGCTGTTCGCGACCCACTCGGGCGGCGCCAGCAGCGACCAGGTCCGCTTGAAGAGTTGCGCATTGAGGTCGCTGACGGCGCCCGCGATGCGCTCGATCGGAACACCCGCCGCGCGCCATGCGACGATCAGCGCGTCGATGTTCCGCGCGGCCGGCTGCAGCTCAACCAGCGTCTGCGCGGCGTCGATCTGTGCCGCCAGCGCTACCGCATCCACGACCTTCAGTGGCCGGACGCCCCCGAGGCGCCGATGCCGGTTTCGGAGCGCACCTGCTGGGCCAGGAAGCCGGCGCGGTCGATCTTGGCGCGCGCGCTGGTGTCGAGGATCGAGAACAGCCAGATGCCGACGAAGCCGATCGTCATCGAGAACAGCGCCGGCGAGGTGTACGGGAACAGCGCCGAGCCCTTCGGGTTGCCCAGCGTCGCCTCCCACACCGACGGCGACACGATCGTCAACCCGACCGACGAGATCAGCCCGAGGAAGCCGCCGATGACGGCGCCGCGCGTCGTGCAGTCTTTCCACAGCACGCTCATGAACAACACCGGGAAGTTGGCCGAGGCCGCGATCGCGAACGCCAGCGACACCATGAAGGCGATGTTCTGCTTCTCGAACACGATGCCCAGCACCACCGCGAGCGCACCCAGCGCCAGTGTGGTGATGCGCGAAACCTTCAACTCCGAGGCGCTGTCGGCCTTGCCGTCCTTGACCACGGTGGCGTAGATGTCGTGCGACACGGCCGAGGCGCCCGACAAGGTCAGCCCCGCGACCACCGCGAGGATGGTCGCGAACGCCACCGCCGAGATGAAGCCGAGGAAGATGTTGCCGCCGACCGCGTTCGCCAGGTGGATCGCCGCCATGTTGCCGCCGCCTCTGAGCACGCCCTTGGCGTCGAGGAACTCGGGGTTCGTCAGCACGAAAGTGATCGCGCCGAAGCCGATGATGAAGGTCAGCAGGTAGAAGTAGCCGATCCAGCCGGTCGCCCACATCACCGATGTGCGTGCCGCCTTGGCACTCGGCACCGTGAAGAAGCGCATCAGGATGTGCGGCAGGCCGGCGGTGCCGAACATCAGCGCAATGCCGAAGCTGATCGCCGAGATCGGATCCTTGACGAAGTTGCCGGGGCCCATGATCGACTGACCGAGCTTCGCGGCAACCTCGGCGGTCTTGCCGTCTTTCAGCGCCAGGTCGGTCTTGATCTTGACCGCGCCGGCAAACATCGCCTCGGGGCTGAAGCCGAAGTACCACAGCACCGATAGCGCCATGTAGGTCGCGCCGCCGAGCAGCAGGCAGGCCTTGATGATCTGCACCCAGGTGGTGGCCGTCATGCCGCCGAACAGCACGTAGACCATCATCAGCGAGCCGACGATGACGACCGCGATCCAGTACTCCAGGCCGAACAGCAGCTTGATGAGCTGGCCCGCGCCGACCATCTGCGCGATCAGGTAGAACGCGACGACGACGAGCGTGCCCGAGGCCGCGAAGATGCGCACCGGCGCCTGCTTGAAGCGGAACGCCGCCACGTCGGCGAAGGTGAACTTGCCCAGGTTGCGCAGCCGCTCGGCCATCAGGAAGGTGATGACGGGCCAGCCGACCAGGAAGCCAATGGAGTAGATCAGGCCGTCGAAGCCGCTCGCCATCACGGCCGCCGAGATGCCCAGAAACGAGGCCGCCGACATGTAATCACCGGCGATTGCCAGGCCGTTTTGGAAGCCGGTGATGCCGCCGCCGGCGGTGTAGAAGTCGGCCGCCGATTTGGTCTTCGACGCCGCCCACTTGGTGACGAACAGCGTGAACACGACGAAGATCGCGAACATGCTGATCGCGGTCCAGTTGGTCGCCTGTTTCGCGGCCTGGCCGAGGTCGGCACCGGCGGCATAGACGGCAGCCGAGACACCGAACAGCGCGGCCAGCGTGAGGCCGCGGCGCAAAGGTTCGCTGCGGGCGGTGTTCAGTGTGGCACTCAGGGTGCTCAAGACGCGGCTCATTTCAGCACCGCCTTGGCGATGTCGGCGGTCAGGTCGTCGAACTCGCTGTTCGCGCGCTTCACATAGATCGCGGTGATGACGATGGTGAACACGATCACGCCGAAGCCGATCGGGATGCCGAGCGTCATCACCCCCTCGCCGAGGCGCTGCGAGAGAAACTCCTTCTTGAAGGCCACCAGCAGGATGAAGCCGTAGTAGACGACCATCATCGCCAGCGTCAGCCACCAGCCGAAGCGGCTGCGTTTGGCTTTCAGTTCCTGATACTTCGGATGGCTTGCAATGCGCTTGGCCAGTTCCAGTTCCATGGTGTGTCTCCGTTGTGATTGTGGGCAGGCC
>JANXZA010000268.1 GCA_025355745.1 Rhizobacter sp. | reverse complement strand
TTCGCGAGCATCGCCGGGAACTCGGCCAGCTTCAGCATCAAGGCCAGTTCCGAGGGCGCGGTGAGCACGCTCAGGTCGGCGCCGGCGAGCGCGTCAACGTCGCCGCCGCGCTCGACGAACTGCTGCACGACCGAGCCGATGCGCGCATGCGCGTACTGCACGTAGAACACCGGGTTCTCGTCGTTCTGCTTCAGTGCCAGATCGACATCGAAGGTGAATTCGGTGTCGGCCTTGCGGCTGAGCAGGAAAAAGCGCACTGCGTCGCGGCTGGTCCAGTCGATCAGGTCGCGCAGGGTCACGTAGCTGCCGGCGCGCTTGGAAATCTTCACCTCCTCGCCGCCCTTCATCACCGTGACCATCTTGTGCAGCACGTAGTCGGGATAGCCGGCCGGCACACCGGCGCCGGCCGCCTGCACGCCGGCACGCACCCGGGCGATGGTGCCGTGGTGGTCGCCGCCCTGAATGTTGATGGCCTTCGCAAAGCCACGCTCGTGCTTGTTCAGGTGGTAGGCCACGTCGGGAACGAAGTAGGTGTAGCTGCCGTCCGACTTGCGCATCACGCGGTCTTTGTCGTCACCGAAGTCGGTCGTTCGCAGCCACAGCGCGCCACCTTCCTCGAAGGTCTTGCCGGAGGCGAGCAGGCGCTGCACGGCGGCATCGACCCCGCCGCTGGCATACAGGCTCGACTCGAGGAAGTAGTGGTCGAAGCGCACACCGAAGGCCTGCAGGTCGAGGTCTTGCTCGTGGCGCAGGTAGGCCACGGCGAACTGGCGGATGCTGTCCAGGTCGTCCGGATTCCCCGAGGCGGTGAAAGCCCGGTCGTCGGCCGCGACGGTTTTCTTCGCGACGAAGTCGGCCGCGATGTCGGCGATGTAGTCGCCGTTGTAGGCCGCAGCCGGCCACTGGGCATCGCCCGGCTTGAAGCCGTGCAGACGCGCCCGCACCGAGGCCGCGAGCGTGGCGATCTGCACGCCGGCGTCGTTGTAATAGAACTCGCGCGTGACCTGCCAGCCCTGGGTCTCGAACAGGTTGCAAATCGCGTCACCGAGCGCGGCCTGGCGTGCATGGCCGAGGTGCAGCGGCCCGGTCGGGTTGGCGGACACGAACTCGACCAGCACCTTTGCCGGCTGGGCCGTTTGGTGCCCGAAGCGCGCACCGCCGGCCAGCACTTCGGCCACCACCGCCTGCTTCGCGGCGGGGGTGAGGCGCAGGTTGATGAAGCCCGGGCCGGCGATCTCGATCTGCTGCACCCAGCGCTGCACCGCCGGCTGGCGGTTCAAGGCCTCGACCAGCCCGGCCGCGACCTCGCGCGGGTTCTTCTTCAGCGCCTTGGCCAGCGGCATCGCCACCGTGCAGGCCAGGTCGCCATGGGCGGCCTGCTTCGGCGACTCGAACACGGCAGCCAGAGGCGTGCCCGGCGCGGTGTCGGCGATCGCGGCGCCGAGCGCTTCCAGCAGCTCGTGTTTGGCTTGGATCATGAGACGATTCTACGGGGCCGATTCAGCCCGACCGGCCTGTGGCCCGGCGCCGCCGCAGGCTCGCCTGGCCGGTCTGAAGGCGACGATTGCGACCGCTTTGCCGCGCTGTTCGATCCGGCAACGGTGGCATCGCGGTGAGAAGATGCGGCCAAACGCGCCCTGCAGGCCGATGCGATTGTGTCCATGTCGATGCCCACCCCCACCGCCCCTCACGCCATGAGTGCGCCCGCCGCGCCCGCAATGCCAGCAACATCCGACCTGCCGACCCACATCGGCAAGTACCGCGTGCTGCGCCGCCTTGGCGAAGGCGCCACGGCCGAGGTGTTCCTGTGCCACGACCCGTTCCTGAACCGCGAGGTGGCGATCAAGCGGGTGCGCCCGAACGCCAGCGCCGACCCGATCGACGGCCGCTACTCCGAGCGCTTCTTCGCCGCCGAAGCGGCGCTCGTCGGCCGGCTGAACCACCCGAACGTGGTGCAGATCTTCGATGCCGTGCCCGACCCGGTCTCGCCCTATCTGGTGATGGAGCATGTGTCGGGCAGCACCTTGCGGCCGTTCTGCCGCGCCGACCAGTTGCTGCCGCTGGAGCTGATCGTCGAACTCGGTTTCAAGTGCGCGATGGCGCTCGGCTATGTGTACCGCCAGGGCCTGATCCATCGCGATGTAAAGCCGGCCAACCTGCTGGTGGTGCTGACCAACGGCGCCATCACCGACGTGAAGATCAGCGACTTCGGCAGCGTGCTGAACCTGGCCTCGGACGTGACCCAGATCTACCGCGTCGGCTCGCTGGCCTACATGTCGCCCGAGCAGCTCGACGGCAGCACGCTCGACAGCCGGGCCGACATGTACTCGCTCGGCGCCGTGCTGTACCACCTGATCGCCGGGCGCCCGCCGTTCGACGCCCAGGCGCAGGCCGCGATGATGCAGCAGATCTACCATGTGCAGCCCGGCCCGCTGGGCGCGCTGCGCACCGGCGTCAGCGACGGGCTGAATGCCGTGATCCAGCGCGCCCTGGCCAAGGACTCGGCGCAGCGCTACGCCAACTGGGACGCTTTTGCGCAGGCCTTGTCGGGCCTGATCACAAACCAGGAAGTGCCGCGCGGGCAGTTGCAGGGCGTGCTCGATTCGGAGCGCTTCAACCTGCTGCGCACGCTCGACTTCTTCGGCCGCTTCGGCGACGTGGAGTTGTGGGAGGTGGTGCACCGTGCCAAGTGGCAGCGCTTTCATTTCGGCCACGCGCTGTACCGCAAGGGCGAAGAGGGCAGCAGCTTTCACATCCTGGCGCAGGGCGAGGTCGAGGTGTTTCGCGACGGCACGAAGGTGGCGCAGCTGGGCGCCGGCACGTCGATCGGTGAGATGGCCTATCTGGCGCCCAGCCCCGACCTGAAGCGCCACAGCACCGACGTGATCGTGGCCGAGCCGGCAACCACCATTTCGTTCACGCCCGACACGCTGGTGCAGGTCAGCCCGAACTGCCGCCATCTGTTCGACGAGGCTTTCATTCGCGTGCTGGTGCGCCGCCTGCATGCCGCGCACGAAACGCTGGCGCACCCGCGGCGCATCCTGTAGGGCTGCGCCAACGCGGGTCGGGCGTGAATGCTTCGCAATGGCGTGTCGTCCGCGACACACGCGGTTGCGTTCATGGCTTGCTGGCGTTGGGGCTGCATGCTTCAATCCATGCCGGCAATCACGCCCCCGTCCCACGCCTCAGGAGCAACCGCATGAAACATCTGATGACCATTCTGGCCCTTTCCCTGGCCGCGCTTTCCACGTCTGCATTCGCCACCTCGCACAAGGAAGCGCCCGACATGGCTAAGGGCGCGGCCGCGCCGATGAGCAAGCAGCAAAGCAAGATGGGCGAATGCAACGCCGACGCGCAGGACAAGAAGGGCGACGAGCGCAAGGCCTTCATGAAGACCTGCCTGTCGGCCAAGAAAGAAACCCAGCAGAGCAAGATGACGTCGTGCAACGCCGACCCGAAGGCCAAGGCCACGAAGGGCGACGAGCGCAAGGCGTTCATGAAGGAATGCCTGAGCAAGTGAGATAACGGCGCCCCTCGACCGATGGGTACATCGGTCGATCCCCCGGGGGGATGCGGGCCGGCTTGGGGCGGCCCGACGCTCGTCCCGCGCGCCCGCCCAGACAGCCTTTGCTTACCGGCCCGCCCTGTGCGGGCCGTTTCACGTCGACGGGCCGCGCTTCCAGTACCCGCTGTCGCGGTAGGTGTGCTTCAGGAAGTCGATCCACAAACGCACCCGCAGCGCCAGGTGCTTGGCATGCGGGAACACTGCATAGATGCCGTTCGGCGCGGCCGCAAAGTCGTCGAGCACGCTGATGAGTTCGCCGGCGTTGATCTCCTGCTCCACCTCCCAGGTCGAGCGCCATGCCAGCCCCAGGCCGGCCGAGCACCAGGCGTGCAGCACCTGGCCGTCGCTGCAGTCGAGCCGCCCAATCGGGCGCAGGTAGGTCACCTCGCCACCCACGTTGAAGGCCCAGCCGCGCGACTGGCTCGCATCGCTGCTCAGCGCCAGGCATTCATGGCGCGCCAACTCACTGGGGTGCAGCGGCGTGCCGGCGCGCTTCAGGTAGGCGGGCGTGGCCACGCACAGGCGCCGGTTGTCGGCCAGGCGCACGCTGATCAGGCTGCTGTCGGGCAGGTCGCCGACGCGCACCGCACAGTCGAAGCTTTCGCCCGCGATGTCCACCACCCGGTCGCTCAGGTTCAGCGAGATGCTCACGTCCGGGTGCAGCGCCAGGAAGTGCGGCACCAGCGGCGCGACATGGCGGCGGCCGAAGCCGGCCGGCGAGGTGATGCGCAAATGCCCGCTCGCCTTCACGCCGCCCGCGCTCACGCTGGCCTCGGCGTTCGCCCAGTCGGCCAGCAGGCGCTGGCAGTCTTCGAGGAAGGCGCTGCCCTCATGCGTCAGCGCCAGGCGCCGTGTCGTGCGCACCAGCAGCTTCACGCCCAGGCGTCGTTCGAGCGCGTCGATGCGCCGGCCGATGACGGCGGGCGCCACGCCCTCGGCGTTCGCCACGGCGGTCAGGCTGCCCTTCGTGGCGGCGGCGGCAAAGGTTTCGAACTGCTTCAGGCGGTCCATGATTACGCGTATCCAGGTCACGAATGAAAGGCATTCATCGTACTTAATGCCGGCTTGCGCATCGAATAGATTGTCTGCATGGACAGAACCAACCCCACTCCCGCCCCATCCCCGGCGCCGCGCGGCGTGCTGTTCGACGCCTATGGCACGCTGTTCGATGTCTACAGCGTCTCGCTGCTGGCCGAGCAACTGTTCCCCGGTTTCGGCGAACGCCTGAGCATCCTGTGGCGCGACAAGCAGATCGACTACACGCGCATCACCTCGATGAGCGGCCAGCACGGTGAACACTACCGGCCGTTCTGGGAACTGACCCGCGCCGGCCTGCGCTTCGCTGCACTGCGGCTCGGCCTGGCGCTCGATGCCGGCACCGAAGACCGGCTGATGAACCAGTACCGGCACCTGAGCAGCTTCCCCGAGAACCGCGAGGTGCTGGTCGAGCTGAAGGCGCGCGGCATACCGGCCGGCATCCTCAGCAACGGCGACCCGGAGATGCTCGGCGTGGCCATCAAGAGCGCCGGCTTTTCCGGTCTTCTAACGCATGTATTGAGCGTACATGCACTGCGCAAATTCAAGACCGACCCGGCCGCATATGCGCTCGGCCCGCAGGCCATGAACCTGCCAGCGAAGGACATCCTGTTCGTCTCGAGCAACGGCTGGGATGCGATCGGCGCCACCTGGTTCGGCTACACGACCTTGTGGGTGAACCGGGCCGGCCTTCCGCTCGAACAACTCGACACCGAACCCACGCGCACCGGCAGCAGCCTGCGCGACGTGCTCGGCTTCTTCCCGGCCGCTGCAGCACCTCTCGCGCCTGCGAAGGCCTGACGCGAACGTCCGGACCCTTCCATTCCAAGGTAGCCCCAGTCATGACCGCACGCATCTCCTGCCACCGCCTTCAGGTCGCCACCGAACTGCACCGTTTCATCGAAGACCAGGTGCTTCCCGGCACCGGCGTCGACAGCGCCACGTTCTGGCACGGCTTCGACGCCATCGTCCACGACCTCGCGCCGAAGAACGCCGCGCTGCTGGCCGAGCGCGAGCGCCTGCAGACCGAGCTCGACGGCTGGCACCGCGCCCACCCGGGCCCGATCACCAAGCCGCGCAAGTACCGCAAGTTCCTGAGCCGAATCGGCTACCTCGTGCCCGAGCCCGCCAAGGTCAAGGTGACGACGAAGAACGTCGATGCCGAACTGAGCCGCCAGGCCGGCCCGCAGCTGGTCGTGCCGATCACCAATGCGCGCTACGCCCTGAACGCGGCAAATGCGCGCTGGGGTTCGCTGTACGACGCGCTGTACGGCACCGACGCGCTGCCCGAGGACGGCGGCGCCGAGAAGCGCGACGTCAAGACGGGCAACGCCTACAACCCGGTGCGCGGCGCCCGCGTGATCGACTATGCGCGCCATGTGCTGGACCGCTGCGCGCCGTTGCAGCAGGGCTCGCACGTTGATGCCGCCGGCTATCGCGTCGAGGGCGGCGAGTTGAGCGTCACGCTGAAGAACGGCGAGCGCAGCGCGCTGAAAGCTACCGCTCAGTTTGTCGGTTATCAAGGCAAGGCGGCTGCGCCGTCATCGGTGCTGCTGCAACACAACGGCCTGCACCTCGACATCCGCATCGACCGCAGCGCGACCATCGGCGCGAGCGATGCGGCCGGCGTCAGCGATCTGGTGCTGGAGTCGGCGCTGTCGACCATCCTCGACCTCGAAGACTCGGTCGCGGTGGTCGATGCGGCCGACAAGGTGCAGGCCTACGGTAACTGGCTCGGCATTGCGCGCGGCAGCCTGACCGAGGCGCTGACGAAGGGCGGCAAGACCCTCACGCGCGGCCTGAACGAGGACCGGCGCTACACGGCGGCCGGCACCACCGGCAGCGAGCTCGTGCTGCCCGGGCGCGCGCTGCTGTTCCTGCGCAATGTCGGCCACCTGATGACGAGCCCGGCGATCCTGTGGGGTGATGAAAACAAGGAGATCCCCGAAGGCATTCTCGATGCCGTCGTCACCACCACGATCGCGCTGCACGACCTGCAGGGCCTGGGCCTGGGCCGCAGCGGCATCCGCAACTCGCGCAACGGCTCGGTCTACATCGTCAAGCCGAAGATGCACGGGCCGGCCGAAGTGGCGTTCGCGTGCGAGCTGTTCGGCCGTGTCGAGACGCTGCTCGGCCTGCCGGCCAGCACCGTCAAGCTCGGCATCATGGACGAAGAGCGGCGCACCAGCGTGAACCTGAAGGCCTGCATCGCCGCCGCCGCCAGCCGCGTCGCCTTCATCAACACCGGCTTCCTCGACCGCACCGGCGACGAGATGCACACCTCGATGCGGGCCGGGCCGATGGTCCGCAAGGGCGACATGAAGACGAGCGCGTGGATCGCCGCCTACGAGCGCAACAACGTGCTTGTCGGCCTGCAATGCGGGCTGCGCGGCAAGGCCCAGATCGGCAAGGGCATGTGGGCCATGCCCGACCTGATGGCCGCCATGCTGGCGCAGAAGATCGTCCACCCGAAGGCCGGTGCCAACACCGCCTGGGTGCCGAGCCCGACGGCCGCCACGCTGCACGCGCTGCACTACCACCAGGTTGATGTGCTCGCGCTGCAGAAGGCGATGGAGAAAGACGACGCCAAGGCCGATGCCGCCACCACGCGCGACACGCTGCTCGCCGGGCTGCTGACGATCCCGGTCGTCAAGCCGAAGCAGGCGGCGAAGTGGTCGGCCGCCGAGCGCCAGCAGGAACTCGACAACAACGCCCAGGGCATCCTCGGTTATGTGGTGCGCTGGATCGACCAGGGCGTGGGCTGCTCGAAGGTGCCCGACATCCACAACGTCGGCCTGATGGAAGACCGCGCCACGCTGCGCATCAGCAGCCAGCAC
Source organism: Rhizobacter sp. (assembly GCA_025355745.1). GTDB lineage: Bacteria > Pseudomonadota > Gammaproteobacteria > Burkholderiales > Burkholderiaceae_C > LMDS01. The sequence continues at coordinate 1,510 of JANXZA010000268.1, read as the reverse complement.
ATCGCTAACTGGCTGCTGCACGATGTGGTCACGAAGGCGCAGGTGAAGGCCACGCTGAAGCGCATGGCCAAGGTGGTTGACCAGCAGAACGCGGGTGATCCGCTGTACCGCAAGATGACCGGGAATCTCGACACGTCAGCCGCGTTCCAGGCCGCGAGTGATCTGGTCTTCAAGGGGCTGGTGCAGCCGAGCGGCTACACCGAGCCGCTGCTGCATGCGTGGCGGTTGAAGGTGAAGGGCGGCGGGTGAAGGCAGGCAGTTGAAAGTCGCCTGGCGCTTTCGACCTGGCCTGGCGTCAGCGCCCGCCGCGCGGCTGGTTGCGCGCGAGGTGCCAGACCTGGAGCACCTGGACTTCATCCGCGCGCACCCGGTAGGTCACGAGGTGGTTCTTGTGGACGATGAGTTCGCGCGTGTCCTCAAAGGCACCCGTGCGGCCAAGCAGCGGGAACTCGCGCAGTCGCTCGACCTTGTCGAACACGGCCGCAGCAAACGCTTCGGCCAGGGCCGGCTTGTCTTCGGCGATCCGGTCGCACGCGCGGCTCAGGTCGGCCAACGCCCGCCGCGTCCAGCGCAACTTCACGCCGCGCGGCGTCGCGGCGCGGGTTTGGCGGCAGCGCGCGGTGTCTTGCGGCGCGTCTGCCTGGCAAGCACCGTTGCCACATCTTCGTCACCCGCAAAGTCACCTTGATCGGCCGCCAACACAGCGGCTTTCAGGTCTTCGAACTGCGGCAAGCGCGAGTCGAGGTAGGACCCCAAGGCCTGCATCGCTACGTAGCTCTTCGTGCGCCCGGTGAGTTGGGCGTAGGCCTGGATCTTTTCGTTAAGTTCATTCGGCAAGCGAAGGCTGAGCTGGCCGTCTTTCAACACGGTGGGCATGGCGAATTTTCTGTCAAACAGTGTGATGCAGTGTATTGCCTTGCGTGTCAGCGGGCCTGTCATCAGCTGGCGCCGATGCCTTGAGCAGCGTCCGGCGCAGGCGCCCTCACCGCACAATCGACTGCTGCCGCCCAGAGCCGAAACCGGCCCCCATGCCCGCCCCCCACCCCCACTCCCGCGCCGCCCTCGAACAGCGCATCGGCCCGAACTACCGCTGGTATGTGCTGCTCACCGTGATGATCGGCACGATGGCGGCGATCATGGCCTCGACCATCATCAACGTCGCAGTGCCCGACATCAGCCGCGTCTTCGGCCTCGGCCAGGAACGCGCGCAATGGTTGTCGGCCGGCTTCATGGCGGCGATGACCTTGTCGATGTTGACGACGCCGTGGCTGCTCGAGCGCTTCGGCTACCGCCACACCTACACCGGTGCGGTGCTGCTGTTGATGGCGGGCGGCCTGTGCGGCGGCCTGGCAGGCTGGTTCGAACTGGTGCTGGCGATGCGCGTCGTCGAGGGCCTGGCGGCCGGCGTGCTGCAGCCGATCCCGGCCATCATCATCCTGCGCGCCTTCGGCACCGGCGAGCGCGGCAAGGCGATGGGCATCTTCGGCTTCGGCGTGGTGCTGGCGCCGGC
>JANXZA010000265.1 GCA_025355745.1 Rhizobacter sp. | reverse complement strand
AGAGATCATGGGAAAAGTCACCGGCTTCATGGAATACGAGCGCCTCGAAGAGGGCTATGCGCCTGTCGCCGTGCGCGTCAAGAATTACAGCGAATTCGTCATCGGCCTGAAGGAGAGCGAGGCCAAGGTGCAGAGCGCGCGCTGCATGGACTGCGGCACGCCGTTCTGCAACAGCGGCTGCCCGGTGAACAACATCATTCCGGACTTCAATGATCTCGTCTACCGCTCAGACTGGAAGTTAGCCTTTGCGGTACTCGACTCGACCAACAACTTCCCCGAGTTCACCGGCCGCATCTGCCCCGCGCCGTGCGAGGCGGCCTGCACCTTGAACGTCAACGACGACGCGGTCGGCATCAAGAGCATCGAGCACGCGATCATCGACAAGGCCTGGGCCGAGGGCTGGGTCGTGCCGCGTTTGCCCAGGCACACCACAGGCAAGAAGATTGCGGTCGTCGGCTCCGGCCCGGCCGGCATGGCGGCCGCGCAGCAGCTTGCGCGCGCCGGCCACGCTGTGACGTTGTTCGAGAAGAACGACGCCATCGGCGGCCTGCTGCGGTACGGCATCCCCGACTTCAAGATGGAGAAGAGCCACATCGACCGCCGCGTGCTGCAGATGCAGGCCGAGGGCGTGGTGATGCGCACCGGCGTGTTGATCGGCGCCACGACTGACGCGCTTGGCAAGGGGTCCAAGGTCACCAACTGGGCCAGGGAAACGATCACGCCCGACCAGCTGAAGGCTGACTTCGACGCGGTGCTGCTGGCTGGCGGCGCCGAGCAATCGCGCGACCTGCCAGTGCCCGGCCGGGACCTCGACGGCATCCACTTCGCGATGGAGTTCCTGCCGCTGCAGAACAAGGTGAATGCGGGCGGCAAGGTGAAGGGCCAATTGCGCGCCGATGCCAAGCATGTGGTGGTGATCGGCGGCGGCGACACCGGCAGTGATTGCGTGGGCACGAGCAACCGCCATGGCGCGGCCAGCGTGACCCAGTTCGAGCTGCTGCCGATGCCGCCCGAGCACGAGAACGGGCCGATGGTCTGGCCCTACTGGCCGATCAAGCTGCGCACCTCGTCGAGCCACCTCGAGGGCTGCGAGCGCGAGTTCGCGATTGCCACCCAGGCCTTCATCGGCGGTGAGGGCAAGGACAAGGGCAAGGTCAAGGCCCTTCGCGCGGTGCGGGTCGAATGGCAGGGCGGCAAGATGGTCGAGGTGGCCGGCAGCGAGCACACGCTGCCGGCCGATCTGGTGCTGCTCGCGATGGGCTTCGTCAGCCCGGTGGCCAGCGTGCTCGAAGTGTTCGGGGTCGACAAGGATGCGCGCGGCAATGCGCGGGCGGGCACCGAGCTGGTCGGTGGCTACGCGACCAATGTCGACAAGGTCTTCGCCGCCGGCGACATGCGGCGCGGCCAGTCGCTGGTGGTGTGGGCGATCCGTGAAGGGCGCCAGGCGGCGCATGCGATCGACGCGTTTCTGATGGGCCGCAGCGAATTGCCGCGCTGACCCGCCACGTGGTCTGGCGCCGGGGTGGGCGCGGGCGGGCGTGGCGGGCGTGACCGATGCGGCTGGCGTGGCATGCCCGGCGACCCCGGAAGTCGCATGCGACAATCTTTCCAGCCATCGCACGCCCGGCTCTCGGGCCAGCGGGCCAGTCGCCCTGAGCCAAGCGCTCGGCTCCTGGCCCGCCACAAACCTAATGCCTGAATGCCGACTGAATCCAGCCGACCGACTGCCGATCCATTGAGTCCAGACACGCTGATCCAGATCGATCACGTGACCTTCGGCTACGACGCCAGCCGCACCATCCTGAACGACGTCTCGCTCGACTTCAAGCGTGGCAAGGTCACCGCGATCATGGGCGGATCGGGCTGCGGCAAGACGACCTTGCTGCGGCTCATCGGCGGTGTCTACCCGGTCAACAGCGGCGCAGTCCGCTTCGAAGGCGAAGCCGTCGATGCGCGCGACTCCGAGCAGTTGTTCCGGCTGCGTCGGCGCCTGGGCATGCTGTTCCAGTTCGGCGGTCTGTTCACCGACCTGACGGTGTTCGAGAACGTCGCCTTCCCGCTGCGCGAGCACACTGACCTGGACGAGTCGATGATCCGCGACATCGTGCTGATGAAGCTCAACGCGGTCGGCCTGCGCGGTGCCGCGCCGCTGCGCATCTCCGAAGTTTCGGGCGGCATGGCGCGGCGCGTGGCGCTGGCGCGGGCGATTGCGCTCGATCCCGAACTCATCATGTATGACGAGCCCTTCGCCGGCCTCGACCCGATCTCGATGGGCGTGGCGGCAAACCTGATCCGCACCCTGAACGACGCGACCGGCGCCACCTCGCTGGTGGTGTCGCACGACGTTCAGGAGTGCTTCACGATTTGTGACCACGCTTACCTGCTGTCGTCGCAGGGGCGGGTCGTCGCGCACGGCACACCGGCCGAACTCACCGCCTCGGAAGACCCGCAGGTGCGCCAGTTCATTCGCGGCGAACCCGATGGCCCGGTGCGCTTCCACTACCCCGCCAAGCCTTTGTCGGAAGACTTCGGGGTGAAGTCGTGAGCGCGTTGCTGGCGGCGATCGGCGGCTATGTGCTGGACGCGCTGCGGGCGCTCGGCCACCACGCGTTTTTCTTCTTCGACTTGCTGCGCCGCACGCCGGCCGCGCTGCGGCGCCCGCATTTGGTGGTCGCGCAGATCCATGCCATCGGCAACCTGTCGCTGCTCATCATCATGGCCTCGGGGCTGGCGGTCGGCTTCGTGCTGGCGCTGCAGTCCTACTACGCGCTCGTCACTTACGGTGCATCGGAGTCGCTCGGCCTGCTGGTCAATCTGTCGCTGGTGCGCGAGCTCGGCCCGGTGGTCACGGCGCTGCTCTTTGCGGGCCGGGCCGGCACCTCGCTGACGGCCGAGATCGGCCTGATGAAGGCGGGCGAACAACTCGCTGCGATGGAGATGATGGCCATCGACCCGAAGACCCGCGTGCTGGCGCCGCGCTTTCTGGGCGGCATCGTCGCGATGCCGGTGCTGGCGGTGCTGTTTTCGGCCGTCGGCATCCTGGGCGCCTACGTGGTGGCGGTGCAACTGATCGGCGTCGACCCGGGCAACTTCTGGTCCATCATGCAAAACGGTGTGGACGTCTGGCGCGATGTCGGCAACGGCATCCTGAAGAGCGTGGTGTTCGGCGTGATCTGCACCTTCGTCGCGGTCTATCAAGGCTTCGAGGCGCAGGCCACACCCGAGGGCGTGGCCAAGGCCACGACCCGCACGGTGGTGATTTCTTCACTCGGCGTGTTGGCCACCGACTTCGTGTTGACAGCACTGATGTTCTCGACGCACTAGGATGATGGCGATGCAAACTACGACACGACAGGGCACGTGAATCATGGGCAAGCGAAGCATTGAAATCATGGTGGGTGGCTTCGTGCTGCTGGGCATCGTCGGCGTGCTGTTCCTGGCCCTGAAGGCCGCGAACCTCGGTAGCTTCAGCTCGGGCGACACCTACTCGTTGCTGGCCAAGTTCGACAACATCGGCGGCCTGAAGGTGCGCGCGCCGGTGCGCAGTGCCGGGGTCACGATCGGGCGCGTCGCCTCGATCACGTTCGACGCGAAAAGCTATCAAGGCGTGGTGCGCCTCGACCTGCAGCGCGACGCCCAATTCCCGAGCGATTCGTCGGCACGCATCCTGACCTCGGGCCTGCTGGGTGACCAATACGTCGGCCTCGAACCCGGCGCCGCTGACAAGCCGTTCGCGGCCGGCGACACGATCGCGCAGACCCAATCGGCGGTGGTGCTAGAAAGCCTGATCAGCCAGTTCCTGTTTAACAAGGCGGAAGACGCGGGCGCTTCGAAGGCCCCGGCGGCTGTCAACGGAGCCAAGAAATGATGCGCCCCTTTCGCTTGCGAACTGCCCCGATGTGGCTGCTGCTCGCCGGGCTGCTGCTCGGCGGCTGTTCCACGATCCAGACCGCACGCGGTGGCCCGGGCCAGCGCCTCGACCCGTGGGAGAACTGGAACCGCAAGGTGTTCGCCTTCAACGAAGGGCTGGACGAAAAGGTTCTGAAGCCCGTGGCCACCGGCTATGCGAAGGTCGTGCCGCAGTTCGTGCGCCGCAGCGTTGACAACTTTTACGCCAATGCGGCCGATGCCTGGTCGGCCGTCAACAACGTGCTGCAGGGCAAGCCCGAGCCGGCCTTCCAGGACGTGGTGCGCTTCACCACCAACACCGTGTTCGGCTTCCTCGGCGTGCTCGACGTGGCCTCTGAATTCGGTCTCGACCACCATTACGAAGACTTCGGCCAGACCTTGGGGCGCTGGGGCTTCGGCGCCGGTGCCTATGTGGTGTGGCCGCTGTTTGGCCCCTCGACCGTGCGCGACTCGATCGCCCTGCCGCTCGACCGCAGCGCGTCGCCGGCGCTGTTGATCAACAACGGCGGGCTGCAGGGTGGCATCACCGTGCTGCAGATCATCAACACGCGCGCCAACCTGCTGGGCGCCACCCGCGTGATCGACGACATCGCACTCGACAAGTACACCTTCGTGCGCGATGCCTACCTGCAACGGCGGCGCAGCCTGATCTTCGATGGCGACGCGCCCGAGGCGCCTGCCGACGCAGCGGCCCCCGCCGGATCGGCCCTGCCGCTGCCCGCCGATGCACCGGCTTCGGCCGCCGGCCGCAAATAGCGTGGGCTCGGTGTGAACCGGGGCACCGGGTGCGGCGTTGATGCCATGCCACGGCGCTGAACCTTCGAGCTCAGGCCCGCTCGCACACTGCCCCGGTGCCGCTGCGCACCCGCCATCCTCAAAGGAACAAGATGCTGTCAAAACGATTCTCGCCCTGGCTGCTGGCCGCAACTCTTTGCATCACCGCCGGCTTAGCTCAGGCGCAAGCCTCGAAAGCGCCGGATGCCCTGATCAAGGAAGTCTCGACCGACGTGCTCGATGCGGTCAAGGCCGACAAGTCGATCAAGCAAGG